>CAYYHP010000028.1:0-22739 GCA_964471815.1 uncultured Rhodanobacteraceae bacterium
GTCGAACAGCACGAGCGAATAGAAGCCACCGCCGCCCTGGCCGGTGCGGTCGCTCTGGATGACGACGGTGTTATTGAAGAAGAAATACGGCGCACGCCGTGCGTGGTCCGGTGAGTTGTCCGCGCCGTAGTTGAACATCTGCGCGGAACCGTAGCTCGCCTGGTTGTGGATCACGTTGCCGTAGACCTGCACCGGCGTGGTCTTGTAGATCAGTTCGGCCGCCTGCACGGCGGCGAGCTCGGCCGGGTCGGGATTCGGGAAGATGGCGAGGTAATCAGCCGCGCTGAACATCACCCAGTGCTCCTCGGGCTCGATCAGGTCGAGGCAGCGTGCCGTGCAGTCCACGTTGTTGTAGCGGATGACCGTCGCGCCCGAGCGGTCCTTGAGGCTGTCGCCGAGTGCGCCGGGACGCAGCGCGCCGATGTAGTTGTATTCGACGACGACATCCATCGTCTGCAGGTAGAGGTTGTGCTCGTACCAGGAATTCACCCGGCCGTTGGCATAGATCGCGTTGCCGGCGACGGTGAAGCGGCGGACGACCTGCGCCTCACCCGGATTGCTGTGCGTGAACACGCCGTTGTCGCAGTCGGTGATGCGGTTGCCGGCGATGCGGATGTCGTCGCCTTCCTGGACATACAGGCAGGCCGCCCCGTCGATGTAGGTACGTGTCGAGCCGTCGGTCGCCGTGTAGCTCACGCCGCCCTTCGCGCCACGCAGTTCGAGCCCCTTGATCTCGATGTGTGCCGGCTTGCTGAAGTAGTCGTTGCGGAACACCAGCAGCAGCGCGTAGTCCTCGAAACTGAAGTTCGCCGAGGGTGGGCTGATGTCGAGATCGGCGCGCGTGGTCGCGTTCGCCGCGTCGAGCACCGGCAGCGCGCCGGTCGCAGGATCGCGCACGCCGCACACCGTGACCGGCGCCTGCGCCGTACCGATGCTGCGCAGGATCAGCTTTTCGCGGTACGGCGCCGCGCGCCAGTGGATGCGCACGGTGTCGCCCGGGGCGAGGCCGTTCCAGTCCACGTCGGCGAGATTCTGTTTCGCGTAACCCGGGCCGACGTCATGGGTGGTGCCGTTCGGCGAGGGACTGCAATCGACCGGTACGGGCCGCACCCAGGCGGGCACGGTCGCGGCCCGCGCGGCCGGGATGCCGGACAGGACGACGCAGACGGACAGCGCCGCGAGCGCCCTGCAGGCGTAGCGGTGGCGGAATGACGAACGAGGCATGACGACTCCTGATGGGCCGGCGTACCGCGACGGACCGGATGGCCGCGATCGCGGACCGCGGCATCGCCGGCGGGGCGAGCAGCCAAGCATGCGGCGCACGACAACCGAACATGATCACGCCTGCTGGACGGGCGGCCCTGCGCCCCGTGATGGCGCGGTACGTCACGCCGGAATCCCGAGGTGGCGGCGTACCCGGATACGCCGCTGCCGGGCTGGCACCGCGTGCGGCGCGGAGCCCTCAATGCCCGAGATGGGCGAGCGGCAGGGCCTGCGCGCGCTTAACGCTGCGCAGCACGAAACTCGAGTTCACGTCCGCCACGCCGGCGTTGTTGAGCAGGCGGTCGAGCAGGAAGCGCGAGAAATGTTCGAGGTTCTCGACGTGGATCTCGAGCAGGTAGTCCATGTCGCCGGTCAGCGCATGACAGGCGACGACCTCGTCCCATTGCCCGACCTGCTCGACGAAGTGCGCGATCGTCTCGGCATCGTGGCGCGCGAGCTGGGCGCGCACGAAGGCGTGCAGGCCGAGGCCGAGCGTGGCCGGGTCGAGGCGGGCGGCATAGCCGGTGATCACGCCGGCCTGTTCCAGGCGCTGCACGCGGCGCAGGCACGCCGAAGGCGAGAGGTTCACGCGCTCGGCGAGCTCGGCATTGGTGATGCGCCCCTCGGCCTGCAGCACGGCGAGCAGGCGCAGGTCGGTCCGGTCGAGATCGATCGATGGCATTTCATTTCACCTTACACCATTCCAGCGAAATGATGTTGCACACAAGCGCGCCATCAGCGCAATAAAGCAAGCTTCTTTCGCGCCGTCCTCGCTAGAGTGTGCGCGGAGCCAGCCGCGGACGGATCGCGCGCCCGGCCGTGCCGACACCGCCCTTCCCGCCCCCGAAGGAGATCCGCATGGAAACCCCGCGCCGCGTCGAACATCAGCTCACCGACAAAGGCTATGTGCCGGTCTATACGACGGCCGTGATCGAGCAGCCGTGGGCGAGCTATGCGCCAGCCGATCACGCGGTCTGGGCGACGCTGTTCCGCCGCCAACGCGAGCTGCTCGTCGATCGCGCGGCACCGGAATTCGTCGAGAATCAGGAGCGCCTCGGCATGTCGCCGGACGCGATCCCGCGCTTCGACGAGCTGAACCAGATGCTGCGCCGGGCGACCGGCTGGGAGTTGATCGGCGTCGAAGGCCTGCTGCCGGAGCTGACCTTCTTCGAGCATCTCGCGCACCGGCGCTTTCCGGTGACCTGGTGGATCCGCCGCACGGATCAGCTTGACTACATCAGCGAGCCGGACCTGTTCCACGACCTGTTCGGCCATGTGCCGCTTCTGATGAATCCGGTGTTCGCCGACTACATGCAAGCCTACGGCGCCGGCGGCGTGAAGGCTTCACGGCTCGGCGGCGAGGCGCTGGTCAACCTGACGCGGCTGTACTGGTACACGGTCGAGTTCGGCCTGATCCGGAGCAGTGCGGGCCTGCGCATCTACGGCGCAGGCATCCTGAGTTCCAAGGGCGAATCGATCCACTGCCTGGAATCGCCCTCGCCGAACCGCATCGGCTTCGACCTCGAGCGCGTGATGCGCACGCGCTACCGCATCGACACGTATCAGAAGACCTATTTCGTCATCGACGACTACCTGCAGCTGTTCGAGGCCACGCGCCCGGACTTCACGCCGCTGTACGCGCGGCTCGCCGGTCAGCCGTCGATCCCGGCCGGCGAGGTGCTCGCCGCGGATCGCGTGATCCAGCGCGGCAACGGGGAAGGCTGGCTCGCCGACGGCGACGTCTGACCGACGTGCATCAACTGGCGAGCGGCAGGATGAGACTCGCCTCGAAACCGCCTTCGCGGCGATTGCAGAACGCGAGCCGGCCGTCGTGCTGGGCGGCGACGCGGCGCACGCTCGCCAGGCCGAGCCCGCTGCCCGGGCCGCCGCGCGCGGCATCGCCCCGCCGGAACGGTTCGCCGAGCCGCGCGAGCAGATCGCTGGCCACGCCCTGGCCGGCATCGATGATGCGCAGCACGGCACGATCACCCTCGCGGTGCAGCACCACCTGCCGCGGCGCGGCGCCGTGGCGTTCGGCATTCGTCATCAGGTTCGCGACCGCGCGACGCAGGGCGAGCGGCTTGCCGCGGCAGTGCAAGGCGGGCGGTGCCTCGACTTGCCAGGCCGGCTGCACGCGTGACGCGCTCGCGAGGGTGCGTACCAGTGCGACGAGATCGACGTCCTCGCTCGGCTCGTCGCGACCGTCGCGCACGTAGTCGATGAACTGGCCCGTCAGGGCTTCGAGTTCGTCGAGATCGGTTTCGATGCCACGCCGTGCGGCCGGATCGAGCGCGTCGGCAAGCTCGAGCTGCAGGCGCAGGCGTGCGAGCGGCGTGCGCATGTCGTGCGAGAGCGCGGCGAGCATCATCTCGCGGTCGCGCGCGGCCGCGCGCACGTCCGCGGCGGCTCGCGCGAGCGCCGCATCGAGGTCGCGCAGTTCGCGCACGGCATTCGCGGGCAACGGCGGCGGCCGGGCGCCGGCGGCGATCTCCGGTGCGGCCTGGGCCAGCCGGCGTAGCGGATGCGACAGGCTGCGCGCATAGAGGGCGGCCGCGAGCAGCACGACCGCGAGGCCGGCGATCAGTGCAACGACCGCGGCATTGGCGAACGAGGCCCGCAGCGGCACCAGCGGCACGCCGATCCAGCCAGCCGCAGGTGGAGTGGCAGCGACCCACAGCATCGGCTCCGGGGTCTGGTTTACGTACAGCTCGCGGCCCGGCAGGTATTCGCGCAGGCGTGCCTCGATGCCACCGAAGATCAGGAGCCGCCGGCGCGCGGCCGGCGCAGGCTCCCCGGCAAGGACCAGACCGAGCGCGGTCAGACGGCGCGCCGCCTGCGGCTCGTGCGTCGCGAGCAGCGCGTCCGCGGCGGCGACCTGGGTCGCGAGACTGCGTGCGGTATGGCGTGCGGTCAGCTCGCTCGACGTCAGGCGCAGGATGCCGAGACCGAGCAGCACGATCAGCGCTGCGGTACCGCCGAGCAGTAGCACGAGACGCGGATAGAGCCGTTCGGGTCAGAAGTTCATGCCACGGCATCCGGCACGAACACATAGCCATGGCCCCACACGGTCTGCAGCCAGCGCGGGTTCTTCGGGTCGTCCTCGATCAGCCGGCGCAGACGGCTCAGCATCACGTCCATACTGCGGTCGAAGGCCTCGTGTTCGCGACCGCGCGCGAGGCTCATCAGCTGGTCGCGCGTGAGCGGCTGACGCGGGCGCTGCACGAGTGCGGCGAGCACGGCGAATTCGCCAGTGGTTAGGCGGACCGGCGTGCCGTCACGGCGCAGCTCGCGCGTCGCCAGATCGAGCACGAACGCGCCGAAAGCGGTGCGCTCGCCCTCCGCGCGCGGCGCGCCGACCGGCGGGCGGCCGCGCCGCAGCACGGCACGGATGCGTGCGACCAGCTCGCGCGGGTTACCGGGTTTGGGCAGGTAGTCGTCCGCGCCGATCTCAAGACCGACAATGCGATCGATCTCGTCGCCCTTCGCGGTCAGCATCACGATCGGTGTATCCACGCCCTGGCCGCGCAGGCGGCGGCATAGGCTCAATCCATCCTCGCCGGGCAACATCAGGTCGAGCACGATCAGGTCCACATGACGACGCGCCAGTTCGCGGTCCAGCTCGCGGCCGTCGCCGACCGCGTGCACGACGAAGCCCTGCGACTCGAGATAGCGCTGCAGCAGATCGCGCAGGCGGGCGTCGTCGTCGACGACGAGCAGATGCGGCGGAGGCGACGTGCTCATGCCGGCATTGTGCGCAGCCGACGGGCGGTGCGGGCAAGTCGCCGATCTGCAGCGAATCGTAAGCAGATGTTTCCAGACCGCGATGGCGCAACATCCGTTCGCAATCGGGCGCTTGCGTGACACGGCCGGTTGACGGTTCCCTGCGATCGTGGCGCCGCAGCCAGCCCGGCTGCTTCGCACGGAGTACCGACATGAAGGTCCGCACGCTGCTGTTCGCCGCCCTGCTCGCCACCGGACTGACCGCCGGTGCGATGGCTGCCCTGCCGCCGGTGCGTCCGTTCGCGCCACCCAGCGCCGCAGCGCTCGGCCTCGGGGGTGCCCAGGCCAGCCAGTGGGAAGCCCTGCGCCAGGAAACCGCCGAGCTGCGCGACACCGCCCGACGCACGCTGCACGATCGCATACAGCGGCTCGAGAGCCTGCTCGACGAGCCCGCACCGGATCTGCGCGGCTTCAGCCGCGAAGCCGATCAGCAGATCGACGCGTACCTCGCCGCGGCCCGTCGTCTGCACGAACGCAGGCTGGCGTTCTACGAATCCCTCGATCCGGCAGCGCAGGCCGCGCTGCGTGGCGCGCTGAAAGCCCGGCTGCAACGCGCCGAGCGCCTGCGCAACGCGTTCGCGACCCTGCTCCACGACGACCTCTGATGCCCGCCGTTCCTCCTTCGATCCCTCGACTTCCCCAACGGAGCCAACCGATGAACAAGTGGATTTCGATTTCCCTCGTCCTGCTCGCGGCCGCAAATCCCGGCTGGAGCAATGCCCAGGCTGCCGGCCGCGCGAAAGTGCACGGCGCCCATGCGAATGCCGCAGGCGGCGTGACTGCCGGCAGCGATGCCGTGGTCGCCAGCGGTGGCGCGGTGCGTGGCCCGAACGGCGGACACGCGGCACGTGCCGGTGCGACCGCGGTCCACAATGACGGCCGTGTCGAGCATGCCTCCGGCTTCACCGCCCAGGGCGCCGCGGGTCAGAGCGCCACGCGCGCGGGCCGCTCGACGCGCAATGCCGACGGGTCGGCGAGTCATCAGTCCGGATTCACCGCCACCGGGAGGAACGGCGGCACGGCGACCAGCCAGGGTAGCGCGACGCGTGCTGCGGACGGCACCGTCAGCGGCTCGCGGACGACCAGCGCGACCGGCGCCAGCGGTGGCCACTACGACGGCAATACCCAGTACGCGAGCGGTCATGGCGCTACGCACACCACCAGCGCCACCGGTGCGAACGGCAACGCCTATCAGGGCCAGACCACGGCCAAGAAGGGCGAGGGCGTATCGCACACCGGCACCTGCTACGACGCGGCGGGCAACGTCATCGACTGCCGCCACTAGGGAACTTCCGGGCAAGTTCCGAGGTTCCGCGTGCCAGGGGCGGCGCGCCGCGCATCGAGCGCGTACACGCTGGATGTGGCGTAGTCGAATCCAGGCCCGCGCCAGATCCGGATCCGGCGCGGGCTGGCAAGTCCAGGATGGCCTTGTTCGGACCCTCCTCAGGATTCACCCTTTCGCCCGCGATCCGTGCGTACGGAGTCCCGTCCGGCGGGGCTCCATTCTCTCATTTTCCATGTTGCTGGATGATGAGGCGCCGCCCGTCCACCGCCGCCGAGCGCCAGGGCAAGCGCGAAATGCGACGGGAAGTCGACCCGGCGGAGCGCTGATGCAGGAGCGATGCCACGCTGCGGCAAGCTGTCGCAATCTGTCATGGGGTTGACTTCGATCAAGGTTCCGGTGGCGCAAAGCACGAAAGATGCGCCCGCAAATCCACACACACACAACGGAGCCCCGTCCATGAAACTTTCCCGCACCTTGATCGCCGGCGCCGTCCTCGCGCTGTTCGGTGGTCTCGCCCAGGCCGCCGATGCCGGCAACATCGTCCTCAAGGTCGGCGTGCACAACGTCAATCCGAAGTCGGACAACGGCACGCTCGCCGGTACGCTCGACAGCGAGGTGGGCAGCGATGCGAAGCCGACCATCCAGGCCGAGTACTTCCTGTCCCCGAACCTCGGCATCGAAGTCCTCGCCGCGCTGCCGTTCACGCACGACGTGAAGCTCAACGGCGTGAAGGCTGCCGAAGTGTCGCACCTGCCGCCGGTCGTCTCGCTGCAGTACCACTTCAATCCGAACGGCATCAGCCCGTTCGTCGGCATCGGCCTGAACTACACCACCTTCTTCAACATTCATGAGAAGGGCCCGATCGCCGGTACGCATCTCGGCCTTGAAAGCTCCTGGGGTCTCGCCGCGCACGTGGGCGTGGATTTCCCGGTTAACGACAAGTGGCTGATCCAGGTCGATGCGCGCTGGGCCGATATCGACTCCACCGCCAAGCTCAACGGCGCCAAGATCGGCACCGTGAACATCGATCCGCTGGTCTACGGCGTGTCGGTCGGCTACAAGTTCTGATTCGCCAACAAGAAATCAAGACAGTTTCGGGATATTTCGACGCCGGGCGCGGTCATTCCGCCCCGGCGTCTTTTTTGTGTGTTTCATGCCGCGACGGATGTCGCCGTCGCGGAAATGCCTTCACCGCATCCCTCAGCCTATGTCCCGGTCTGCGCCGGACCGGGCGAGATAAGCAGCCAGACTGCGCGACGGACTCTCCTCGAAAACCTCGCCCGTAGCCTGCGCCGCGGCGAGCCGATCGAGCCGGAAGCTGCGGAAATCGCCGCGCAACCGGCACCAGGCACCGAGTGTCCAGGCACCGCCCCAGAATGCCAGGCACAACGGCTCGACCTCACGCTGCGAGGCACGCCCCTCGACATCGGCATAGTCGAGCCGCAGCATGCGTCGCTCAGCGATCGCCTGGTGCAGCACATCGATACGCGCCTTGATCTCATCGCGCTGGCCCCAATCGGGCGCGAGCACGCGCGAGCGCTCGGTGCGGGCGCGCAGTGCCTCGGGCAGGACCGCATCGATCTTCAGCATCGCGGCCTGTGCCGCGCGCGCGAGCCGCGTGCCGGCGAAGGCACGCACGAAACGCGTACCGACGACGAGCGCCTCGAGTTCGGCAGCATCGAACATCAGCGGCGGAATGTCGCTGCCGTGGCGCAGCACATAGCCCACGCCCGCCTCGCCCTCGATCGGCACGCCCGAACGCTGCAGATCGGCCACATCGCGGTACACCGTGCGCGGCGAAACGCCGAGCGTCTCGGCCAGCCCCTGCGCGGTCAACGCGGTACGTCGGCCGCGCAGGGCATGGATGATCAGGAACAGGCGGTCGGCACGGCGCATCCCGGCATGGTGGCGGCTAGCCGGCCGTGACGCCAGCGCGGCCCGCTCACACCGGCGACCAGAGGCCGACGCGATTGCCCTCGCAGTCGCGGAACTGCGCGAAGAAGCCCATGCCCTCCGGCAAGGCCGTGCGCGGCACGACGATGCCGCCGCCCTGCGCGGTGATGCGCTCGAGCACTGGGCGCAGGTCCGCCACGCTCAGGTAGACCACGGTGCCCTGGAACGCGGGCTCGCACTGCGGCATGCGGATCAGCGCCCCGCTCGAATACGGCTTGCCGCCGTAAGGGAGTACGGCCATTTCGCCGCCGCCGAAGTTCTCGCGCTGCAGCGGCTGGCCGAGGGCGGTTTCGTAGAAGCGCTGGGCGCGGTCGAGATCGGCAGTCGGGATTTCGAACCAGGCGGGGACGTTCGGGTTCAGCATGACACTCGGGCTCCATGAACTGTGCGGATCGCACCCCGGCAGTCTGCATCCACCCTGCTGCCAGCCTGGTGGCAGCAGGGTGGGCGGCGCCCGGGAAGTGGCGGCGAGCCGCTCAGTCCTCGAAGCGGTCGGCGTAGATCAGGTCCACGTCGAGGCGTACCAAGGCCATGTCGGTCATCGGTGGCGTCGCCACCGCCTGCGCGGATGTACCCGCGAGTACCGGCCGGGCCATCCGACGCAAGCTGCCGGCATAGCGACCAAGGCATCCGAGAACGTTGCGCCCTCTCGGCGGGACACAGCCAATCGATGGGGATCGCGCGGACCGGCTCGATGACGCGAGCGTGCCGAGGCGGACTGGCGGACGAGGTCAGACGTCGCCAGCCGTGACGAACCGAACCTCCGGGATCCAGTTCCACTTGCGCCGCGCCAGACGATCTTCCTGCCCTTCGCCATCGAAGCTCGACGTCGCGCGACCGAGCATCGAAGGAACGACATCTTCGAGCGCATTCACGCTGACCGCGGCGTAGACACGACCTTCGATCTCATTGGTCACCACCGGCACGACGCCGCATCGGGTGCAGACATGGAAGCTCGCCGTGTGCGTACCGAACGAATACCTGGCGACATTCGCGGGCTCCGCGATGTCGAGTACTAACGAGCTCGTCGGACAGGATGTCCACACGCCGCCGTGTTTCACACAGAAGGAACAAGTGCAGGCCCGGGCGGGCATCGTGGCCGGTTCCGGCGCCCACTGCAGGCGAAATCGGATGTTTCCGCAATGGCAACTTCCGTGGATCAGCATGGTGTCGTCAGTATGGCGGCTCGTGATCCGGGCGCGCCCGACGACCTGATGGGGTCGTGAAGCGGCCTGGCGATAGCTCAGGTCATTCCGGGCCGGATGACAGGACCTTGGTCATGAAGGCGCTGTTCGGGTCTTCCACGTAGTCCGCGAACGGGCCGCAGTAAGCAAAGCCGAAGCTTTCGTACAGGCGCTGGGCCGGCTTGAATGCCTCGAACGCGCCCGTCTCGAGGCTGAGGCGTGCGTATCCGCGACGCCGCGCCTCCGCGACGATATGCGCCAGCATGGCCCGGCCCGCGCCACGGCGGCGCAGGCTCGCCGGCGTGCGCATGGACTTCACTTCGCCATGGGCCGCATCCAGCTCCTTCAGCGCGCCGCAGCCGAGCAGAGTGTCTCCCTCCCAAGCCGTCCAGAACGTGATGTCAGGCGAGCGCAGCTTGCTCAGGTCGAGAGCATGAACGCTCCCGGGTGGCGACAGCTCGTGCATGTGCCGCAGGTGTTCCTCGAGAAGCCGGTGCACTTCGGCTCTCGTTAGATCGTCGAGTTCGATGCGCATGATCACCGAGACACGCTCCCCCTATTCCCGTTCAAGTACCCGACCCGCTGGACAGCAGGACCAGGATCAGGGCGATGGCCCCTGGCAACCCCTGGACGAAGAGAATCCTCTTGTTTGCGGTGATTCCCCCGAAGACGCCCGCCACCACCACACACGCCAGGAAGAAGATCTTGATGGGGGCTCCTGCCACACCCAGCAGGATTCCCCAGATCAGGCCCGCGGACAGGAAACCGTTGTACAGGCCCTGGTTGGCGGCGAGCACCTTCGACGCTACCGCGAACTCGGGGGACAGCCCAAAGACCTGCCTTCCCTTGGGCGTGTTCCAAAGGAACATCTCGAGCACCATGATGTAGATGTGCAGAGCTGCTATCAGCCCCGTGGCAACTGCTGCTGCTGCGTAGTTCAAGACAGCCTCCGATCAGTCACGCATGGCGCCTGTCGTTGGAGTCGACCGGCGCTGGAGAGCGAAGCTCGCACGCATGCCCAATGCGTGGCTTCGAGGGCATTCCGTTGCACTCGAGGTTGGACCGCACGGATCTGGCCTAGCAAAGGCATCGACCGACACAGAACCGACCAGCCATGCCTTCGGGCGATGCCAGGTCGGTGGCGAACGATACCGCGATGCCACCCAGCACCCAGAGCCAGGCCCGGGGGCTGCGGACCAGACTGTGCAGGCCAACCACGCCGCGCGAGAGCAGCGCCGCCAGGATGAACCATTCGATGACGCGTAGCGGAACGTAGACGCCGAAATACAACGCGGCGACGGACTGCGCCGAGACAGAACCCAGGGCGATGGCCGCCGTGAAGCCGAACAGCAAGCCCAGTAGCCATCGCACGGCACCGAATTGCAGCGCCCCGAGGAGGCGTGGGCGAGCCACGAACAGGTGCAGGCCATAGCACCCATGCGGGTACGACGTGGAGGTGGGGAAGTTGTCGCTCCACGGCTCATGCAGGGCGCGTTGTCACGCCGCGCTCGCCCTGTGACGTCCAACGATCGAATTGCGGCAAGTCCGAAAGCGAGGCGCCCTGGCCGCCACAGATGAGATGAGCCACGTGCCCGCTTGGCGGGCCAGGGCGACTTGCCGTTGGCGCTCGTCTCGACCGTGGAATTAGGCGCACCGCTGACGCACGAGGCCGGAAGGCAGCTCAACTGCCCTCCGGCGGCTGCCAAAGCTCGAGCTTGTTGCCTTCGGGATCCATCACCCAGCCGAACTTGCCGTACTCGGATTCCTCGACCTTCTCGTCCACGGCGCAGCCTTCTTCCCGGAGCCGGGCGAGCAGCGCGTGCAGGTCCGCTACCCGGTAATTGATCATGAAGCTCGACGTGCTCGGCGCAAAGTACGACGTGTCTTCCTTGAACGGACTCCAGATCGTCGTGCCCCTGGCGCCCGGGTTGTCTTCAGCCCAGCGGAAGGCGACGCCGCCCCACTCTTTGACATTCATGCCGAGGTGAGTCCGATACCACTCGCCCAGGGCCTTGGGATCCTTCGCCTTGAAGAAAACACCGCCAATGCCAGTGACTCGTTTCATCTGCGTCTCCCGCGGCGCTCTATGGATGGATCAGGGTCAGCTATGCACTCTGACGTTGGAATTGAACGGTCGCCGACGGCTCTCCGCCGCAGGGCTGTTCGAATGAAGGGTTAGGCTTTAAATATGCTCCCAAACCTCAATGAGGCCAAGCAGACGGGCCGTGCCAATGAAGAAGCAGATGCCCGAAGAAACAGTCCAGAAACTCGCTGAATTGTTCGCAAGCAACGGATTGAGTAAAGGGAAGGCAAGCGCCCAGAGCAAGTAAACTGCTATGACAGCAACAAGCGCGATTCTCAACAACGACAATTCAATCTGATATTACTTTTTGTGGGATGTGTTTCCGGGTATAAACGATGAATCTTCTGGCCCGGCAAACTTCACGCCATTGATTAATTGCATCAACGATTCGCCTATACTTATAAGCCTATAAGATTCAATTCCTTCAAGGAACACACCATCGAAACCCATTAGATTAATTACTCCTTCATGGAGGATCGCAGGAGCTGCCTCCAACTCCGAAATTAAGGACTCGAATGCGTTTACCACTAACGCTTTGCCTTCGGATGTGGAAATGTTTTCTTCGAGGTTCAACGGCACACTGCCACTGAAGTAGCCTCGTGAAGCAAGAAGCCATTCATTGCGTATGGAATGGGCAAGTGATTGCTTATCTAATGTGTCCTCGATGTGAAGAGCGGCCATACGGAGCCACAGCTCCAGCAGGCTGTCATGCACCCAAAAACCATTTTGTTTGATACCGACGAATGTGGTGCCCATTTGATGCCTTAAGCATGAATTAAGCTGCGCTCGGCGCCGACCCGCGCGGATGAAATGTTTAGTGCTTGACCGAGAACGACTGGACGCAAAGCCAGCCCAATACGACCAGATAACTATACTGCAAATGTAACCGCCGCTGCCCGGAACTAGACCCTGGACTTGTGGCAGCCTCTGAGCCACAGGCGACCCAGAGCATGGCTATCGCATAATCCACTAATATTGAAAGTTACGCGAAAATGTGCCTACAGGGTGCAATGTGGGGCAAACTCATGCCAATGAGAATAAAGCCATTGCCAGCCAAAGTAACTGCTTCCCTATCACCGGTGAGTGCAAGCAGCTCACCAACGCTGACGCCGCCGCCCTGACGATAGAGTCAGCTTATTTAACTCCCTAACCGTCATGACTGGACACCTAACCTCTGGGGTGAGGCGGGCAGATGGCGAGGCGGCCTGATGGCTGGTTGATACGCACAACCGGGAGGCTGGCCGGCCTTGGGGCGATGGCCCCGCACGCGGTGCTCGCAGCGGTTGCCCACGGTCCTTTCGCAGGGTGCGGTTCGCGCGGTCCTGGCCCGTGCGCTGCGCTAAGGGCGGTGCGTGGCGTGCATCGACAAGCCCGTGTCGGCACACACGCTGCACATTGCCACGCAACACTTCGGCTCGAATCCGGCTGCGACATCCGCACTGTGCAGGCACTGCACGATCACAAGGACGTGCGCACGACGCCGGTCTACACGCGTGTCTTCGATTGTGGCGGGCCTGGAGTGATCAGTCCGCTCGATGGCTGGAGTTTGGCAGGGGCTTTCGGGCGACCAGAAAGTGGATGAAGTTACCCTCGGCATCCTGGCCGTGGATGCCGTAGATGACCGTGCGGTCCGGCCGCTGACGACTGAAGCCCAGGAGACGGCGTAGGCGCCATGTCCAGCGGTGCCAGATCAGGGCGATGTGGTTTGGCATGTCAGCTGACTCCATGTTTGACGGCGCCTTCGCGACGCGCCCGACCCGAATACGGGTGCGAGGGCCACGATCCATCTACCGTGTTCGGCGGTCTCGGTGAGTATGCAACGCGCGGGTTCGATCCCGGCAATCCTCATCCGTTTCATGTCCTTGCCACATCAGCCCGCCCGCGCGGCATCGCGCGCGTGGACACGCGCCGGGCATCGGCCGACAATCCGCGACCGTTGCTATTTTTGCCGGAGCCGACGCATCCATGAGATCGATTTCGCTCACCCAGTTCCTGATCGAGGAGCAGCGCGCGGGCCCGCATCTGAATGCCGATCTGCGTCTGCTGATCGAGGTCGTCGGGCGCGCCTGCAAGCGCATTTCGATCGCCGTGGGCAAGGGTGCGCTCGGTGGCGTGCTCGGCGATGCGGGCACCGGCAACGTGCAGGGCGAGGCGCAGAAAAAACTCGACGTGCTCTCGAACGAGATCCTGCTGCAGGCGAACGCGTGGGGCGGTCATCTCGCCGGCTGCGCGTCCGAAGAAATGGACGAGCCGCAGCCGATTCCGGACGTCTATCCGAAGGGTAATTACCTGTTGCTGTTCGATCCGCTGGACGGGTCGAGCAACATCGACGTGAACATCTCGGTCGGCACGATCTTCTCGGTGCTCAAGTGCCCGGACGGCGTGACCGAGGCGCGCGCCGAGCATTTCCTGCAGCCGGGCGTGCAGCAGGTCACGGCCGGCTATGCGGTGTACGGCCCGAGCACGCTGCTGGTGCTCACGGTCGGCCGCGGCACGCACGTGTTCACGCTCGATCGCGAACTCGGCAGCTTCGTGCTGACCCAGCGCGACGTGCGGGTCCCCGCCGACACGCGCGAGTTCGCGGTGAACATGTCCAACCAGCGTTTCTGGGAAGCGCCGATGCAGCGCTACATCGGCGAGCTGCTCGCCGGCAAGGAAGGCCCGCGCGGCAAGGACTTCAACATGCGCTGGGTCGCGTCGATGGTCGCCGACGTGCATCGCATCCTGACGCGCGGCGGCATCTTCGTGTATCCGTGGGACCGCAAGGATCCGGACAAGCCCGGCAAGCTGCGCCTGATGTACGAGGCCAATCCGATGGCCTTCATCATTGAGCAGGCCGGCGGTGCGGCGACCACGGGCCGTCAGCGCATCCTCGACGTCGTGCCGGGCAAGCTGCATCAGCGCGTGCCGGTGTTCCTCGGCTCTAAGAATGAGGTCGAGCTGGCCACGCGCTATCACCTCGACCACGATGCGACGGCCTGAAGTGCGTCGCGATGGCGTGATTTGCCTGCGCGCCGCGTTCGCTGATCCGCGCGCGGTCGGCGATTCGCCATCGGCCGAGCCACTCGTCGAGGAGGACCGTGCATGAGTGCTGCACCGTCGCGCGATTTCATCGAGGTCTACCCGGACGCGCTCGATTTGGCCTTCTGTCGCGCGGTGATCGAGCGCTTCGAAGCCTCCGGCCAGGCCCGCCGCGGCGAGACCGGTGGCGGCGTGAACGTGAAGCTCAAGGACAGCTGGGACATCCGCCTGGCCGGCAAGCCGGAATGGGCGGATGTCGAGCGCACCTTGAACGGTGCGGTGCTCGGCGCCCTGCGCCATTACGTGCGCACGTATCCGCACCTCGCGCTCGCGCCGCTGCACCTGCAGATGCCGGATCCGGCCACCGGCGAGCTGGTCGCGCTCGATGCGCAGCGTGTCGCGGGGCTCGAGGATCGCCTGCTCGATGCATTGATCAACCGCGTGTTCCGGCCGGGCCAGATCAACCTGCAGA
Source organism: uncultured Rhodanobacteraceae bacterium (assembly GCA_964471815.1). GTDB lineage: Bacteria > Pseudomonadota > Gammaproteobacteria > Xanthomonadales > Rhodanobacteraceae > Tahibacter. The sequence goes on from CAYYHP010000028.1 coordinate 15,042, forward strand.
AGTACGTCGCCGACCAAGGCGGCTATCCGTACTGGCACAGCGAGCAGTATCCGAAGCTCGACCACGGCGAAACGCTGCATCGCGTGGTGTTGTGGACAACGTATCTCAACGACGGTTTCGGCGAGGGCGGCACCGAGTTCCTCTACCAGGATCGCCTGATCACGCCACACACCGGTTCCCTGCTGATCGCGCCGGCCGGCTTCACGCATACGCACCGCGGCAACATGCCCAAGGGCGGCGACAAGTACATCGCGACGAGCTGGGTGCTGTTCCAGCGCGCGGAGACGCTTTACGCGGCGCCGACGGGCTGAGCGGCCCGACGCTTCTCCGCTGCTTGCAGTGCATGGCCCGATCTGCCGTCGCGGCGATCGGCGGGTGCCGTCAGAACAGCGCGCCTTGCGGTGACGGCAGCGACGGCGGCACGAAACGACTGCACTCGAGATCGAGCTGGCCCACCCGCGCGAGGTCGTGCCGGCGCACGGCGAGTGCGAAGCGCTGACGAATCAATGCCGCGAATTCGCCCTGGCCGCGCATGCGATGACCGAAGCGCGGGTCGTTGTCGCGCCCGCCGCGCATCTGACGCAGTACGCTCAGCACATGCGCGGCACGCTCGGGAACATGGGCCTCGAGCCATTCGCCGAAAAGCTCGCGAAGCTCATGCGGCAGGCGCAGTAGGGTATAGCCCGCGCAGGGCGCACCGGCCATGGCGGCGCGTTCGAGGATGGTTTCCATGCACGCATCGGTCAGCGCCGGAATGATCGGTGCGACCAGCACGCCACACGGCACACCGGCCGCATTCAACGTACGGACCGCCTCGAGCCGGCGATGCGGCGCGCTGGCGCGCGGTTCGAGGCGGCTCGCGAGCCGGTTGTCGAGCGTTGTGACCGAGACGAATACATACACCAGCCTTTCCTGCGCGAGGCACTGCAGGAGATCGAGATCGCGCTCGATCAGAGCGTTCTTGGTGACGATCGTGCACGGATGACGGCAAGTCGCGAACACATCCAGCACGCCGCGCGTGAGCCGCTGCGTGCGCTCGATCGGCTGGTACGGGTCGGTGTTCGCGCCGAGATTGATCGGGCTGCAGCGATAACCCGGCCTGGCGAGTTCCTCGACCAGGCGTTCGACCGCATTGGTCTTGGCGAACAGGCGCGTCTCGAAATCGAGACCCGGCGACAGGTTCAGGTAGGCATGCGATGGCCGCGCATAGCAGTACGCACAGCCGTGCTCGCAGCCGCGGTAGACGTTGACCGACTGCTCGAACGGAACATCCGGGGAGGCATTGCGGGTGATGATCCGGCGCGCCCGCTCGACCGTGACCGTGGTGCGCGGCGGCGCGAGCGGGGCGCCATCGGCGGCGAAGCCGGCTTCGGCGAGCGAGCCCCAGCCGTCGTCGAAGGTTTCGCGCCGGGTCGTCTCGAAACGTCCCTCGATGCGGCTCGCGGTGCCGCGCCCTTTCAGGCGGGCGGGAGGAAATCGGTGATCCATGCGCAGACCCTGCCGTCGGCCCGTCGCATCGTCCGAGACACGGCAGACGGGCGAGGCTCGGTTATCATGCCGGCGCCACGGCTTCCGTTCGAACTCGAGCCACCCATGCGCCTGATCTGGCCCGTACTGGCTGTATTCGGTTTCGTCCTCGCCTATCTCGCCTCGACGCCGGGCGTACTTGCGACCGGTTTGCTGCTCGGCTTCGTCAGCCTGTTCGGCTCGGTGCTGTCGCTGGCCGCGGTACGCATCGAAAGCCGCGCGCGGCCGGAGACCCAGATCATCGCCACGTCCGAACTCGCCGAGCTGCGCCGGCAGGCCGAAGCGCGCCGCAAGGCCGGACCGCCCCCGGTGCCGCCCGCGGCCTGAAGCGGACCGCACCGGCACTTTCCAAACCGGACACAGGATTCCCGCATGACCTTGCAGGCGATTGCGCTCACCCTCGCCACCGGCGGACTCGCCGGCTGGCTCGCGGCACTCGTGCTGCGCCGGCACGGCCTCGGTCTGGCCGGCAACGTCGGTGTCGGCGTGGCCGGTGCGCTGATCGCGCGCTGGCTCGGCGCGCAGCTCGGCATCGGCCTCGGCGGTGGGTTGCTGGCCGGGCTCGTGCAGGCCTTCCTCGGCGCACTGCTGCTGCTCACCCTGGTCGGACTGATCCGGCGCTGAAGTCCGCCGGAAAGGACGACGCCGGCACGAGGCCGGCGTCGGGTGGTGCAGGGCGCGGATTGTCGTTCATACGCCGCCACGGCATTCCGCATGCTGCGGTCGGCCGGCGCGACGATCGGGCGATCGCCGCGCCGCGCGGTCTTACTGGGTGATGTCGACGTCCTTGGTCTCGCGCAGGAACAGCGAGCCGAGGATGAAGGTCATGCCGGCGATCACCAGCGGATACCACAGGCCCGAGTAGATGTCGCCGGTCAGGGCCACCAGGGCGAAGGCCGTGGTCGGCAGGAAGCCGCCGAACCAGCCGTTGCCGATGTGATACGGCAGGCTCATCGAGGTGTAGCGGATCTTGGTCGGGAACAGCTCGACCAGCCACGCCGCGATCGGGCCGTAGACCATCGTCACGTACAGCACGAGGATGGTGAGGACGACCAGCACCATGAACTCGTTGACCTGCGCCGGATCGGCCTTGGCCGGATAGGCCGCCGCCTTGAGCGCTTCCGTCAGCTGCTTGCTGAAGGCCTCGTTCTGGGTCTTGAGATCGGCGCCGGACAGCCCGCTGCCCTCGAACGAGTTGATCACCGTGCTGCCGACCTTGACCGTGGCCAGCGTGCCGGCCGGTGCCGCCACGTTCGAGTACGGGATGCCGCCCTTGGCCAGCGCCGACTTGGCGATGTCGCAGGACGTGGTGAACTTCGACGTGCCGACCGGGTTGAACTGGAAGCTGCAGGTGGCCGGATCGGCGGTGACGACGACCGGATTCGCCTGGCTGGCCTGCTCGACTGCCGGATTGGCGTAGTGCGTGAGCGCCTTGAACAGCGGGAAGTAGGTCAGCACCGCGAGCAGGCAGCCGAGCATGATGATCGGCTTGCGGCCGATCTTGTCCGACAGCCAGCCGAACAGGATGAAGAACGGCGTGGCGATGGCCAGCGCACCGGCGATGAGCAGGTTCGCGGTGACCGGATCGACCTTCAGCGTCTGGGTCAGGAAGAACAGAGCGTAGAACTGGCCGCCGTACCAGACCACCGCCTGGCCGGCGGTGCCGCCGAGCAGGGCGAGGATGACGACCTTCATGTTCGACCAGCGGCCGAAGGATTCCGTGATCGGCGCCTTCGACGTGCGGCCCTCGGCTTTCATCTGCTGGAATAGCGGCGATTCCTGCAGCTGCAGACGGATGTAGACCGAGATGATCAGCAGCAGGGCCGAGATCACGAACGGGATGCGCCAGCCCCAGGTTTCGAAGTCGGGACCCAGCGCCTTGCGGCAGGACAGGATGACGAGCAGCGAGAGGAACAGGCCGACGGTCGCAATGGTCTGGATCCAGCTCGTGTACAGGCCACGCTTGCCTTGCGGCGCGTGCTCGGCCACGTAGGTGGCCGCACCGCCGTACTCGCCGCCGAGCGCGAGGCCCTGCAGCAGGCGCAGGCTGATCAGCATGATCGGTGCCGTAACGCCGATCGAGGCGTAATTCGGCAACACGCCGACCAGGAAGGTCGACAGGCCCATCAGCACGATCGTCACGAGGAACGTGTACTTGCGGCCGATCAGGTCGCCGAGGCGACCGAACACGAGCGCGCCGAACGGACGCACCGCGAAGCCGGCGGCGAACGCGAGCAGCGCGAAGATGAAGGCGCTGGTCTCGTTCAGGCCGGAAAAGAACTGCTTGCCGATGATCGCGGCGAGCGAGCCATACAGGTAGAAGTCATACCACTCGAACACGGTGCCGATGCTCGATGCCATGATCACGCGGAAGTGCCCGCGCGACAGGTTCGAGCCCGCTGCGGCAGCTACGGTTGCCATCGTTTGATCCCCTTAATCAGAACGAGTACTTGACCATGAACTGCAGGCGGTCGATCTTGCCGTCCACGCCGTTCTCGAGCTCACGCTTGCCGACCATGAACTCGGCACCGACGTCCACCTTCGGCAGCGGCGAGTAGATGAGGTTCGCGCGGAAGCTCTGCGAGTTCTTGGTCACGCTCTTGCCGGTCAACGCGGTGTCGTTGTCGTACTGGCTGCGCGCGTAGATCAGATTGGTACGCAGCTGCTTGGTAAACGCATGCCGCCACGCCACATAGCCGGCCACACCGCCGATGTCCTCGAGATCACCATTGGCATCGAGCACCGAGTCGCTGGTCACGCCAAGACCGATGTAGCGGCCGAGTGCCGAGCCGAAGGTCAGCTGGTAGCGCAGGTCGTCGTTCGCGCCGGCAATCCATTTACCGCCGAGCGTGAAGGCACCGGAGAACTTGCTGTCATGCACGGCCGGCGTGGTGCCGCTGGCCTGGCGATCGACCGCGAGGTCGCGCAGCACCGCGGCGACGCCGAAGCTGCCCCAGGCGCCCTTCCAGCCGTAGCGTGCAGTGACATCCGGCAGGCCGCCTCGATCAGAACTTGCGGCCGCGCCGCCCTTGTTCGGGATGACCGTAGTCTGCGGATCTTCCAGCGAGACCGAGAACGCGCCGCTGGTGTAACGCACCTGCGGCTGGCGCACGAAGATCACGCCGTCACTCGGGCCGATGAAGTCGACGGCCTCGGGCAGGGCGGCCGTATCCATGAAGTTCGACCAGGTCTGACCGGCCAGCCACTTGTCCCAGTAGGCATAGGCGTGACGCACGGTCGCGCCGTAGGTGTTGGTGGAGTTCTCGTTGCCGAGCGCGCCGCCGAAGAAGTCGAACTCCACGAAGCCACCGAGCTTGTGACCATCATCGGTCACGGTGTCGACGCCAAAATTGACACGCGAGAACTTGATCCCGCCATCAAAATCGGTGTGCGAGCCCTTGCCGCCGACCGGCGTCTGCGCCGGCACGTAGAGATCGCGGCCGGTCGCACTGTCGGCGAGCTGGCCGGAATCCGTACGCGTTTCCATGAAGTCGGCCTTGATGAAGCCGCCGAACTTGAACGTAGTGTTCGGATTCGCGCCCGGGGTGATGGTCGTTGTCTGGATCGGCGCCTTGACGCCCGGTGCGGCCGGGCCGGCCACGGCAGGCGCGGCGACCGGAGCGGCCTTCTGCGACTGCACCATCGACTTCAGTTCGTTGAGCTGCTGTTCGAGTTGAGCGATGCGCGCCTCGAGGGCGGCTTCGCGTTTGTCATCGGCGAAGGACGGCGCCGCGCCGCCCAGACCCGCGACGATCGCGAGCGCTATCATGCTGCGCCGCACAATGCGGCCTTGTGTCGTTTGCATATGCCTTCCCCTCCACGATGTGTACAAAAGGCGAGCCGAGATTGCGCCCTCGTCGCAAGCCACGCCTATTCGCCATTGGTCTAGCGAATCCCTGGACGCGGACTAACCGGACGATCGATCGCTCCAGCCCACACGGTCGTGCAGCGGACCCACGGCCGCATCGCGCTCACTCGATGTCCGACGCAGATCCAGCGCGGCGGCGGATGCGTGACCGTCGAACGTCTGCGCAACTTCAGACGATGTGCGTCCCGGACGTACGCCCCACGATCGGCGGCGGTGTTCGACTATGGTCTGAAGAAAGCCTCGCGAGCCCGCATCGCTGTGGAAAATGGCGGCGGCGCGGGGCACCATCGACGGCAATGGTGCCGCCGGCACATTCAATTCGACCAGCACGCGGGACGCGGCACGACCGCCGGGCCCGCCCTTTCGGGGAGTGTCCAGCATGTCCAAGATCTATCCGGTCCCAGCCGAGTTCGCGGCGACGGCCCGCATCACGCGCGAGCAGTACGATCGGCTCTATGCAGAGTCCGTGCGCGATCCGGAAGGTTTCTGGGCGCGCATCGCGCAGCGCATCGACTGGATCAAGCCGTTCACGCGGGTCAAGGACGTCTCCTACGATCCCCACCACCTGCACATCCGCTGGTTCGACGATGGCGAACTGAACGTTGCGGCGAACTGCCTCGACCGTCATCTCGCCACGCGCGGTGATAAGACCGCGATCATCTTCGAGGGCGACGACCCGAACGACTCGCGGCGCATCAGCTACCGCGAGCTGCATGCGGAGGTCTGCAAGGCCGCCAACGCACTGCGCCATCTCGGCGTGCAGAAGGGCGACCGCGTGGCGATCTACCTGCCGATGATCCCCGAAGCCGCGATCGCGATGCTCGCCTGCGCACGCATCGGCGCGATCCACTCGGTCGTGTTCGGCGGCTTCTCGCCGGACTCGCTGGCCGGACGCATCGCCGACTCGCGCTGCAAGCTCGTCATCACCGCGGACGAAGGCTTGCGCGGCGGGCGCAAGGTGCCGCTGAAGGCCAACGTCGATGCGGCACTCAACCGTCCGGGCACGGACAGTGTCGCCACGGTGCTGGTCGTCAGGCGCACCGGTACGGCGGTGGCGATGCAGGCACCGCGCGATCGCTGGTGGGATGCGGTGGTCGAAGGCCAGAGCACCGAATGCGCACCGGTGCCGGTGAATGCCGAGGATCCGCTGTTCATCCTCTACACTTCCGGCTCGACCGGCCAGCCGAAGGGCGTGCTGCATTCGAGCGGCGGTTATCTCGTCTATGCGAGCTTCACGCACGAGTGCGTGTTCGACGTGCGCGAGGACGACGTCTACTGGTGTACCGCCGACGTGGGCTGGGTGACCGGCCACAGCTATCTGCTCTATGGTCCGCTCGCCAACGGCGCGACCACGCTGATGTTCGAAGGCGTGCCGAACTATCCGGACGTCGGCCGCTTCTGGCAGGTCGTCGACAAGCACAAGGTCACGCTGTTCTACACCGCGCCGACCGCAATCCGCTCGCTGATGCGCGAGGGTGAGGAGCCGGTGAAGAAGGCGTCGCGCGCCTCGCTGCGCCTGCTTGGCTCGGTCGGCGAACCGATCAATCCCGAGGCCTGGGAGTGGTATCACCGCGTGGTCGGCGACGGCCGCTGCCCAATCGTCGATACCTGGTGGCAGACCGAAACCGGCGGCATCCTGATCACGCCGCTGCCGGGCGCGATCGCGACTAAGCCGGGTTCGGCGACGCTGCCGTTCTTCGGCGTGAAGCCCGCGATCGTCGACACCGGCGGCACCGAGCTGACCGGTGCCTGCGAGGGCAATCTGGTGCTGACGGATTCCTGGCCGGGCCAGATGCGCACCGTCTACGGTGACCATCAGCGCTTCGTCGATACCTACTTCCGCACCTACCCTGGCAGCTACTTCACCGGCGACGGCGCGAAGCGCGACGAGGATGGTTACTACTGGATCACCGGCCGCGTCGACGACGTGATCAACGTTTCCGGTCACCGCATCGGCACGGCCGAGGTCGAGAGCGCGCTGGTCGCGCATTCGAAGGTCGCTGAGGCGGCCGTGGTCGGCTGTCCGCACGACATCAAGGGTCAGGGCATCTACGCCTACGTGACCCTGGTCGCCGGCGAGGAACCGACCGAAGACCTGCGCAAGGAACTGGTCGCCTGGGTGCGCAAGGAGATCGGCCCGATCGCCACGCCGGACTTCATCCAGTGGGCGCCGGGTCTGCCGAAGACGCGTTCGGGCAAGATCATGCGCCGCATCCTGCGCAAGATCGCCGAGAACGCGCCCGACCAGCTCGGCGATACCTCGACACTGGCCGATCCATCGGTGGTCAACAACCTGGTCAACG
>CAYYHP010000029.1:0-21934 GCA_964471815.1 uncultured Rhodanobacteraceae bacterium
AAGGTCCTGCGGCTGGAGAAACGGCTCGGCTACGTCCACAAGGGCATCGAGAAGCGCTTCGAGAACCTGCACCTCGACGAGAGCCAGCGCCTGGCCGCGCGCGTTTCCGGCGATTCGGCCGTGGCCTTCGGCTGGGCCTACTGCGCGGCGCTCGAGGCGCTGGCCGGTGGCGAGGTGCCGCCGCGGGCGCTGGCGTTGCGCGCCCTGTTGCTCGAGCGTGAGCGCATCGCCAACCATCTCGGCGATCTCGGCGCGCTCGGCAACGACGCCGGCTTCGCGTTCGGTCTGAGCCAGTTCTCGCGCCTGAAGGAAGACCTGCTGCGCGCCAATGCCGCCGCCTTCGGCGCGCGCTATCCGTTCGACCACGTCGTGCCCGGCGGCGTGGCTGCCGATCTCGCGGCGGACGCCATCGCGCGCCTGCGCGCGCAGGGCGAATCGTTCGCCGAGGCGGTGACCGACCTGCGCGCGATCTATGCCGAGCATGCCGGCCTGCAGGATCGTCTGCGCACGACCGGGCAGATCACACCGGAGCTCGCCGTGCGGCTCGGCGCGGTCGGGCTCGCTGCGCGCGCGTCGGGTCAGGCTCGCGATCTGCGGTCCGACCTGCCCTGGGCGCCGTACGGCGAGGCCCTGCAGGTTCAGGCGGCGAGCCGCGCGGATGGTGACGTCGCCGCCCGCGTCGAGGTGCGCTTCGATGAGGTCCTGGCCTCGCTCGATCTGTGCCGCAGGCTGCTCGACGACCTGCCCGACGGTGCGGTGCGCGCCGCGCCCGGCACCGTGCCGGCCGGCGAACTCGGCGTCGGCCTCGTCGAGGGCTGGCGCGGGCCGGTGATGGTCGCACTCGAGGCCGGCGCCGGCGGGCGCGTGCGCCGCTGTCATCCGCACGATCCGTCATGGCAGAACTGGCCGCTGCTCGAGCACGCCATCCTCGGCAACATCGTTCCGGATTTCCCGCTGATCAACAAGTCGTTCAACCTGTCCTACAGCGGGCACGATCTCTGAGGCGCCCATGCTCGACGTACTCCGCCGCCTGCGTCGTACCGGCCTGCTCACCGAACCGTTGCCGTCCCCGGCTGCCGATGCGCCGCCGGCCGCGGCCCTGCAGGCGCGCCTGCGCGAGGTGTTCGGCCGTGCGCTCGCGATCCGCCACGTCGATGCCGGCTCGTGCAATGGCTGCGAGCTGGAGATCCACGCGCTAAACAATCCGTACTACAACCTCGAAGGCGTCGGCATCCGCTTCGTCGCGAGCCCGCGCCATGCCGACCTGCTGCTGGTCACCGGCCCGGTCGCGGCGAACATGGAGGAGGCGCTACGCCGCACCTGGGAAGCCACGCCCGATCCGCGCCTCGTGGTTGCGGTCGGCGAATGCGCCGCGTGCGGCGGGATCTTCGGCCAGAACTATGCCTGTCGCGGCGCCGTGAGCACGGTGCTGCCGGTGGATGCCGTCGTGCCGGGCTGCCCGCCGTCGCCGGTCGCGCTGCTCGAGGGCATCCTCGCCGCCGTCGGCCGCCGGGGCTGAACGCCGCGCAGCGCGGCCTGCCGGTGGGGCCGCCAGGCACCCGGGTGGCGTGACGGTTCCGCTGCGATCCATGCCGGCGGCTGCCCGCGCGCCGGCCGGGATGGGTAACATCCGCGATCCACGCGTTCGCGCCAGCCCGCTTCCCGCCGGAGATGCCGATGCCGCCGTTTCATCGTTTCGCCTTCGTACTGCTCGCCGGCGCGGCGGGCGCGACTGCCGCATCGGCGGGTGATTTCCAGGATCTCCAGTGGCGCTCGATCGGCCCGTTCCGCGGTGGGCGCGTGGTCGCCGTGTCCGGCGTGCCCGGCGAGCCGAACCACTTCTACTTCGGCGCGGTGGACGGCGGCGTGTGGGAAACGCACGACGCGGGCCGTACCTGGCAGCCGATCTTCGACGACCAGCCCGTCGGCTCGATCGGCGCCATCGCCCTCGCGCCATCCAACCCGAAGGTGATCTACGTTGGCACCGGCGAGCCGGACATGCGCTCGGACATCGCCCAGGGTGACGGTATGTTCCGCTCCGACGACGGCGGTCATACGTGGCGTCAGGTCGGTCTGGCCGATTCGCAGCAGATCGCGCGCATCCGCGTGCACCCGCAGAACCCGGACCTCGTCTACGTCGCTGCGCTGGGTCACCCGTACGGGCCGAACGCCGAACGTGGCGTGTTCCGCTCGCAGGATGGCGGCCGGCACTGGCAGAAGGTGCTCGGTCCCGATGCGAACACCGGCGCGGTGGACATCGTCTTCGAGCCGGGCAAGCCGGATGTGCTCTATGCCGCGCTCTGGCAGACGCGGCGCACGCCGTGGAGCGTCTATCCGCCATCGAACGGCCCGGGCTCGGGCGTATACAAGTCGACCGACGGCGGTGCGCACTGGACCCGGCTGACGGATGGCCTGCCCGCCCGGCACGGCCGCATCGGTCTCGCGATTCCGCCGACCGCGCCGCAGCGGGTCTATGCGATCGTCGATGCAGAATCCGACGGTGGCCTGTACCGATCGGACGATGGTGGCGCGCACTGGACCCGGATGACCGGCGACACGCGCATCTGGCAGCGCGGCTGGTATTTCGGCGAGATCGCCGTCGATCCGGCGAATGCCGATCGCCTCTGGGCGCTCAACACGATCGTGCTGCGCTCGGACGACGGCGGCAAGCAATTCCTCGCGCTCAAGGGCGATCCGACCGGCGACGACTTCCATGCGATGTGGATCGATCCGGCCGTGCCCGAGCGGCAGATCCTCGGTGTCGATCAGGGCGCGATCGTCACACTCAACGGTGGCAGGACCTGGAGTTCCTGGCACAACCAGCCGACCGCGCAGTTCTACCACGTCAGCACCGACAACCGTTTTCCGTACCGCGTCTACGGCGCGCAGCAGGATTCCGGCGCAGCCGGCGTGCCGAGCCGCACCACGCGCGGCGACGGCATCACCATGGCCGAGTTCAGCGAGATCACCGCCGGCGGCGAGAGCGACAACATCGCGCCCGATCCGCAGGACCCGGAAGTCGTCTACGGCGGTCGCGTCGACCGTCTCGACCTGCGCACGCGACAGACGCGGCACATCCCGCCGACGCTCGCCTATCCGGACCACCACCGGCGCACCTGGACCCTGCCGCTGACCTTCTCGCACCGCGATCCGAAGGTGCTGTACTTCGCAAACCAGAAGCTCTACCGCACCGAGGACGGCGGCGAGCACTGGACGCCGATCAGCCCGGATCTCACGCGCGAGGATCCAGGCACGCCGACGACGCTCGATCCGGCGACCGCGGCGGTGAATCCCGGCCTCGGCCCGCGGCGTGGCGTGATCTACGCGATCGCGCCGTCACGGCTTGCCGATCACGACATCTGGGTCGGCACCGACGATGGCAAGGTCTGGCGCACGCGCGACGAGGGCGCGCACTGGCAGGACGTCACGCCACCCGCGCTCACCGGCTGGTCGAAGGTCGGCATCATCGAAACCTCGCCGCACGACGCCGAGACCGCGTGGCTCGCGGTCGATCGACACCGTCTCGACGATTTCCGTCCGTACGTCTACCGCACCCACGACGGCGGCCGGCACTGGCAGCTCGTCGTCGCGGGCATCGCGCCGACGCACTTCGTCAACGCGGTACGTGAGGATCCCGTGCGCCGCGGGCTCGTCTACGCGGCGACCGAGCGCGGCGTGTACGTGAGCTTCGACGACGGCGCGCACTGGCAGCCGCTGCAGCAGAACCTGCCGCGCACCTCGGTGCGCGACCTCGTGATCAAGGACAACGATCTCGTAATCGCCACGCATGGCCGCGGCTTCTGGATCCTCGACGACGTCACGCCCCTGCGCCAGCACGATCCGGCCGCGACCGGCGCGCGTCTGATCGCGCCGGCTCCGGCGCTGCGCCTGCGTCCCGAGTCGTTCTCCGGAACGCCGTTCCCGAAGGACGAGCCGATGGCGTCGAATCCGCCGTACGGCGCGGTGATCGATTACGTGCTGCCTGCGGCGGCGAAGCAGCCGGTCGTGCTCAGCGTGCGCGATGCGAGCGGTGAGCTGGTCCGCCGCTACCGCAGCGACCAGCTGCCGCCGAAGCCGGATCCGGCCAAGCTCGCGATCGCGCCGGAGTGGGTGCGCCAGCCGAGCGTGCTGTCGGCCGAAGCCGGTCACCACCGCTTCGTCTGGCCGCTGCACTACGCGCCGGTCACCGGTGCGGGTGACGACCCGTATGCCGATGGCGTGTGGGCACCGCCCGGCGCGTACCGCATCGAACTCGAGGTGGATGGCGTCACGCTCACCGCGCCGCTCGAGGTCAAGCCGGATCCGCGCATCACCTTGCCGGTGCGGGCCTATCAGGAACAGTTCGGTCTCGCGCGCCGTTGCGAGGCCGCACAGGCGCGCATCGCCGAGGCCGCGCAGGCTGCCGGCAAGCTGCAGAAGGCACTGCGCGAGCGTCGCACCAAGGCCAACCCGGCGACCGCGAAACGCATCGATGCGTTCGCCGCGCGCGTAACCGAGGTTTCCGGCAGCGTGCCCTCGGTGGTACCCGGCGCCTACTGGTGGCGCGCGCCGAAATCGCTTTCCAGCCTCGCGGCGCTCGGTGCCGTGCTCGAAGATCTCGAACGCGCGATCGACGGCGCGGATGCCGCACCGTCGCCGGATGCGCGCGTCGGCCTCGACAAGGCCGAAGCGGCCGTGCCGGACGCACTCGTCGCCTGGCAGCGCCTCGCCGGCCCGGAACTCGCGGCGCTGAACGCGGTGCTCACGAAGGCGGGGCTGGAGGCGATCAAGCTCTGATGGCTGGCCAATAATTCATGCCAGCCACCCACTACACGCTGGATGCATTCGTATCGCAGGAGTTATCAAGGCTCACTGCGTGTGCGCCACAGAGTTTAGCGACAGAATTTCCTCTGCGCAGTCAGTGGCTTGATCGGTTTGTGCTCCAGCGGATCATTAACGATCATGTGCGAGAGGGGTATGTGCCGCTGGCCTTCATTGTGGTCAGGCGCGCGGAGGCTGCAGTGGATGAGTGGGAGCTCGCTTGTGCATCAGCGCATGATGTCCGCTGCCCATCGGGATATTTTCGGATGCTGCGCCATCTCGAGAATTGCATCGCCGCACTCTGGCAGGGCATGGATTTTTGTCGCAAGGTGACAGGGAAGAATCTTTTTGAGAAAAGTGACGATACTTTCTACCGTCGACTAAATGAAGTATACAATTGCGGTAGGCACTTTAATCCGTCGAATATCCCGCGCGGCGATTTACATGGACTCTGGATATCTAACGATGGGCTTCATTCACGCAATTACGCCATCACTTTTTTCGAGTTGTTTAATGCATTAAGAGATCTCGCGCGCGCGGCAGAAATGCTCTCAGGGCTTCATCGGTCTGCGTCCGGATTTCAAGAGGACCTGCTGTCCACTTGAGACTTCCCAATACGGGTCGGGTGTCGCCTTGCTTCAATAGTGCTCTCGTAGTGCCATGGCTACAGGGCGGAGTGCGTTCAGAACCCCAGCGTGAACATCACGAGGCAGACGATCAGGCCGAGGGTCGGCACGGCCATTGTCATCGCCGCCATCGGCCAGTAGGCGGCCTTGTGGGTTTCGCCGCAGATCGCGCGGATCGTGGTGACGATGTATCCGTTGTGCGGCATCGCATCGAGCGCGCCGGAGGCGAGTGCGACGCTGCGATGGAGCTGGTCGGGGCTCACGCCCTGGCCGAGATAGAGCGGGGCGAGGATCGGCAGGGCGATCGCCTGGCCGCCCGAGGCGCTGCCGGTCATCGCCGCGATCAGGCTGACCGCGATCGCCGCGTTGACGATGCCGCCGCCGGGCAGGTGGGTGATCCAGTCCACGGTCATCGCGAAGGCCGGCGCGGCTTTCGCCACGGCACCGAAACCGACCACGGCCGAGGTGTTGCCGATCGCGACCAGCGCGCCGGTGCTGCCGTCGGCGAGCGCCTTGCCGGGTGCGCGCATCTGCCGCCAGCCGACTGCGGCGGTCGCCACGCAGCCGGCGAACAGCGCGACGATCAGCGCGCCCGTATGCAGTGTCTCGTGCAGCAGGAAGCTCAGGCTCAGTACGGCCGCGAGCGGCACCAGCGAGAGCAGCGGCGAGGGCAGGTCCTCGCGCGTATGGGTCGGATCGTGCGGATGCGGCACGAAATGCTCGCCGCGCGCCTTGGCGCGCGCGATCAGGTGGTTCAGCCACCACTGACCGAGCACGGCCATCACGATCGCGGCGACCAGGCTGGCCTGCCACGCGGCCCATGGCGAGGTGTGCAGGTACTTGATCGGGATCCAGTTCTGGATTTCCGGCGAGCCGGCCGCGGTCATCGTGATGGTGATCGAGCCGAAGCCCAGCGCGGCCGGGATGAAGCGGCGCGGCAGATCCGCCGCGCGGAACAGGCTCAGCGCCGTCGGGTAGACTGAGAACGCGACCACGAACAGGCTCACGCCGCCGTAGGTCAGGATCACGCAGGCGATGACCACCGCGAGCGCCGCATGCCTGACGCCGATGCGCTCGATGACCCAGCGCGCCACGCTGTCGGCCGCGCCGGTGTCCTCCATCAGCTTGCCGAAGATCGAGCCGAGCAGGAACATGAAGAACCAGCTCGCGACGAAGCCCGTGAAGCCCTGCATGTAGGTGCCGACCAGATCGCCACCGGCGGGCTGATCGCCGACCGGCAGGAACGGCATGCCGCTGGTCAGCGCGACGATCGCCGCGCACAGCGGTGTGGCGATGAACAGGTTCACGCCCCGCATGGCCAGGAGGATTAACAGGCAGAGTCCACCCAGCAGTCCGAACAGGCTGAGCATGCGGCGATTCCGTCAGTGCAGTCCCTGCGACCGGCATCCCGATCCGGTCGGCGGGCGAGGCCGCGGAAAGTCCGCGCCACCTTTGCCGCTTCCGCCACAAAGGCGCAAACGGCGGCACATCCCGTGCCCGTGCGGACCGGCAGCCCCGGTCCGGAACGCCGCGAGTATCCGCACGTATCGCACGCACGGCCCACTGTACCAAGGTACGAGTGCCGGGCTTGCCGCGGCCGACTAGGCTCCGCGACCGTGGCGCTCCGCGTTCGCACGACGCGCCGCCCGGCGCCTTCGTGCACCGCTGCCCGACGATCTGGCAAGACATCCCGGAACGCATCGACACCAGAACGCGATCGCTTCCGGAACCGACGCAAAGCCTACTGGAGAGGGGAACCCCATGAAGCTCAACCATCTCAGTCTCTCGATCGCGACCGCGCTGGCCTTCGCCTGCGTTGCGCAGGCCGAGGAAATCGCCACCACCGCGGTCGTCGCCGAGACGGCCATGGCCGATACAGCCGCCTCTTCCGACAGCGGCAAGAACAAGAACAAGGACAGTTACGAACTCGAGGCCGTGCAGGTCACCGCGCGCAAGCGCGAGGAAACCCTGCAGGACGTGCCGATCTCGGTCAGCGCGTTTACCGAGAACTCGCTCGAGAAGCTCAACGTGCGCGACATCGGCGACCTGCAGGGTCGCGTGCCGAACCTGACGATCTACGCCGCGCGAGGCTCCAACTCGACGCTGACCGCCTACATCCGCGGTATCGGCCAGGCCGATCCGCTGTGGGGCTTCGATCCGGGCGTCGGCATCTACATGGACGACGTCTACATCGCGCGTCCGCAGGGCGCCCTGCTCGACGTGTTCGACGTCGAGCGTGTCGAGGTGCTGCGCGGTCCGCAGGGCACGCTGTACGGCAAGAACACGATCGGCGGCGCGATCAAGTACATCTCCAAGCCGCTGCCGACCGACATGGAAGGCTTCGCCTCGCTGACCATCGGCAACTACAACGAAGTCGATGTCAAGGCCGCGATCGGTGGCGGCACCGAGTCGGGTGTGTGGCGCGGCCGCGTCGCGGCGGCCTCGCTCCAGCACGACGGTTTCGGCAAGAACCTGGTTACCGGCGAGGATGTCAGCGACAAGGACACCACCGCCGCGCGCGCCAGCCTCGGCTTCTATCCGAACGAGCAGTTCAACGCCCAGCTGACTTTCGACGCGATCAACGACGATTCCAACGTGCGCGGCGCCAAGCGCCTCGCGGCCAACAAGTTCGATCCGGCCAAGACCCCGCCGAACGACAACAACTACGACGTGCAGAACGGCATGCCGAACGTCAACGGCACCGATCTGCGCGGCAGCTCACTGGTGATGAACTACCTGCCGGGCGGCAACTGGACGTTCAAATCGGTCACGGCCTACCGCAATTCGGACACCGACACCAACATCGACTTCGACACGCTGCAGGCGAAGATCACCGATGTGCGCGCCCACTACAGCGATCATCAGTTCAGCCAGGAACTGCAGGCCAATTACGACGCGGCGGGCGCCTTCCACGCGGTCGGCGGCATCTACTACTTCAACGGCAGGGCCAGCGGCCGCGTGCTGAACAACTTCCTGAACCTCTCGTTCGGCAGTACGTCGGGCTCGGTCGGCACGGAGAGCGTCGCCGCGTATGCCGATGGCACGTATCAGTTCAGCGATGCGCTGAGCCTGTCCGCCGGCCTGCGCTACACCAGCGAGAAGAAGTCCGCGGACATCTTCAACCAGGGCTTCAAGGACGCGACCTTCACCACGCCGACCGCGACGGTGGCCGACCTCAAGGATTCGGTGACCTTCACCAACGTCTCGCCGCGCGTCTCGCTCGATTACCACGTTAGCCCGAACGTGCTGTTCTACGGATCGATCTCGCGCGGCTTCAAGTCCGGCGGCTTCAACATCCGCGCCAACACGGTGGCCGTGCCGGCCTCCGGCAAGCCGTTCCAGGACGAGCAGGTCGATGCGTTCGAGGTCGGCAGCAAGATGAGCTTCCTCGAAGATCGCCTGATGCTGAACACGGCGCTGTTCTACAACCGCTATCGCGATATCCAGCTCTCCGTGTTCACCGCCTACGACTCCAACGGCGACGGCAAGGACGATGCGTTCTTCGGCGACTTCACCAATGCCGGCAAGGCGCATGTGACCGGTGCCGAGGTCGAGTTCGCCTATCGCCCGTTCGAGCACTGGACCCTCACCGGCAACGTCGCCGTGCTGGATCCGCAGTACGACGAGTTCATGGACCGCGGCGTGAACGTGGCCGACCTGCAGCGCTTCACCAACGCGCCGGCATTCCAGAGCGGCCTGAACCTGCAGTACAACAACCGCGTCGGCGGCGGCGACCTGACCGCGCGCATCGGCGGCCGCTACCAGACCAAGGTGTATCCGACCACCGACCTGAGCCCGGTGATCATGCAGAACGAATACGCCCTGCTCGACGCGAGCGTGGTCTGGGACATCGACGGCCCGTGGAGCTTCGCGCTGAACGGCACTAACCTGACCAACCGTGCGTACCGCACCACCGGCTACAACATCCCGGTGCTCGGCATCCTCACGGGTTTCTACGGTGCGCCGCGTCAGGTCAGCGCGACGGCCACCTACAGCTTCTGATCGTCGCTTCAAGGCACCGGCTGTGGCCCACTCCGGCCATTCCCGTCATGCAGCCGGTGCCCTTTCTCTCCAACGTGTTCGCGCCGCGTGGGGTTTCGGATCGTCCCGCCGGCGCGACTTTTTCTTCCGTGCGCCGGGCCGGGCGCGGCCGACGGCCGGCGTACCGCTGCCTCGATAGGCTCTCGGGAAACGCACCTCGCGTGCGGTTACGCGTGCCCGTCCTGGCGCTCCCCCCACAGGCCCGCTCCGTCGTTCGTGCTGTGAGCGCGCGCTTGGGTCGCAGGTCCGCTGCGGGTGCGGATCCACTCCTGCCGGATCGGGCATGCACGCGCCTGGCCCGCGAGCGGTCCTTCCCTGGATCGCGGTTGCGGAGTGCCTCTGCGCACTCTGCTAGGCTTGCCGCGGGCGGCGCCGTCGACGCCGGGCGGAAATGAGACAGGTGCTGGGCGATGCCTGGGTGATCGCCGCCGGCCTGGTCTGGCTGGGTGGCCTGTTTGGAGTAGCGGTCTGGGGCGAACGGCATGCCGGTCGTCTCGGCCGGCGCTGGGCCGCCGTCTATGCGCTGTCGCTCGCGGTCTACTGCACCTCGTGGACCTTCTACGGCACCGTCACCCAGGCCGCACAGTCCGGCTGGTGGTTGCCGCCGACCTTCGTCGGTTCGATCCTGCTCTACCTGCTCGCGATGGGTGTGCTCGAACGCCTGGTGCGGCTGGCACGCGAGTACAACGCGACCTCGATCGCGGATCTCGTCGCCGCGCGCTTCGGGCGCAGTTCCGGTCTCGCCGCGCTGGTCACGGGGATCGCGGTCATCGGCATCGTGCCGTACATCGCCCTGCAGCTGAAGGCCGTGGCGATGAGCTATTCGCTGCTGACACACGGCCGCGATCTCACGCCGCCGGCCTGGCAGGACAGCGCACTGTACATCGCGCTCGGCATGGCCCTGTTCGCGAGCCTGTTCGGCACGCGCCGCGCGAACACCGCCGAGCACAACGACGGCCTGGTGCTCGCGATGGCCTTCGAAGCGGTGCTGAAGCTCGGCTCGATGCTCGCGCTGGCGACCCTGCTGCCGTCGCTCGACCTGCCCGACATTCCGCCGCGCAGCGGCGGTAGCGAAGGTTTCCTCGCGCTGATCGTGCTCGGCGCGCTGGCGATGTTCACGCTGCCGCACCAGTTCCACGTCGGCGTGGTCGAGTGCCGCGATCCCAGACATCTCGGCACCGCGCGCTGGCTGTTTCCTTTGTACATGGTGCTGATCGCGCTGCCGATCCTGCCGCTCGCGCGTGCCGGCGACGCACTGCTCGGCGTGCGCGGCGTGCCCTCGGACCTGTACGTGCTGGCCCTGCCGCTGACCCAGGGACGCGAAGGCCTGGCGCTGCTGGCCTTCCTCGGCGGGCTCTCGGCCGCAACCGGCATGGTCATCCTCGCCACGCTCGCGCTCAGCGTGATGATCGGCAACCACTGGCTCGCGCCGCTCCTGCTGCGCGCCGGCTGGGCGCAGGGCGCGGGCAGCGACCTGCGCGGTGCGGTGCTCGTGCAGCGGCGCATCGGCATCCTCGCGATCGTGCTGCTGGCCTGGGCCTACAGCCGCGCGATCGTCGCCAGCGAGGCACTCGCCGACATCGGCGGCGTGTCGTTCTCGGCACTCGCCACGCTCGCGCCGGCCGTGCTTGCGGCGATCTATCGGCCGAGCCTCGGCGTGCGCGCGGTCGGTGCCGGCATCGTCGCCGGCGCGCTGGTCTGGCTGTACGCGCTCGCGCTGCCATCGATCGCCGGGGCGCTCGCCGCACCGCCGGCCTGGATCACGCACGGTCCGTTCGGCATTGCCTGGCTCGCGCCGGATGACCTGTTCGGCCTGTCCGGCTGGGGGCGGTTGAACCGCGCGGTGATGCTCGGTCTGGCCGTGAACGTCAGCGTGATGCTCGCCGTCGGCCAGCGACGCACGCGCGAGGGCGAGCGCGCTCGGCGCGCGGGTGTGGCCGTCGCCGATCTCGCGCGCATCGCCCGGCGCTTCCTGCCCGACGAGCGTGTCGTCGCCCTGCTCGCGGACAGCGATCCGGCACGACCGGCTTCCGCGGCCCTGGTCGCTGCGGTCGAGCACGAGCTCGCCGCAGTGATCGGCGCGGCCTCGGCGCGGCTCCTGGTGGATACCGCGCGGCGCGAAGCGGGTCCGGAACTCGACCAGGTCGCGGCGATCGTCGGTGAGGCCTCGGCCGACCTGCGCTTCAACCAGCGCGTGCTCGAGGCGGCACTCGAGAACATGAGCCAGGGCATCAGCGTGGTCGATCGCGAGCTGCGCCTCGTGGCCTGGAACCGGCGTTATGCGGACCTGTTCGGCTATCCGCGGGAACTGCTGCGCGTCGGCGTCGGCGTGGCCGATCTCGTGCGCCACAACGCCGCGCGCGGGCTGGCCGGCCCGGGCGACGTGCGGGCTCTAGTCGACAAGCGCCTCGCGCACATGCGCGCCGGGACGCCATACGTCACCGAGCGCAGGTTCCCGGACGGCACGCGCGTCGAGATCCGCGGCAACCCGATGCCCGGCGGCGGCTTCGTGGCGACCTTCACCGACGTGACGGCGTTCCGGCACACTGAGGACGAGCTACGGCGCAGCAACGAAACGCTCGAGCAGCGCGTGGCCGCACGCACGCGCGAACTGCACGCCGCGACGCGCGAGGCGCAGCGCGCGAACGCGGCCAAGACGCGCTTCCTCGCTGCGGTCAGTCACGATCTCGCCCAGCCGCTGAACGCCGCGCACCTGTTCACGCATGCGCTCGTGCAGCAGCTCGAAGGCCGGCCCGAGGCCGAGACGGTCGCGCACCTCGACGGGGCGCTGTCCTCGGCCGAGACGCTGCTCGCCTCGCTGTTCGAGGTCTCGCGCCTCGATGCCGGCGGGCTCGCGCCGAAGGTGCAGGCCTTCGCGCTTGGCGAGCTGATGCAGCATCTGAACGCCGAGTTCGGCGTGCTCGCCCGCGAGAAGGGGCTGACCCTGCGTTGCGTGTCGACCCGTGCCTGGGTCATGAGCGATGCGCAGCTCCTGCGCCGCGTCCTGCAGAACTTCCTTGCCAATGCGGTGCGCTACACGGCGAGTGGCCGCCTCCTGCTCGGCTGCCGGCGCCACGGCGCGGCGCTGCGCATCGAAGTATGGGATACCGGCCCGGGCATTCCGGAGGAGAGCCGCACGCTGATCTTCGAGGAGTTCCGCCGGCTCGACCGTGGCGGTGGCGGCCTCGGGCTCGGGCTGTCGATCGCCGAGCGCATCGCGCGCCTGTTGGGCCATCCGCTGACCCTGCGCTCCGAACCGGGACGCGGCAGCGTGTTCGCAGTCGAGGTACCGCTCGCGGTCGCCGTCGTGCGCGCTGCGTCGGCGGCCGTTACGTCGTCCACTCGTGCGCCGCGGAGCCGCGTGCTGGTCGTCGACAACGATCCGGCCGTGCTGCGCGGCATGCAGACCCTGCTCGAAGGCTGGCGCTGCGAGGTGTTCGCCGCACGCTCGCCGGACGAGGCATTGGAACTCGCGCAACGCCACGCGCCGGACCTGTACCTGCTCGATTACCACCTCGACGACGGCGCGACCGGCCTCGACCTGCACGCGCGCCTGCGCGATGCGATCGGCCCACGCCCGTGCATCCTGATCACGGCCGACCACAGCGAGACGGTGCGCCGCGCAGCGGCGGCCGCACAATGCCATCTGCTGCAGAAGCCGCTGAAGCCGCTGGCGCTGAAGTCGCTGATGGCCCGGCTGGTCACGGCCGGCAGCGAGGTCGAAGTGCACTCCGTCTGAGCGGGACCCAAGGCGGGGGCCCGGGGGCGCGTGGTGTGCGGCATGCATCGGGCACCATCGTGCGCGTCGCGCTGCGCAGCGTCGTGGAATTGCTGTCACAGCGGCCTCTGATCGCGACCGACGCGTACCGGAACGAACCGTGCTGCGGCTTCCGAGCCCTGAGCCCGATCCCCTTACTCCCCAGCGAGCTGGCGTGCCGGATCGGCGAGCTCCAGCGAACGTAGCAGCACGCCGGCCTGGGTGCGGTTGCGCACGCCGAGCTTGTCGAAGATCGCACTCATGTGCGCCTTCACCGTGCGCTCCTGGATGCCGAGGCGGTCGGCGATCTGCTTGTTGAGCTTGCCCTCCGCCACCAGTAGCAGCACACGCACCTGCTGCGGACTCAGGCTCGCCAGGCGCGCGGCGAGCCCGTGGTCCGCGGCGCTCGGCACGGCCTCGGCGACCGCACTGCGCAACGCGGGTGGTACGTATTCCTCGCAAGCCAGCACGGCCTCGAGCGCGGCGGTGAGTTCGCCGAGATCGGCGCGCTTCGGAATGAAGCCGGCCGCGCCATAGGCGAGTGCGCGGCGGATCACCGCCGGATCGTCGTGTGCGGAGATCATCACCACGGCGACCGCCGGGAATTCGCCGCGCAGCGCAGCGAGGCCCATCAGGCCGTGGCTGTCCGGCATGTGCAGGTCGAGCAGGACCAGATCGACGTCGCCGGCCGCGAGCAGCGTCTCGCGCGCGGCGGCAAGGTTCGCCGCCTCGCACACCTCGGCCTCCGGCACCAGTCCGCGCAGGGCCTGGGTCAGCGCGAGACGGAACAGCGGATGATCGTCGACGATCAGGATGCGGGTCACGACGGTGGATTCCAGCGGTCTGGCCGCGACCCTTCCTGGTGGCGTTCGCAGCGAGTCCCTCCGCGCAGCACGTCCTCCCCGGACCACGCGCCGAGTGCGATCCGGTTCGGGCCGCGTGTGCCGTCGCCGGATGCCTCGCCCATACGGTGGGTTGTCGGCGTGTGCGGTTCCGGCTGACGCAACCCGCACCGCGAGGACGGCAGGTGCGCGGCCGCGGCATGGCACGGAATGAACGTCATCGGGTTCTCTCGGACGGAATGGACACGGTCGCGTCCCCGACGCGGCCAGGCCGAGAGTGTTGCCGGGATAGCCGGCGCGCGCAACGCCCGGATGGCGAGTGCTATTGCACCGTCCAGCCGCCGTCGACCGTGATTGCCTGTCCGGTGATGTTGCGCGCGGCCGGGCCGATCAGGAATTCGGTGATGCCGGCGAGTTCCTCGAAGCTGATGAACACGCCCTTCGGCATCGGCTTCAACATGATCTCGCTGATCACCTGCGATTCGGGGATGCCGTGCGTACGGGCCTGGTCGGCGATCTGCCTGTCGACGAGCGGCGTTTTCACGTAGGTCGGGCAGATCGTGTTGATCGTGACGTCGGTGTCCGCGGTCTCCAGCGCGAGCACCTTGGAGAAGCCGATCAGGCCGTGCTTCGCGGCGACGTAGGCGCTCTTGAACTTCGAGGCGACCAGCGAGTGGATTGAGCCAATGTTGACGATGCGGCCGAAGCCGCGTTCGCGCATGCCCGGCAGCAGCGCACGCGTGGTGCGTGCGACGCCCGTGAGCATCACCTGCACGAGGAAGTCCCACTTCTCCATCGGGAAATCCTCGAGCCGCGAAACGTGCTGCAGGCCGGCATTGTTGACCAGCACGTCGATCGCAAGTCCGGCCAGACCGGCCACGCTGTCGTCCCGGGTGATGTCGAGCGCGCGGCCCTCGGCGCGCCCGCCGCGTGCGACGATTTCCGCGGCGACTGCTTCGGCCGGTGCGGCGCTCACGTCGGTGACGATGATCCGATGGCCCTTGGCCGCCAGTTCGTGCGCGATGCCGGCGCCGATGCCGCTGCCGGCGCCGGTGATCAGGATGGTGCGAGTGGTCATGGGCGATCCTCGGGAAAGACGATGGAAGGGGAGCGATGACGAGGCATGGAAGGGTGCGGCGCATGGCCTGCACCGACGTGGCATGCCTGCGATCTGCCGACTCGGCAGAAGGCTAGCAAGTCACACCGCCGGCCGGACTGTACTTTCGTACGATGCCGGCCGTGAGCTGCTGCCATCACGCTGGCGGCAGGGCCGTGACATGCTCGCTCTCGACAAACTCGCTTGCGAATCTCCAATCCGTACATGAACGACAAAATTTATAACGCGCCGCCCGCGAGCGCCCCTGCGCCCCCCTCCGCCAGAGAAGCACGAACCATGCGCCATGTCCTGCCGGCCGGCCTGCTCGCCGTCGCCACCCTGATCGCCGCCTGCACCGGTCCGACCCCTTCGAAAGGAGTCCGTGTGAACGATTTCCTTGTTTCCTCCGTGCGCGTGACCCGCCATGACGGCGGTGACGATCTGTTGAGCGCAGGGCTCGGTCTCGCCGGCCTGCGTTCGATGACGCCGCCGGCCTTTGCGAATCCCGAAGCGCCAACGCCGGAAGAGACGCGCCGCCGCGCAATCTGGACCAATTGGCGCGGCATCGCCGATCTCGTGCCGGGCGGCGGCTTCGGCGACGTCTACGGCGCGTTGCCGAACGTGCCGGGCCGCGAATTCCAGGCGCTGGCCAAGGTGTCGGGTGCGAAGCAGCCGCATCGCGTGCTGGTGCAGGTGCCGGATGCGTTCGATGCGCAGAAGCGCTGTGTGCTGGTAACGGTGTCCTCCGGTTCGCGCGGCATCTACGGCGCGATCGCGCTTGCCGGTGCCTGGGGTCTCGGCCACGGCTGCGCGGTCGCCTATACCGACAAGGGCGCGGGCACCGGTTATTTCGATTTCGACTCGGGCAGCGGCGTGAAGCTCGACGGCACGCGCGGTGCGCGCGGCGAGGGTCTCGAGTTCGAACCGCCGGCCACGGAAGTCGCGCCACACACGGTCGCGATCAGGCACGCACACTCCGGCGACAATCCGGAAGCCGACTGGGGCCGGCACGTGCTACAGGCAGCCGATTTCGCACTGCAGGCGCTGAACGAGGCGTTCCCGCAGCAGGCGCCGTTCGATTTCGCGAACACGCGCGTGATCGCGGTCGGCCTTTCCAACGCGGGCGGTGCCGTACTGCGCGCAGCCGAACTCGATCAGGAGGGCAAGCTCGCCGGCGTGGTTGCCGCTGCGCCGAACGTCTATCCGGGTGCCGAGGGATCGCGGCCGATCTACGACTACAGCACCGAGGGGGCGATCTGGCAGCCTTGCGCGCTGCTGCATCCGCGCTTCGACGGCGTGGCCAGTGCGCGTCCGGGCGGCGTGAAGCCGCCGGCCTGGCAGGCGCGCTGCGCGTCCTTGCACGAGCGCGGCCTGATCGCGGCAGCCGACCCGGCCAAACAGATCGAGGAAGCCTATGAGCGCCTACATGCCGCCGGCTGGACCGACGAGGCGCTCGCCGCGGGTGCGCTGAGCGTGAGCTTCGATCTCTGGCGTGCGGTCGCCGCCGCCTATGCATCCGCCTACGGCCGCTTCGGGGCGCATGAGATGCCGTGCGGTTATCGCTACGCCGCGCTCGGCACCGATCATGCGCCGCGCGCGACGAGCGCCGCCGAGCGTGCGGCCTGGGCGCCCGACGGCAGCGGCATTCCGCCGAGCGCGGTGATCGGCCTGGTCGATACGCTCGCCGCGGGCAGCGATCCAACTCTGCCGGGACTCCTGTGCCTGCGCGGCCTCTGGACCGGTACCGACGCGACGGCGCAACGCGTCCGTCAGGGCATCGCCGCGACGCGCGCGCAGCTTCCACGCAAGGGCTTGCCGCTGGTGCTGATCCACGGCGTCGACGACGGCATCGTGCCGGAAGCCTTCGCCGGCGGTGCCTACGCGGCCTGGGCGAACGCCAACGGGCGCGACGTGCGCTACTGGCGTGTGCACAACGCCCAGCACTTCGACGCATTCCTCGGCCTGCCGCCGCTCGGCGCGCGCTACGTGCCGCTCCTGCCTTACGCCTACCGTGCGCTGGATGCGATGTGGGCGCGCATCGCCGAGGGCAAGCCGCTGCCGTCGGGCGCCGAGATCCAGACCACGCCGCGTGGCCTGAACGGTCTGCTCGCCAATCCGCTCACGCCGGCCGCGCTCGGCACGATCCCGGGTGGATGAGGTTTCGCAGACCACGGCCGGTGCGCCGACGGCGGGTGGCAACGGGATGTCGCGACGTGTGCCGCTCGCAGTCGAGGATCACGACGCTCGGCACGGGCTCACCGGTGGCAGGGCATCCGCAGCCGATGCAGCGAGGTCGCGGCGGCGGCCTGTCGCGGTGAGTCCAGCGGGCCGCCGATCAGGCGACCGGCTCGCATCGTAGTGACGGGCGCTTGCCGCCTTTCACTCGAACTGATCGCGGAACAGCACGTCGACCACACCGACCGGGCTGCGCTGCCACAGGCTGCGACCGTTGCCGAGCTGGCCATGGTTGTCGGCACCCCAGCACTGCGCGGTTTGGCCTGGCGTCTGCACGGCACAGGTGTGGTAGTTGCCCGCCGACAGCATGGCGATGTTCGTCAGGTTCGATACCGATACCGGTATCGGCCGGTTCGTGTGCGTGCCATCGCCGAGCTGGGCGTATTGGTTGTAGCCCCAGCAGGCTGCCGCCGCACCGGAGCCCAGGATGGCACAGGCGTGACCGCGACCGGCGCTGAGCGCCGTGGCTCCCGACATCCCGAAGACCGGAATGGGTACGCTGCTGTTGGCCGTATCGTTGTTGCCGAGCTGGCCATAAAGGTTCCAGCCCCAGCAGCGTGCCGTGCCGCCACCGAGCAGGGCACAGCTGTAGCCATTGCCCGCGACGACGGCCGTGACGCCGGTCAGACTACCGATCAGGACCGCTGGCGAGTCCGGCCCTGTCGAGCCGATGCCCATCTGGCCGTACTGGTTGCTGCCCCAGCACATGACAGCGCCACCACCGAGCAGGGCGCAGTTGTGATCCCAGCCGATCGCGATCGCCGTCGCACCGGAGACGCCCTGCACGTTGACGGCGAGCGGGCGGTTGGTCTGTGTCCCGTCGCCGAGCTGTTTGGCGTAATTCCAGCCCCAGCATTTCACTGTGCCGCCGCTGATCAAGGCGCAGGTATGTCCGTAGCCCGCACCGAGCGCCACGGCGTTGCTGACATTCATGACTGGCACGGGCGTGGACTTCGCGTTGGTGGTGTTGTCGCCGAGCTGACCGTAGGGGTTGTTGCCCCAGCACGTCACCGTGCCGCCGGAGAGCAGGGCGCAGGAATGTTGTCCTCCAGTGACCACGGCCGTCGCGGTGCTGATGCCGGTCACGGGTACGTAGGTCGAGCTGTCCAGGCTGTTACTGTTGCCGAGCTGACCGTAGGCGTTGTCGCCCCAGCAACGCACGCCGCCGATACCGGTGCGTACGCAACTGTGCCCTCCGCCCGTAGCGATGTGGGTGGCGCCGGACAGCGCCGCCACCGACGTGGGCTGCACGCGCTCGAAAGCGGCCTTGTCGCCGAGCTGCGCATCGCGATCGTCGCCCCAGCACTTGAAGCTCAGTCCACCGGAGCCGGTCACGGCCTGGGCGCAGGTATGCCGCCAGCCGGCCGTGATGCCAGCGACCAGGCCGATGCCGCTCAGGCTAAACGGCGTGGTGCGGTCGGTGGACCCGCCATCACCGATCTGGCCATGGACGTTCGAGCCCCAGCAGACGGCACCGGCGAAGCCCGCCGTGGCACAGGTGTGGTCGCTGCCGGCGGTGATCGAGGTGGCGCCGCTGAGGTTCTTCACGGTCACCAGGTTGTAGTTGCTGCTGGTCGTGCCGTCACCGAGCTGGCCATGCGTGTCGTCGCCCCAGCAGCGGACCGTACCGCCGGAGATCAGGACACAAATGTGGCGCGCGCCGACGGCCACGCCGGTCGCCGTGGCGCCGCCGAGGTTGACATTGACTGGCGTCGAGCTGTCGCTGCCCGTGCCATTGCCGAGTGGGCCCTGTCCCCAGCATTGCACGCCGCCGGCACTTAGGACGGCACAGGTATGGTACTGGCCGGCTGCGATGGCGGTGGCGGGGCCGGCGAGCGCGACGGCGATACCGGGCTTGTTAGAGCTGTTGTTCGTGCCGTCGCCAAGCTGGCCGAAGTTGTTCAAGCCCCAACAGTAGACACTGCCCCCGTTGATCAGTGCGCAGGTGTGGCCGTAGCCCGCGGCGATCGCGATGGCGCTGCCATTGAGTCCCTGGACCGCCGTAGGCAACCAGGTCGAGGAGTTCCCTCCATAGCCAAGCTGGCCGCTGTTGCCGTTCCCCCAGCACTGCACGCTGCCATCGCCCAGCAGGGCGCAGGTGTGACTGTGGCCGGCCGCGAGTGTCGTGACGCCGCTCGCGAGCCCATGCACGTTGAGTGGGATGTTCGCCCACAGGCGGATGCCGTAGGCGCCGTCGCCGAGCTGACCCGTGCCGTTGGCGCCCCAGCACAGGACGCCGCCTGCCGCGTTCAGGGCGCAGGTATGCGCGTCGCCGCCGGCCAACACCGGAGTGTTCGCCTGGCCTGCCCGTGGCAAGGCGCCGAATGCCAACAACAGCAGGGCAAAAAGCGGCCCGGCGTTTCCGGGTCGGAGCTGGTAGCGATTCATAGTGAACGCCCTCGATGCCTGGAAGCGCCCTGCCTTGCGAGCTTTCGATACTGGATAATGCTGCGCTGGATGCCAACCGAAGTCGCCCGTGCCGATGACGTAGGGGCGATCCGTGTCATCCGGTAGCCTGCAACATCAATCGAACGGGTCGCGGAACAACACGTCGATGACGGCCTGTGGGGTGTTCCTCCACAGCGCCCGGCCAGATCCGAGCCCGCCATACGTGTCATCGCCCCAGCACAGCGTATTCAACGCCGGTGCCTGCACGATGCAGGTGTGGCGATAGCCGCTGGCGATCGAGCCCGCGCCGGACATTCCGGGCACCGATACGGGTACCCAGCGGTCGATGTGCGTGCCGTCACCGAGCTGGCCGTAGGCGTTGTAACCCCAGCAGACGGTGCCCGAGCCAAACCCGACGCTGGCGCAGACGTGGGCATCACCTGCGCTCAACGTGCCGACGGCGGAAAGTCCGGAGATGAGTGTTGGCGCGGAACGGGTCGCCCTATCGCCGCTGCCGAGCTGGCCGGCGCCGTTGGCCCCCCAGCAGTACGCGCTACCGCTGCTGGTCGCCGCGCAGCTGAAGCCATGTCCAGCCGTGATGGCGACCACGTTGGTCAGCCCACTCACGCTCACTACCGGCGTGTAGCTGCCGGTCGTGCCGTTGCCCGCCTGGCCCGCCCCGTTGCTGCCCCAGCACTTGACCATGCCGTCGTTGAGTAGTGCGCAATTGTGGTCATAGCCGACGGCGAGGGCCGTCGCACCACTGATGCCCTGCACGTCTACCGGGCTCGGGCTGTCGGCCTGATTGCCGTTGCCGAGCTGCATAAGGTCGTTCTGCCCCCAGCAGGCCACGCTGCCGGTGCTGCGCAGCGCACAGGTATGTCCGAAGCCGACGCCGATGGCGACGACGCTGCCGAGCGCGGCCACGGTTGCGGGCACGTAGTGGATGTCGTTCGTCGTGCCGAGGCCGAGTTGGCCATAGCCGTTCCAGCCCCAGCATTGCACGAGGCCGTTGTCCAGCACTGCGCAGGCATGGCCGTAACCCGTGGCCACGGCCTGGGCGGTCGCGATGCCGCTGACGCTCACCGGAGACGAGCTGTCCCGCGTGTTGTTGTTGCCGAGCTGGCCGAAACCGTTGGCGCCCCAGCACTTCACGAAGTTTCCCGTGGTACGGGTACAGCTGAACTGGGTGCCGGCAGCGATCTGGCCAGTATTGTCCGTGCCGGCTACCGGGTTCGGGGTCGCCCGCTCGAGGGTCGAGTCGATGCCGACGGGCCCGAAGCGGTCGTCTCCCCAGCAGCGCCACTCGATGCCGGAGGCGCCCGCCACGCTCGCACAGGTGTTGCGCGGCCCGGTCGCGATGCCGATCACGGGCGGCAATCCGAAAGGCGTGGCCGGCGTGAGCACGTCACTGCCGAGGCTACTGCCGTTGCCGACTTGACCATCAGCATTCCAGCCCCAGCAGACCATGCCGCCCGTAGCGGTCGTCACGCAGGTATGGTTATCGCTGGCTGCCAGCGCGGTGACGGTCGTGCCGGACAACGCGCCGACAGCGACCGGAGTCAGATGTCCCTGCGTGTCACCGGTGCCGAGCTGGCCATGGCCGTTGTTGCCCCAGCAGCGCATGGCGCCGCTCATGAGCAAAGCGCAGGCGTGATAGGTGCCGGCTGCCACAGAGATCGCCTGCTGGCCGCCGAGATCGACGTTCACCGGCGTCGTACTGTCGTCGGGGAGGCCGTTGCCGAGCGGTCCCATGCCCCAGCAATGTACGTTGCCGCTGGCCAGTACGGCACAGGTTCGGTAGGTGCCGGCGGTTATGGCTGTGGCCGGCCCCGACAGCGGTACGGCATTGCCTGGCTGATTGCGGCTCGTCTTGGTGCCATCGCCGAGCTGTCCGAATTGGTTGTATCCCCAGCAATGCACTGCGCCGCTGGCCAGTAGCGCGCAGGTGTGCAGGCCGGCAGCCGCTATAGCTGTCACGCTGCCGGGGAGCCCCTGCACCGCGACGGGAACAGGCTGTGTGATGTTGTTGCCATTGCCTAGCTGTCCCGAGGAATTGTCACCCCAGCAGCGCATGCTGCCGTCGCTCGCGAGCGCGCAGGTATGCAGGTAACCGGCGGCGAGTGCGGTGGCATTACCCGGCGCGTGT
>CAYYHP010000030.1:0-21345 GCA_964471815.1 uncultured Rhodanobacteraceae bacterium
GAGCGTCTTTTCGCTCGCCTCGAGCGTACCCTGCGTGAACTGCTGGATGATGCCGTTAAGGCGCTGGCCCTGACCCGCGACCATGCGCGTCGACTGGGTCGGCGACGAAGCGAACAGATCGCCGAACTGGGCGCGGCTGCGCTTGAAGCCCGTGGTGTTGACGTTGGCGAGATTGTTGGAAACCACGGTCATGCGCGTCTGCTGCGCATCGAGACCGGTCTTCGCAACCCAGAGTGCCTGGTTCATGGGATCCTCCTTCAACCGAGCCGCAGCAGCGAATTCGCGGCGCGGGCGTTCTCGTCCGCACTGTGCAAGACGCGGACCTGCATATCGAACTGGCGCGAGAGCTCGATCATCTCGACGAGGCTCTGCGCTGCATTGACGTTGCTGCCTTCGAGCACGCCGGTGGTCAGCACGTTGCCGGCGGCGTTCGGCGGCGTGCTGCCGTCGGCCATGCGCATCAGGCCGTCGCCGCCGCGCACCAGCGCCGCGCCGTCGGCCTGCACGACGCGCACGCGGCCGACCTGGGCCTGGGTGGCCGGACTCTGGCCGGCCGGCACGATCGACAACGTGCCGTCCGCGGCGAGCGTCACCGACTGATTGGGCGGGACCGAGATCGGTCCGCCCTGACCCATGACCTGCAGGCCGCTCGCGGTCACCAGCTGGCCGTTCGCATTGATCTGCAGCGACCCGGCACGCGTGTAGGCCTCCTGACCCGCGGCATCCATGACCACGAGCCAGTGCCCGTCGCGCACGGCGACGTCGAGCTCGTTGCCGGTCTGGATCAACGGTCCCGGGCTCGCGTCGAAGCCGGGGCCCTTGAGCGTGGCATCGACGCGGCTCGGCAGTCCGGGGCCCTGCACGGCATAGGCTTCGGTCTGCACTAGCGCGGCCTTGAAGCCGGTAGTGTCAATGTTGGCCAGATTGTTCGCGACGGCCGATTGCGCCTTGAGCGTGGCGCTCGCTCCCGTCATCGCGACGTACAGGGCCTTGTCCATGTGCGTGCTCCGTGCCGCGTCGCGCGGCCCGTCTCACGACGGGCCGGCGGCGTCAGCGGATGTTGATGATGGTCTGGGTGATCTGGTCGGCCGTGGAGATCATCTGCGCGTTTGCCTGGAAGTTGCGCTGCGC
This sequence comes from uncultured Rhodanobacteraceae bacterium, assembly GCA_964471815.1. Classification (GTDB taxonomy): domain Bacteria; phylum Pseudomonadota; class Gammaproteobacteria; order Xanthomonadales; family Rhodanobacteraceae; genus Tahibacter. The sequence continues at coordinate 1,132 of CAYYHP010000030.1, forward strand.
GGTGATCATGTTTACGAGCTGCTCGGTGAGATCGACGTTCGAGGATTCGAGCGCGCCGCCCTGCACCGCGCCGAACGACGAGGTGTTTGGCGCGCCGCGCAGCGGCTGGCCGGATTCCGCCGTCTCGCCCCAGCTCGTGTCGCCGAGCTGCTGCAGGCCCTGCGGGTTCGCGAAGTTGGTCAGCGCGACCTCGCCGAGCGGCGTCGAGCGGCCATTGGTGTAGCGCGCGGTGACCACGCCCCCGTCGCTGATGTCGATGCCGGTCAGCTTGCCGGTCGCATAGCCATCCTGGATCAGCTGCGCGACCGAGAAGGTATTGCCGTACTGCGTGGACTTGCCGAGATCGACCGTGATGTTCATCGGTGCCGCGCCGGTGGTCGGCGTGTAGGCGGGCAGGGTCACGGTGCCGCCGGCCGGCGTGGTTAGCGCGCCGCTCGAGGAATAGACGAGATTGGTGGCCGCACCGACCGCGGTACCGTCGATGTAGGTGTACATGTCCCAGGTGTTGGCGGTAGCGGTCTTGACGTAATACATCGTCTGGGTGTGCGCCACGCCGAGCGAGTCGTATACGGTCAGCGAGGTGGACTGGGTGTAGCTCTGGCTGTTGGTCGGGCTAAATGGCGTCACCGTCGGCTGCGTCGCGTTGGCCGGCAGGTTCACGTTCGCTGTGACGGCCGTAGTCGCCGACGGTGCGCTGTCGGCACGCGAGAGCTGCAGGTCGGCCAGGCGGCCGAGATCGAAGCCCGTGCTCACGCCGGTGGCCGAAGTGGTCGGCGGGAACACCTGCAGGCGGTCGCCGATGTTGTTGACGACATAGCCGTCCTTGTCCACGCCGAAGTTGCCGGCGCGCGAATAGACCGTAGCGCCGGCGCGCGAGAGCGTGAAGAAGCCCTCGCCGTTGATCGCCATGTCCAGGCTGTTGTCGGTGAAGTCGATGTTGCCGCGTGCGAACTGCTGGCGCACCGCGGCGACCTGCACGCCGCTGCCGATCGCGTTGCGCGAGATGCCGTAGGGCGATGCCGCGAACACGTCGGAGAACTCCGCGCGCGAGCGCTTGAAGCCGGTGGTGTTGACGTTGGCGATGTTGTTGGCGGTGACGTTCAGGTCGGCGGTGGCCGCACCGATACCGCTCAGGGCGATCTGGAAGGGCATGTCGGGTTCCTCGCGCTCAGCTGATCCGGGTGATCTTGTCGAAGGTGGTGGCGCCGATGCCGGCGAGGTTCAGGACCATGCCGGAGGCGGTGAAGGAAATGCTCTCGATGCGTGTGGCGATCTGCACATCGACGGCGGTGTTGCCGGCCTTGGCGGTGAAGGTGTAGGTGCCGGCGGGCAGGGCCTGGCCGCTGCCGTCGCGGCCGTCCCAGGTGAAATCGACTTCACCGGCCTTGCGCGCCTCCACGTTGAACGTGCGCACGACCTTGCCGCTCTCATCGGCGACCTGGACCGTGAGCGTGCCGGCCGCGGTCGCGGCGACGCTGCCGGAAACGCCCTCCTTGCCGAGCAGACCCTTGTCGGTGACCAGATAGGCATCGTGACCGACCATGTTGGCCGCCTGCAGGGCCTGACTCTCGCCGAGCAGGGTCGAGACGTTCTGCATGTCGCCGCCGAGCGACTGGATGCCCTTCACGGTCGAGAACTGCGCGAGCTGGCCGAGGAACTCGGTGCTGCCGAGCGGCTTCAGCGGGTCCTGGTTCTTCAGCTGCTCGGTCATCAGGCGCAGGAAATCGGCTTCGCCGAGTTCGGTGCGACGCTCGGTCCTCGGCGCGACCTGCTGCTTGATGCCGAGCTGGGAGTAGATGTCGTTGGCCGTGTTCACGCTCATGGGCGGTTGTCCGTGGAGGAGGGGCGATCCACTCAGCGGCCGAGGCCGAGCGTGGCGAGAGCCAGATCCTTTGCCGTGTTCAGCACCTCGACATCGGCCTGATAGGCGCGCGAGGCGGAAATCATGTTGGCCATCTGCGCGACCGGGTCGATGTCCGGCGCGTACACGTAACCTTGCGAATCGGCGAGCGGGTTGCCGGGCTCATAACGCTTGATCGGCGGTGCATTGCCTTGCTCGACGCCGTTGACCTGCACGCCGGCAAGAGTCGGGTTGGCCGGATCGACCGGCAGCGTCGAAAACACCGGTTCGAGCGGGCGATAGACCGTGGTCGGATCGCCGCTGACGTTGTTCGCGTTGGCGAGATTGCTCGCCACCGTGTTCAGGCGCACCGACTGCGCGGCGAGCGCGGAGCCGGCGACATCGAAGATCGGCAGGCCGGCCATGCTCATTCTCCGGTGATCGCGGTCATCAGCGAACGCACGCGGCCCTCGACGAACGAGAGGCTCGCGCGGTACTCGAGCGCGGCGCGCGCGAAGCTTGCATGCTCGTAGTCGGCATCGACCGTGTTGCCGTCGAGGCTCGGCTGCAGCGGCACGCGGTAGACCGTCGCCTCGGTCACCGGATCGGTGGACTTGCCCAGGCCCTCGGTAATGCCGGTCTGGGCGGTCGCCGCTTCGAGCGCACGGCTGAAGTCGAGATCTCGTGCCTGGTAATTCGGCGTGTCGGCATTCGCGAGGTTCGACGCGATGAGGTTCAGGCGGGCTTCGCGCAGGCCGAGGGCGGCGGCATGGACGCCGAACAGCTGGGTGGACAGATCCGCCATACGTCCTCCGTACGGGACGATTCGTTGGCGGAGTCGAGGCAAGCCATGTGCCACGGAAAACCGTCGCCGCGCCGCACGCAGCGATCAACCGGCAGCGGATGACTCAGGCGGCGCGTCCGGGGGCGAGGCTCTCCAGTCGCGTAAGTACGTGTTCGGCAAGGTCGTCGGGGCAATATTTGGCAACGAACGCGTTGGCCCCGACGCGCTCGACCATGGCGTTGTTGAAGATACCGGACAGGGACGTGTGCAGCAGCACGTAGAGATCGGCGAGCGCCGGATCACGACGGATTTCCGTCGTGAGCGTATAGCCATCCATGTCGGGCATCTCGATGTCCGAGATCACCAGTGCGTAGTGCTTTGAAGGCACCACGCCACTCGCCGCGAGTTCCTTGAGATGGATGAGCGCCTGGCGGCCATCGGCGAGCAGGGTCGATTCGACACCCAGCTGCTCCATCACCTGCTGGATCTGGCTGCGCGCGACACGCGAATCGTCGACCACGAGGACACGCGCACTGCCGGGCGAGACCGCGCGCAGCAACAAGTGGCTGGACACGTCCGGTGCGGCCCCGACCGTCTCGGCCAGCACCTTCTCCACGTCGATGATCTGGATCAGCTCGCCGTTGTGGCGAGTCACTGCGGTCAGATGCGTGTTGTCGCTGAATTCCGGCGGTGGCTTCACGTCTTCGACGGCGATGTTTACGATGCGGTCCACCGAACTGACCAGGAAGCCCTGGATCGAGCGGTTGAACTCGCTGACGACGAGGTACTCGGCCGAATCGATGCCACGCTCCGGATGGCCGATCGCCAGGCCCAGATCGAGCACGGGCACCGAACGCTTGCGCACGTCGGCGAATCCAAGCAGCGGCGGATGTGCCTGCGGCAGCACGTGCAGGACGGGACGCTTGAGCACCTCCTGCACCTTGAACACGTTGACGCCAAAAAGTTGTCGCCCGCCGAGACGAAATAACAGCAGTGCGAGGCGGTTGTGGCCCGCGAGGCGTGTGCGCTGGTCGATGCGATTGAGCAGGTTCGCGGGCATACGTCCCGCTTATCGGCATCGGACGACAAAACTTTAGGGGCGTCAGGTGCGGAACAGCAGGGTGGCGTCCGGAATCGCCTCCTCGGCGGATGGCGAGTCCCGACGCCGGTTTGCGGTGAACGGGCGGGCGCTTCGGCGGCTCGGCAGGAAGCCCCATGCGTGCCGGGCGCGATGACAGACGCACGCACTGCGCTGTGCCGGCGCGGCGGCACGATGCGGACGCGGGTCGTGCTCGCAATTGCGGCACGGCTCTTGCTTCGATACGCACAATCCGTTGCGGAGTACCGCCTATGCGGGTCCGTCTCCTGCTGTTACTGTTGCTCGCCTGCACCGGAGGGTGGGCTGGCGATTTCCAGTCGCTCGACAGCATTCGCGCTGCGGCCATCGCGGCGGTCGTGCCCGATGCAGGCGCCAGCGCCGACGTGAGCGCGGAAGCCACGCTCGATCCGGGCCTGCGCCTGCCGCAATGCAGTGACGCGCTGACCGCGAATGCGGGCGGGCGCGGTGTGGCCGAGGTGGTCTGCGCCGGTCCGACCGCCTGGCGGCTGTTCGTTCCGGTACGGGTGCGCCGGGTGCAGTCCGTGCTCACGCTCGTCCGTCCGGTCGCGGCGGGGCAGATCATCACGTCCGACGTGCTCGGCCGCGAGGCGCGTAACGTCGCAACGCTCAACGAAGCCGCGCTGGTCGACGATGCCGCGGTCCTCGGTCGCGTGGCGGCGCGCACGCTGCCGGCCGGCAGCGTGCTCGCCGCCACCGATCTGCAGGCACCGCGCCTGGTGCGTCGCGGCGACATCGTCGTGCTGGTCGCGCGCGGTGCCGGCATCGAGGTGCGTGCGACCGGCAAGGCGCTCGGCGACGCGGGCCTTGCCGAGCGCGTTTCGGTCGAGAGTACGGGCTCGCGGCGCGTCGTGGTCGGCTACGTGCGTGCGCAGGGTGAGGTGGAGGTCCCGCTGTGATGCCGCGCGTGCCGGTGCGGGCACGCCGGATGCGCGTGGCCGGGGTGGCCGTCCGGCCCGCCCGACGCCATGCTGCCGGGCGAAGGATGATGAAGGGACGTCCGCCGGGAATCGCGGCGCCGGCCGCCTTCCGGCGGCTCTCGATGCGGCACCCCGATGCGGCACTAAAGTTTCCTTCAGAGCGGCCGATAACCACCCCGAAACCTGAAATGCGGAGTACGCCATGACCAGTAAGATCGATGGGTACGGCCAGACGGCGGGGGTGTCGCTTCCATCCGCCTTGCCGCGGACGACGGCGTCCGACAAGCCCCGCGTCGGTGCCGTGGCGGCCAGCGACAGCCTGGTCCTCAGCGAGAGGATGGTCGACATGCAGGCAGTACAGCGCAAGGCCGGTGAGGCGACGATCGGCGATCCGCAGAAGATCGAGCGCCTGCGTGCGGCAGTCGAGAGCGGGAACTACCCGATCGATGCCAGGACCATCGCCACGCGTCTCCTGGATGTGGAAAAGGCCCTGAAATGACCGGGATCCCGGCCTCGCCCGCCGAGTCGGCGCCGGCGTTGCTCGCGGCGTTCGGTCACGCGCTGGATGCGGAGCGCGCGGCCTTGGTCGATCTCGATGCCGAGGCGCTGGCCAATGCCAGCCGCGACAAGCTCGATTCACTGCAGGCCCTGATTTCGGCCATCGGCGCCGAGCCCGCTCTGGCCGACAGGTACGCGGCCCAGCTGCGTGATCTGGCCGCGCGCAATGTGGCCAACGGCGCCTTGCTCACGCAGCGCCGCCGAGACGTGCTCTGGACCCTGCGCCGGCTCGGCCTGGTCGAACCTGACGCAGCCTACGGCTGCAGCGGCCAGCTTGCCGGTACCGGTCGCGTGCGTTCGCTGGCGCAGGCCTGACCATGCCGCCGCTCGGGTCCTCGGAGGAAGTCCCGGGTAGCGATGCGATGCAGGCACGTGCAGCCTCCCTGCCGCCGGCAAGGGGCCGTAACATCGCGGACATGGATACCTACACGGTCGGCGATCCGGGCGAATTCCTCTCCGCTCTCTCCAGCGCCTCGGTGGATCTGATCCTCGTGCTCGACGGCGAGGGCCATGTCGTCTATTCGAATCGTTCCGCACGGCCCTTCATGATCTGCAATCCCGGCGCGGCGGAGGGCGGCGACAAGGCGTACCGCATCGATCCCGCACTGGTGCCGCCGGAAGCACTCGCCGGCGCGGCGACCAATGGCCTGTGGATGGGCGAGAGCGTGCTGCCGAGCGGGCAGCGGCTGCCGACCGTCTTCTTCGTGCGCGTGGTCGCCATCCATCCCGATGGAGGATCCGCCTGGCATTTCGGCGTGGTCGCCCACGACGTGAGCAAGGAGCATGCACGTGAGCGGGAGCTGCAGAGCCGCAATGCCGAGCTCGAGGTCGCCTACACCAAGTTGAAGGGTGCCCAGGAGCAGCTGATCCAGTCGGAGAAGCTCGCCTCGATCGGCCAGCTCGCTGCGGGCGTGGCGCACGAGATCAACAACCCGATCGGCTACGTCCACTCGAATCTCGGCACTCTCAACGAATACACGCGCCATCTGCTCGCTCTGGTCGAAGCCTACGACCTTGCGCTGGGTCGCAGCGGCAACGAACACGGGATCGCCGAGATCGCCGACCTGCGGCGCCGTTTCGACATCGACTTCGTCGCTTCGGATCTGCCGCAGCTCCTCGCCGAGTCGCGCGAGGGCATCGAGCGGGTGCGCAAGATCGTCCAGGACCTCAAGGATTTCTCGCGCAGCGAGGCCGGGGACGCCTGGGTGATGGCCGACGTGCACCGCGGCCTCGATTCGACCCTGAACATCGTCTGGAACGAACTCAAGTACAAGGCCCAAGTGGTCAAGAGTTTCGGCGAGCTGCCGCTGATCGAGTGCGTGCCGTCGGAGCTCAATCAGGTGTTTATGAACATCCTCGTGAACGCCGGCCAGGCACTGCGTGGTCGCGGCATCATCACGGTCAGTACCGGTCGCGAGGACGATCATGTCTGGATCGCGATCGGTGACGATGGCGAGGGCATTCACGAAGACGTCATGCCGCGCATCTTCGATCCGTTCTTCACGACCAAACCGGTCGGTTCGGGCACCGGTCTGGGGCTTGCGATTTCCTACGGCATCATCCGCAAGCACAGCGGTAATATCCATGTCACCAGCACGCCGGGGCAGGGCACGATGTTCCGCATCGAATTGCCGGTCCGTCAGCCCCGCGTCGTGCCCTGAGGGGCTGGAGCAGGGAGGGCTTCATGCATCGCGTTTTGTTGCTCGACGACGAGCCGAACATCCTGAACGCGCTGCGCCGTGTTTATCCTTCATGGAACGCGATGTGCCGGGGGCGGACGTCGTCGTCGAAACTTTCACCTCGCCGCTCAGGGCGCTCGAGCGGGCCGAGGAGGAGGACTTCTCGCTGATCATCTCCGACTATCGCATGCCGGAGATGGATGGCGTGGAGTTCCTCTCGCGTGTCATCGAACTGCAGCCGGGCGTCGCGCGCATGATCCTGTCCGGCTACGCCGATCGTGATGCGATCGGCGTAGCGATCAATGAAACGCGGATCCTGCGCTTCTTCGGCAAGCCGTGGGATGATGCCAAGCTACGCCGCACGGTCGCCGATCTGCTGTGCCACCACCGCGAGCATTTGGAGGCGACCGCGCGCGAAGACCGGTTGCTCGGGCGTGAACGCATGCGTCGGCGCCTTGAGCGCGAGGCGCCAGGCCTGATGCGTGTCGACTTTGATGATGACGGCGCCATCCCTCTCGACGACATGCCGCGCTGAACGCGGCCATCCCAGGATTCAACTCCGGCCAGTTTCGCGCATGCGTTCGCTGTAGGTACGGAACGCTTCGCTGATCTGCGCACGCAGGTCGTCGTCGTCCCAGGGCTTGGTCAGGAACTTATAGATCGCACCGCGGTTGATCGCGCTGGTGACGGTGGCGAGATCGGTGTAGCCGGACAGCACTAGGCGCACGGTATCCGGGTACATTTCCTTGACCTTGCTCAGGAACTCTGTACCGCTGATGTCGGGCATGCGTTGGTCGGAGACGATGACCTGGATCTTATTGCGGGCGAGGATGTCGAAGCCCTGTTGCACGTTGTTCGCCGTGAAGATGCTGTAGCCCTCGCGGCGTAGCAGGCGGTTCAGGGCGCGCAGTACGTTGTCCTCGTCGTCGACGAGCAGCAGGCCACGTTCAATCTGCGAGGCCGACATCAACACCGATTCGATGAACCGCCCGCGCAACAGGGCCATGGCCTGATCGGCCGGCACTGCTGGACCGAACACGTGACCCTGGAACTCGTCGCAATGGTTGCGCAGCAGGTAGCCGAGCTGTGCCTCGGTCTCGACGCCCTCGGCCATCACGGTCATGCGCAGCTCATGGCCCATCGCGGTGATCGCGCGTGCGATGGCGGCCTCGCCACTCTCCAGCGCCACATCATGGATGAAACTGTGGTCGATCTTGAGCTTGTTGATCGGAAAGCGACTGAGGTGGCTCAAGCTCGAATAACCGACACCGAAATCGTCAAGCGCGAGCCGCACGCCGATCTCCTTCAGCGCCGCCATGATCTGGCTCGCGCGCTGGACGTTGTCCATGATCGCGGTCTCGGTGAGTTCGAGCTCGAGCATCGACGGCGGCAGGCCGGTTTCCTGGAGCGCCTCGCGTACTTCGTCGATAAAGGTCAGCCGGTGCAGTTGTAGGGCCGAAACGTTGACCGCGACACTGACGTCGTCGTGACCGGCCTCAAGCCAAGCACGGGCCTGCTTGCAGGCATTACGCAACACCCAGCGGCCGAGCTCGACGATCATACCGAGCTCTTCGGCCACGCCGACGAACCGCCGCGGCGGCAGCAGGCCGAGATCGCGGGTCTGCCAGCGCACCAGGGCTTCCATGCCGACGATGCGGCCATCGGGCGCGCGCACCTGCGGCTGGAAATGCAGGACCAGCTCGTTGTCACGGATCGCACTGCGCAGGCGGCCGCCGAGCGCCAGGCGCTCGTGCAGCTCCTCGGCATGGGTATTGGAGAAGGCTTGCACCGAGCTGCGTCCGCTGCGCTTGGCGCGGCTGATCGCCGCCTGCGCGCAGTTGAATAGGTCGGTCGCAGTCTGGGCGTTCTCGGGGTAGCAGGCGAAGCCCACGGTGCCGCTGAGGAAGAGCTGATAGCTCGACAGCGGTACGGGCATCTCGAGGGTCTGGCGCAGCCGCTCAGCGATCGCAAAGGGATCGCTGTCCGCCGGCAGGCGCACCATCAGCATGAATTCGTCGCCGCCAAGACGCCAGATGCGCGTCTCGTCGGGCGCCGCGGCACGCAGGCGCTGGGCGATGAGGCGCAGGGTCTCGTCGCCGCCGCGTCGGCCGACGCTGTCGTTGACCGTGTGAAAGCGGTCGACGTCAATGTAGTACACGGCCACGCACTCGCCGCATTGTCCCGCCGCCTCGATGGCGGACTGAAAGGCATCCTCGGCATCGACGAAACGCGGCAACTGCGTGACAGGATCGTGGCGCAGCGCATAGGCCAGCTCGGCTTCGTACCGGCGGCGGTCGGTGAGGTCTTGGCTGACGCCGATGTAATGGGTCAGGCGGCCTTCGCCGTCGCGCACCGGCGAGATGCGGATTTGATTCCAGAACAGCGTGCCGTCCTTGCGGTAGTTGCGCAGCACGACCTCACAGTCCCCCTGACGCGTGAGTGCGTCCCGGATCTGCTGGATGCCCTCTTGATTGCGGTCCTCGCCCTGAAGGAAACGGCAGTTGTGGCCGATCAGTTCCTCCTGCGAAAACCCGGTCATGTGCTGGAAAGCCGGATTCACGTAGGTGATCGGCAGGTCCGGTTGCAATGCATCGGTGATGATGATACCGCTCTTGCTCGATTCGAGTGCGCGTACGAGCAGACGCTTCTGCTGGTCGAGGCGCAATTGTTCGGTGACGTCGCGGACCAGGATCAGCCGGCCTGCATGGCCATCAAGTTCGATGTCGTGGGCAGCCACCTCCACGTCGATGATGCTGCCATCCTTGCGGCGGTGCTTCCACAACCCCCCAGACCACAGGCCGTGCTGGCGGTCCTTCAGGTGCTGCTCGAAGTGCGGAACCTCCGATGGTGGCCGGATGTCACGCGGCGTCAGGGCAAGGAATTCCTCGCGTGAATAGCCGTAGTGGGCTACCGCGGCGTCATTGACAGCGAGAAAACGCAGGCTTTCGATGTCGTAGACCCACATCGGCAGCGGGCTGCGCTCGAACAGCAGGCGATAACGTTCCTCGCTGGCCTCGATGCGTGCTAGATAGCGGCGCCGATCGAGCGCGTAGCGCACGCTGCGCCCGAGCTGGGCGGCGTCGAGCCGGCCCTTGACCAGGTAGTCCGCCGCGCCGGCCTGCATTGCCTCGAGATCGACCTCGTGGCTGCCCTGGCCGGTTAGCAGGATCACCGGGCCGCGCACGCCGCGCCGCTGCGCCTCGCGCAGCCAGGCGATGCCGCTCTCCGGGCCGATCCGGTAATCGACGAGATGCAGGTCGTAGGCGCCGGCGACCGCCTTCTCGAGACTCTCGTCGTAGCGCGCGGACCAGTCCACCTGGGCCCAGATGTCCTGGACCTCGGCGAACATCGCCCGGGTCAGGATGACGTCATCCTCGTCGTCGTCGACGAGCAGGATGCGTACCGAACTGACGTGTGCCGATGGCGTCACGGCAGCCCCTCTGGGCCGGGAGTGACCGGCTCGCCGGAAGGGTCCAGCCAACGTCGGCTGATCGATTTGACCAGTTCGACCAGCGCCCCGAACGTCGCTGGCTTGGCGATGAAGGCATCGCAGCCGAATCGGCCGCGCGGCAGATTTTCCGCCTCTGCGCGCGAGGTGCTCATGACGATCACCGGGATGTGCCGAATGGCGTCGTCGGCCTTGATCGCGGCGAGTGCTTCGCGACCGTCCATCCGCGGCATGTTCAGATCGAGCAGGATCACCCGCGGCAGCGGATGGCGTTCCGCCTCGTGGTAGGCGCCGCGGCGCTTGAGGTAATCGAGCAGCGCCACGCCGTCGGGTACGAAGCGCAGCGGGTAAGGCAGCTGCGCGGCGCGGAACGCATCCATGGCCAGGCGGCAATCGTCCGGGTCGTCGTCTGCCATCAGCACGGTGGCGGATTGCTCATCCATGGCCGGGCTCACAGGGCGTCTCCCATGAGCACCGGGGCCGTCGGGCCTGCAGGCGGCGACAGCGGGAGTTCGACGGTGAACGTCGCGCCTTCGTTGGGTTTTCCATCGGCCAGGATGCTCCCCCCATGGCGCTCCACGATGCGCCGCACGATCGCGAGACCGATGCCGGAGCCCTCGTATTCGCTACGCCCATGCAGACGCTGGAAAGGTAGCAGAATTCGCTCGCGATAGCGGTTGTCGAAACCGATCCCGTTGTCTGCGATCCGCAGTCGCAGCCAGCGGCGCACGCCGTCCGTCCCGGACTTTTCGAACGTCTCACCGCCGACGACGATGTGCGGCGAGCGCTCCGGGTGGCGGAATTTCAAGGCGTTGCTGAGTAGATTCTGCAGAAGCTGGCGCATCTGCGTCGGATCGGCCTCGAGCGGCGGCAGCGGCGACACCTCGATAGTCGCGCCGGTCTGTGCGATCCGCATTTCGAGATCGCCGAGCACGTCCTGGCAGATCTGGGCGAGATCCACCTCGACCGGCTGGCTGCCGCGGGTCGCCACCCGCGAATACGCGAGCAGATCGTCGATCAGCTGCTGCATTCGACTGGCTGCGCTGCGCATGCGCTCGATGTAGTCGGCTCCCTCCGGGTCGAGCGTCTCCCCGAGGTGGATGCGCAGGCGATCCCCGAATGCCTGGACCTTGCGCAGCGGCTCCTGGAGATCGTGCGAGGCGATGAAGGCGAACTCCTGCAGCTCGCGATTGCGCGCGCGGACGTCCTGCAGAGCGGTCTCGAGCGCAGCGCGTGAGGCGCGCTGTTCGGTGATGTCGCGCGAGATCGCAAACATGCCGACCCGGGCACCATCGACCACGGTCGGTAGGACCGTGCAGATCGCCGAATAGATGTTGCCATCGGCACGCAATCCACTGTGCTCGAAAGTCTGCATTTCGCCGGTCATGGCACGATCGAGGTGCAGCCGCACGCGATCACGCTCGTCGGCCGGCACGACGGCTTCGAACGGCAGGCCGATGAAATACTCCCGGGGATGGCCGGTTATCGCAGTGACCGCCATGTTGCAGCTCGTTATGAGACCATCCAAATCAAGCGCGAAAACGCCCTCCGGAACATAGTGGAACAGCGAACGGAAGCGCTGTCGACTCTCTTCGACGCGCCGCCGCGCCTGACTGGCCTCGATCGCGATCGCGGCAATCGAGGCGAATACGTCGATCGTCTCGATCTCGTTCTGCATCGGCTGGTGCGGCGAGCGGTAATAGACCGCGAACGTGCCGAGCACGTCGCCGACAATGTCGAGGATCGGTGTCGACCAGCAGGAACCGAGTCCTGCTTCTGCGGCGAGCGGTCGGAAGGGTTCCCAGAGCGAATCGGCGGCGATGTCCACGCTGATGACGCGCTCCTTACGCCAGGCGGCCGTTCCGCAGCTGCCGACGTTCGGTCCGATCTCCAGGCCGTCGATGGCGCGGTTGTAGTTCTCCGGCAGGCTGCCACCCGCCGCCACCCGCAGGTAGCGTCCCTTCTCGATGAGCATGATCGAGCAGCGCGCCGGTGGATGGTGGCGCTCGTAGAGCGTGGTGATCGACGCCAGCGTTTCGGTCAACGGTACGCCGGTCGCCACGCCACGCAGGATCTCCGCGCGATCGCGCTCGACCTCCTGGTGGCGACGGCGCTCGGTGATGTCCTGGCTCGCACCGACCAGGCGCTGCGCGCGGCCGTGTCCGTCGCGAATCACACGGCCGATGGAGTGCAGCCAATGCAGCGACCCGTCGGAATGGCGGACCCGGAAACCCGTCTCGTAGGGCGCGCCGCTCAGTATTGCCGCATCGAACAGCGCCATCAGCATCGGGCGGTCGTCCGGGTGCACGGCATCGCGCACGGTATCGATGTCCGCGGTATCGATCGCCGGATCCAGCCCGAGCAGACGGAACATCTCGTCCGACCAGCGCCAGGCGCGGTTCTTGCCGGTCTCGCTCAGATCGATCTCCCAGCTGCCGAGCTTCGCGATGCGTTCGGCTTCGGCGAGCATCTCGCGGTTGTGTGCCAGTTCGTCGATCTGCTCGCCGAGGCGCTCCTTCGCGTCCTGCAGTTCTTCGATGATCCGGCCCCAGCCGAGGGCGATCGAGATGATCTGCGCGAACTGGATCGCGAACGCCTCGTCGTCCGCATTGAATTCACCGGCATAGCGGTCAGATATCTGCAGGAAGCCCAGGCACTGGCCGTGCCGGTCGCGCAGCGGTACCGACAGCAGGCCACGCAGCGGCACGTGCGAGTGCTGGTGCTGTCCAAACTCCATCCAGGCCGGATGCTCGATCAGCTCCTGGTGAGTCAGTCTCAGGATGCGCTGCCCGGAGGTCGCTTCGGCGAGCAGGCCGAGGCCGTAGACCGGCGCATCGAAATCGCGCCACTTCGCGTATTTGTCCGACAGCGAGACCGCGGCGGTCGTCGGCTGGCCGTCATTGGCGGTGGGCAGCAGATGCACTGAGCCTAGGTGGGCGCCGATGGTTTCGCGTACTTCCTCGACCAGCACCTGAAGCAGGTCGGCATCGCCGAGCTTGCTGCTCGCCAGCAGCGAGAAGCGGTTCAAAGCACGCAGCTTCTGCGAGCGGCGGTCCTTCTCCGCCTCCTTGCGTGCACTGACGTCCTGTGTGGTGCCGGCGAGGGCGACCAGCGTCCCGGCGGCGTCGCGTTCGTGGCGCCCCAGCGTGTGCAGGTGCAGGACTTCGCCATCGGAACGGGTCAACCGGTGTTCGATGTCAAGCGGAGCATCGCCTCTCTGGAAGGCGCGATAGGCCTCCGCCAGCGGCCGGCGATCCTCGACATGCGTGCGTTCGAGCATGTCGATGAAGCAGAAGTCCTGTTCACGGGACAGCCCGGTCAGCGCGAAGAAGCCCTCGCTGGCCGAGGTTGCGCCGGTCAAGCAGTCGATCCGCCACGCGCCAATACCGGCCACGTCCTCGATCTGGCGGAGCAGGACCTCGCCCTCCAGCAGCGGAGGCGGCAGAGTGAGCGGGGCGTGCTCGTCGACGTGGAAACCGATGCCGTTTGCGCGTGCCATGGCGATGATCCTGTGCGGCTGGGATCGCCCGGCGAAGGCATGTTCGAACATCAGCAGGGGCGTGCCGTGCAGCACGCCTTCCAGCCTCTCGGCCCCCGGCGATTCTTGCCATTCCGGCAGGAGTTCCCAGAGCTTCGGATGCGGAGCCCGGTCCAGCAAGGCGCCGAACAGCTCGCGGGCGAGCGGTCCTGCCTCGCTGATGCGCCAGTCCGCACCAGTGGCCAGAAACAGCGTCAGACCACGTGCGACCCGGGGCTGGCCCTCGGCGCTTCCGGCCGATCTATCCGTCCTGTATTCGGGCGGCACAGGCACCGCATCCGCATGGCTGGTCATCCCCATGTGCTCAGGTCGATGGGATCGACTGCATCGGAGCGGGGGCGTGGTGCGAGCACGCCGCCCGGTCAGTCGTTGCCCTTAGGAAAACCTGTCGATGGACTGCCGCCGCGATGTCGTCTGCGTCAGCAGTTCGCCGGACCCCGTGCTGCAAGCAGGCGGCACGATGATCCGCTCGTTTGCGCTCAACAAGCAATACCTATGCTGCGCCCATCGTTCCTATTATGGAACTGTAAGAATGTCGTGCAATTCATTAATCGGTAGATGTGTTTTCGTCAATTGGCGAGCGCACTGGCTGATGACTCCCGGGATGCCCGGCGGGCATCCGGCACGCAGGCGTCAGCCGTCCGTCGGCGCTGCGCCGGCCCCGAGCGATCCGAATGGTCGTGGCGGAGGGCACAGCGTTCGAGAACGCCACTTGCATCGCGGGCTCGACGCCATGCGGCGCCGGTCCTCGATGGGTATGCCCCATGACCTCCTGCACGCCCCCTGTCAGGGTTCCGAAACGGCAGCTCACGGTCCGCGGCCGCATGCCCGTCGTCGATCGCATCGCCGGAAGGCTCGCGGCTCTGCGTACCGCTGCTTTCGTGCTTGCGCTCGCTGTTATCCTTGCCATCCCCGGGCCGGCCCCGGGCGTCGTTCCGGTCGCCACGGCGGCCGGAACGGGCGTGTCCGCGCAGGTGGACGCCGGCACCGTCGAGCTGGTCATGGCCTGGCGTCGCGCGCGCGGTCTCGACCCGCCGGATGCGGAGGCGGACCGGCGTGCGGCGGGGTCCTTGCATGGCGTGGAGCCGGGTCATTGCGACTCGGCCGGGAGCGTGGCACCCGGCACCAGCGATGCGCCGCCGGTTGCGGCCGGAGACGGGGATTGCCCCTCCCGTGATTCCGCGGTGTCGCCGCGGTTGGGCTATGGCGATCTCGGTACGCCCCGCCAGTGATGGCGCTGTCTCGCCCGCGGAGCCTACGGCCATCCATTGCATGGAGTGACCTAGCGATGCGCGTGTTGTTCGTGGACGATGAGCCCCGGGTGCTCGATGGCATCGGCCGGATGCTGTTCGCCGTCGGCTGCACGTGGGACCTGCTGTTCGCAAACAGCGGCGATGAGGCCTTGGACGTGCTGGCCCGCATGCCGATCGATGCGGTCATCTCGGACATGCGCATGCCGCGCATGAACGGCGCGGAGCTGCTCGAGAAGGTGCGGGCGAGCTGGCCCGACACCGTGCGTCTGATCCTGTCGGGCCAATCGGATGCGGAAGCGGCGATGCGCGCCCTCAACGTCGCGCACCGCTTCCTGTCCAAGCCTTGCGAGGCCGGCGTCCTCATCGAGGCAGTGGAGAGCGCGATCCAGCTCCGCCTGCTGCTGATCGACCCGACGATCCGTTCCTGCGTCAGCGCGGCGAGCCGGTTGCCGGCCGCGCCGCAGGTTTATCTGGCGCTGAACCGGGTAATGCTCGATCCACGCAGCGATGCGCAATCGGTCGCCGCTATCCTCGCACGTGACCCGGCACTGACGGCCAAGACCCTGCAGTTGGCCAACTCGGCTTTCTTCCGCGGCTCGCGGACGGTCGGCGACGTGCAGGCCGCGGTCGCCCGCATCGGGCTCAGCGCCGTTCGCAATCTCGTCCTGGCCAGCGAGGTCTTCGATGTGCCGGCACGTGCACGCGACGCCGAGACCCTCCAGTCCCGCGCGCTGCAGGCCTCGCTGCTCGCCGCTCGCATCGTCGAAGGTCGCGGGGACTGCGACAACGCGCCGACCGCGGCCCTGCTGGCCAACGTGGGACTGCTCCTGCCGGAGGCGCTGGATGCGGCCAGGCGGATCGACGGCAACGGCCTCGGGCATGCGGAGATCGGGGCCTTCCTGCTCGGCATGTGGGGGTTGCCGACCGAGATTGTCGAAACGGTCGCCTACCACAGGCGTCCCGACCGCCTGCCGCAGCGCCGGTTCGGCACGATCGGCGCCGTGCACGTCGCTACGGCGCTGGTGAATGGAGACGAGGTCGACGAGGACTACCTCGAGCGCCTGCAGGTCGCCGGACGCCTGCCGGAGTGGCGCCAGTTCGGTGAGCGGCTCGCCGAGCAGGTCGGCGTGGTCCAGGCCGCCTGACGGTACCGACGCGCTTCGCTCCGGGTACGCGCCGCGCAGCCAGGCGGGCTCAGAACTCCTCGACGAACTCGACGCCGATCGCCATTTCCTCTGCGATCAGCGCGATCTGCCGGCGCACGCCGTTGACGGCGTCCTCGTCGCTCACGCCGATCTCGACGGCTTGCAGACCGGGACCGATGTCGTCGGGAAGACCGGCCGAACTCGAATCCTCGTCGTCCATGTGCGGCATGAGATCCGCGACCTGCTCGATCCGCTCGACGGTATCGAGGCCATGCAGCCGCGCGATGAAGTCGACGACATCGTCTTCGCTGGCGATCAGGCGGACCTTGATCGTGGGCATGGTGCAGGGGCCTCTCGTCAACAGGGTGCGGTCGATGGCGGGGCACAGCCTCGCGCTTCGCCGCAGGCCGACCCTCTCGGCTCGCGCTAGCAACGCTCGTGCCGTCGGCGTGTTCTCCGGCGGCTCGTGCCGCGAATGCGCGAGCATCGGCAGGGCAGGACCAGAAAAGACCTGACCGGTACGACCCCGATCGCCGCAGGTCCCGCCGGGCATCGGTCGGCCGCGGGGCCGCGGATGGTGCCGTCAGTGGCCTGCCGAACCCGCCAGGAAGCGCAATCCAACGCCAGGCTCGGTGGCGATCCAGTGCGGAGAAGCGGCGGCGTCGCCGAGCTTCTGGCGCAGCTTGCCGACCAGGATGCGCAGGTAGTGCGTATCTTCCTGATGCGTGGGGCCCCACAGCTCGCGCAGCAGTTGCGGCTGCGTCACCACGCGGCCGGCGTGGCGGATCAGCAGGGCGAGCAGTGCATATTCCTTGCGCGAGAGAACGATCGGCTCGCCATCGAGACGCACCTCGCGGCGCGCGAGATCCACACGCAGGCGGCCGTCGTCGAATACCGGCGCCGTATCGCCGGCTGTCGCGTGCGCGCGCAGCAGTGCCCTAATGCGGGCCATCAGTTCCTGCACGCCGAAAGGCTTGGTCACATAGTCGTTGGCGCCGGCATCGAGCGCGCGAACCTTCTCCGCCTCGTCGGCACGTACGGTCAGCAGGATCACCGGTACCTGGGACCACTGGCGGATTTCCGCGAGGACTTCGTGTCCGTCCCGTTCGGGCAGCCCGAGATCGAGAATGACCAGGTCGGCGCCACGCGTGGCCAGTGCGGCGAGGCCGGCCCGGCCGCTGTCGGCGGCCTCGACGCGGTAGCCCTGGGCGCGCAGGCTGATGTCGAGGAACTTGCGGATCTGCGGCTCGTCGTCGATGACCAGGATGCGTGCGGTCGACGCGGCAGCGGTCTCGGCGGGGCGCTCGGCGCTCATTCGGTCCTGGTCGCTGGCGGTTCGTTGTCCGGCAGGGTAATGCGGATGACCGTGCCGCGGCCATTCGGGCCGGGCAGGGCGGTGACGGTACCGCTGTGCGCACCGATCATGCCGCGGGTGATGGCGAGTCCCAGTCCCGTGCCCTGACGGCCGCGGTCGCCGCGCTCGACGCTGTAGAACATGTCGAAGATGCGCTGGCGCTCGTCCTCGGGAATGCCCGGACCGCGGTCGCGCACGTCGATCCGCAGCTTGCCGTCCGGCAGGCGTCGCGCCTCCACGGCGACCGCCTCGCCCGGCGGCGAGAATTTCGCGGCGTTCTCGATGACGTTGAACAGCGCCTGCTCGATCAGGGCCGGATGCACCCACAGCGGGCCGATGTCTTCGCCGATGGCGACCTCGAAGCGGGCATCCGGCTGATAGCGCTGCAGGCGGGTGACGGCCGAACCGATCAGTTCGTCCACACCGATCCAGTCGCGGCTGAGGGCGAGGCCGCCATGACCGAGCCGGGTCATGTCGAGCAGGTTCTGGATATAGCGGTCCAGGCGCTCGCCTTCGAGGCGGATCGTCTCGAGCAGGTCATGGCGGTCCTCGCGGCTGATCGCCTCGGCATAGTTGTCCAGGCTGCTGGCCGCGCCGATGATCGAAGCCAGTGGCGAGCGCAGGTCGTGCGACACCGACGAGAGCAGGGCCGAGCGCAGGCGCTCGGTCTCGCCGGTTACGCGGGCATCCTGCAGGTCGGCGACGAGCCGCACGCGCACGATCGCCTGGGCGATGTCCTCGGCCATGGCTTCGGCCAGCCGCCGCTGCTCCGGACCGATCCGGGACGCGCTGGCGGCGAAGCGCAGACCGATTACGCCGACGCTGCTGCTGCCTGCGAGCAGCGGCAGGAACCACCAGTCCGCATTGGCCATGGTGTCGGTGTAGCGGCCAGCCGCCTGACCGTGACGGCGCGCCCAGTCGGCAGCGGCACAATCGCGTTCCGGCAGCAGTATGCCTTCGCGGACGGACGAGGTTTCGTCCAGCTCGATGAGCGCATCCGCATCCAGCGTACGCCGCAGCGCATGCGTTGCCGCGCCGACCACCTGGCTGAGATCCGCGGCGCTGGCGAGCTGCTGGCTGAGGCTCTGCAGTGCCGTGGCGTGTGCGTTCGCCGCGCGCAGCGCGAGTACCTGCATGCGCAGCTTCGAGGCCAGGCGACCGGCCACGAGGGCGGCAAGCAGGAACAGGAACACCGTGGCCACGCCATGACTCGCGCTGATGTAGAAGGTCAGGCGCGGCTCGATGAAAAAGAAGTCGTAACTCAGGAAGCACAACACGGCCGCGATCACCGCTGCCGTCATGCCGGTACGCGCCGCCACCAGCACCACCGCGACGATGAACACCATCGACAGATCGGCGAGTCCCACCCAGCGCTTGGCGAGACCGGCCAGTCCGGTGGCCGCGGCGGCGGTGAACACTGCGAGCGCCGCGTCGCTGCGGCTCAGCCAGCCGCCGAAGCCGTGCAGCGCACGCCGGGACCGCGCGCGCGCCTGCGGCGGGCTGACGATGGTGAGTTCATAATGGGCGCCGCGCTGGATCAGCTGCTGGGTCAGCGTGCGGTTGAACAGGCGTGCGATCGGGCGCTCGCGGGTACGGCCGATCACGATCGCCGAGGCGCCGCTGCGCGCGGCGTGATCGAGCAGGGCATCGACCACGCTGCCGCCGTGCAGCAGCTCCGCTTCGCCGCCGAGCCGCCGGGCGAGCGCGAAGGCGCGATCGATTTCCGCCTGCCGCATGGGATCGGATAGCGGCTCGGTCTGCACACTGACCACGGTCCAGGGCGCATCGCGGCGTTCGGCCAGGCGGCGCGCCACGCGCACGAGGTATTCGGACTGCCCGCAACCGTCGATCGCCACCAGCACGCGCCGGCGCAGCGGTACGCCGGGCATGCCACGCGCGGCCTGGGCCTCGCGCAGATCGCTGTCGACCCGGTCGGCTGCGGTCTGCATCGCTAGCTCGCGCAGGGCGGCGAGGTTGGACGGCGAAAAGAATGCCTGCAGCGCCTGGGCCGCCTGCTCCGGCACGTAGACCTTGCCCTGCCGCAGCCGCTCGATCAGCTCGCGCGGCGGCAGATCGACCAGCACGATGTCGCGCAGGCGGTCGAACACCACGTCCGGCACCGTCTCGCCGACGCGCACTCCGGTGATGCGGTGCACGAGGTCGTTGAGGCTCTCCAGATGCTGGATGTTGATCGTGGTGTAGACGTCGATACCGGCGTCGAGCAGCTCCAGCACGTCCTGCCAGCGTCGCTCGTGACGGCTGCCGGGCGCATTGCGGTGGGCGAGCTCGTCGACCAGCACCACGGCGGGCCGGCGCGCGAGGGTGGCGTCGATGTCGAATTCATCGAGACGGTGGCCGGCATGGTCGATGGGCCTGCGCGGTATCTGCGCGAGTCCGTCGAGCAGGGCAGCCGTCTCGGAACGTCCGTGCGTCTCGACGATGCCCACGACGACGTCGACGCCGCGCCGGCGGAGCTCCTGTGCGCGCCCGAGCATCGCATAGGTCTTGCCGACGCCCGGTGCGGCGCCGAGGAAGATCGTCAGGCGTCCGCCGCCCTCGCGGCGCAGCTCGCCGATGA
>CAYYHP010000031.1:0-21038 GCA_964471815.1 uncultured Rhodanobacteraceae bacterium
GACCTTCCCCTTAGGAGGGGGACGCTCTATCCAGCTGAGCTACGGGGCCGGAACGGTGCGGATTGTAGCCACTGGCCGCCCGCGCTGGCGACCGGAGTGACCGCACGCGGCGCAGGCGCGCCGCGTAAGCCGAGGCACGCCCACGCGCCGATGTGTGTCGGCACCCGGCGAGGCCCCGCCGATCCAGGACCCGTGCCTTCGATTCACGACACGCACCCCGCATGTCGCAGCCGGCCCTGAAAGGGCCAGGCCTGCAGCAATCTTGGCTCGCGCAGGCGGCTCGATTGACGCTGCACTGCCGCATCGTTACGCTGCCATGCATCTTTCGATCAAGATGAAAGGATAAATCTTGGATCTGAACGCGACGTCCGCGCTGCTGCGGCTGCTCTCGGACCCGACGCGCGTGCGTCTGCTCGCCCTCCTGCAGCGTGAGGAATTGACCGTGGCCGAGCTGTCGGCCGTGCTGCGTCTGGCCCAGCCGCGAGTGTCCACGCATCTCGCCAAGCTCAAGGAAGCGGAGCTGGTCCGCGACCGGCGCGCGGGCGTTTCGGCCTACTACCGTTTCAATGCAGAGCTTGGCGACAAGGAGGAAGCCCTGCTGCGCGCGCTCGAAGCCAGCGTGGACGATGCGCTGCTGCGCGAGGACGCGAAACGCCTGCCCACGGTGCTCGCACAGCGCGCCCGCGAGGAAGGCTGGGCCGACACCGTCGCCGGCGACATGGAGCGCCATTACTCGCCGGGCCGCACCTGGGAAGCACTGGCGCGCGGCCTGATGCAACTCATCGAGACCGGTGACGTGCTCGACATCGCCTCGGGCGACGGCGTGCTCGCCGAGCTGCTCGCACCGCGCGCGCGTTCGATCGTGTGCGTGGATGCGAGCGAGCGTGTCGTGAACGCGGCGCGCGACCGCCTGAAGCCGTTCCGCAACGTCGAGGTGCGCCTCGGCGACATGCACGCGCTCGACCTCGGCGCGCGGCGTTTCGATCTCGTACTGCTGATGCATGCGCTGACCTACAGCGAGCAGCCGGCGAAGGTCGTGGCCGAGGCCGCGCGCCTGCTCGAGCCCGGCGGCCGGTTGCTCGCCGTGACCCTCGGCCGGCACGCACACCGCACGGTCGTCGAGCCGTTCGACCATCGCAATCTCGGCTTCAGGCCGGACGAACTGCGCGGCTTCGCCGAGCGCGCCGGGCTCGACGTGCTCGTCTGCGAGCGCCTGACCCGCGAGCGCCGCCCGCCGCATTTCGAGGTCTTGTCGCTGCTCGCGCGCAAGCCGCCCGCCTGACGCCCCGCGGTGCCTGCCTCGCCCACGTGATCCGCTCCGTTTCCCGATCCCTGCCCCGTGTCGCCGCCCGTGTGTCGTGCACACGCAGCCCGATACACGAGAACACCCTGCCATGAGCCATCGACTTCCCTTTCTCCGACCCGAGCGCGTCGCCCTGCTGACCGAGGCGCTCGCGCGCCGCATCCTGATCATCGACGGCGCGATGGGCACGATGCTGCAGACCTACCGGCTCGGCGAGGCCGATTTCCGCGGCACGCGCTTTGCCGATGGGTTTGATGGCGAACACGCGGCGGCACACACCGGCCAGGGCCATGCGGCGGGCTGCGGCTGCGGCCGCGATCTGAAGGGCAACAACGACCTGCTGAGCCTGACCCGGCCCGACCTGATCGAAGCCGTGCACACGGCCTACCTCGAGGCCGGCGCGGATCTCGTCGAGACCAACACCTTCAACTCGACCGCGATCAGTCAGGCCGACTACGGCCTCGAACATCTCGTCTACGAACTGAACTGCGAGGGCGCGCGGCTCGCCGCAGCCGCCTGCGCGGCGATGGAAGCGAAAACGCCGGACCGGCCGCGCTTCGCCATCGGCGTGCTCGGCCCGACCAGCCGTACGGCCTCGATCAGTCCCGACGTGAACGACCCGGGCTACCGCAACACGAGCTTCGACGAGCTGGCCGCGGCCTATCGCGAGGCGACGCGTGGCCTGATCGACGGCGGTGCGGACATCCTGATGGTCGAAACCATCTTCGACACGCTGAACGCCAAGGCCGCCTTGTATGCGCTCGATGAGGTGTTCGCCGAACGCGGTGGACGCCTGCCGGTGATGATCTCCGGCACGATTACCGACCGCTCGGGACGCACGCTCTCGGGACAGACCGCCGAGGCATTCTGGTACTCGCTGCGGCATGCCCAGCCGCTGTCGATCGGCCTGAACTGCGCGCTCGGCGCAAAGGACCTGCGCGCCCATGTCGATGTGCTCGCACAGGTCGCCGAATGCCACGTCAGCGTGCATCCGAATGCGGGGTTGCCGAACGCGTTCGGCGAATACGACGAAACGCCCGAGGCGATGGCGGCGACGATCCGCGAGTTCGCCGAGTCGGGCCTCGTGAACCTCGTCGGCGGCTGCTGCGGCACGCGGCCGGCCCACATCCGCGCGATCGCCGAAGCCGTCGCCGACCTGCCGCCACGCCAGCCGGCCCGCCCGGCGCCGCATTGCCGGCTGGCCGGTCTCGAACCGTTCGTGATCACGCCGCAAACCAACTTCGTCAACGTCGGCGAGCGCACCAACGTGACCGGCTCGGCGCAGTTCAGAAAGCTCATCAAGGAAGATCGCTACGACGAGGCGCTCGCCGTCGCGCGCCAGCAGGTCGAGAACGGCGCGCAGCTGATCGACGTGAACATGGACGAAGGACTGCTCGATGCCGAGCAGGCGATGACGCGCTTCCTGCGCCTGATCGCGAGCGAGCCGGACATCGCACGCGTGCCAGTGATGATCGACTCGTCAAAATGGAGCGTGATCGAAGCGGGCCTCAAGTGCTTGCAGGGCAAGGGCATCGTCAACTCGATCTCGTTGAAGGAAGGCGAAGACGCTTTCCTCGCCCAGGCCCGCGCCGTGCGCCGCTACGGCGCGGCCGTGGTGGTGATGGCCTTCGACGAGGAGGGCCAGGCCGACACGCTCGCACGCAAGCTCGCGATCTGCCGGCGTTCGTACCGGCTGCTGACCGAAGTCATCGGCTTTCCGCCCGAGGACATCGTCTTCGATCCGAACGTGTTCGCGATCGCCACCGGCATCGAGGAGCACGACCACTACGCGGTCGACTTCATCGAGGCCACGCGCGAACTGCGTCGCGAGTTTCCGCTCGCGCACGTCTCGGGCGGCGTCTCCAACGTGTCGTTCGCGTTCCGCGGCAACAATCCGGTGCGCGAGGCGATCCATGCTGTCTTCCTCTACCACGCGATCCGCGCCGGCATGGACATGGGCATCATCAACGCCGGCGCGTTGCCGCTGTACGACGACCTGCCGGCCGAGCTGCGCGAGGGCGTCGAGGACGTGGTACTCGACCGGCGTCGTGACGCGACCGAGCGCCTGCTCGCCATCGCCGGCCGCTACCGGACCGGCAGTCGCGATGCGGTCGATGCGGACCGTGACCGCTGGCGCGCCCTGCCCGTCCATGAGCGCCTGCGTCACGCGCTGGTGCACGGCATCGACGCGTTCATCGAGGCCGATACCGAGGAGGCGCGCCGGCTCGCCGCGCGTCCGCTCGACGTCATCGAAGGGCCGCTGATGGATGGCATGAACACCGTCGGCGACCTGTTCGGTGCCGGCAAGATGTTCCTGCCGCAGGTCGTGAAGTCGGCGCGCGTGATGAAGAAGGCGGTCGCCTGCCTGATCCCGTACATCGAGGACGAGAAGGCGCGCAACGGCGACGCCGGGCGCTCGAACGGGCGGATCGTGCTCGCCACGGTCAAGGGTGACGTGCACGACATCGGCAAGAACATCGTCGGCGTCGTGCTCCGTTGCAACAACTTTGAGGTCATCGACCTCGGCGTGATGGTGCCGGCACAGACCATCCTCGATGCCGCACGCCGCGAGAACGCCGACATGATCGGCCTGTCGGGTCTGATCACGCCGTCGCTCGAGGAAATGAGCCACCTCGCGAAGGAAATGCAGCACCAGGGTTTCTGCATGCCGCTGCTGATCGGCGGTGCGACCACCTCGCGTGCGCACACTGCACTGCGCATCGCGCCGCACTATCAGGCGCCGACGGTCTGGGTGAAGGACGCCTCGCGTGCGGTCGGCATCGCGCAGTCGCTGCTCTCGAAGGAACTCGCCACACCGTTCCTGGCCAGGCTCGATGCCGAATACACCGAGATCCGCGCGCGTCACCGGGATCGCGGCCCCGGAAAGCGATTGGTGCCATTGTCCGCGGCGCGCGCGCAGCGCTGGTCCTGCGACTGGGCCAATCACGCGCCTCCCGGGCCGAAGCGGCCGGGCATCACCGCGTTCGACGATTACCCGCTCGCCGAACTCGTCGAGCACATCGACTGGACACCGTTCTTCGCGACCTGGGAACTGTCCGGGCGTTATCCGGAGATCCTCGACGATCCGCGGGTCGGCGCGCAGGCGCGAGAACTGTACCGCGATGCGCGGGCGATGCTCGAGCGCCTGGTCGACGAGCAGTGGCTCACGGCGAAGGCCGTGATCGGGCTCTGGCCGGCGAATGCGGTCGGCGACGATGTCGAGATTCACGCCGAGGCGACTACTGCCACCCTGCACTTCCTGCGCCAGCAAGCCGAGAAGCCGGCCGAACGCGCGGACTTCTGCCTGGCCGACTTCATTGCACCGAAGGCGACTGGCGTGCACGACTGGATCGGCGCGTTCGCCGTGACCACGGGCCACGGCATCGACGCCCACGTGCATCGCTTCGAGAGCGCGCACGACGATTACTCGGCGATCCTGCTCAAGGCGCTCGCCGACCGCCTCGCCGAGGCCTTCGCCGAGCATCTGCACGCCCGCGTGCGCCGCGAGTTCTGGGGCTATGTACCCGACGAGGCGCTCGACAATGCCGCCCTGATCGCGGAGCGCTACCGTGGCATCCGTCCCGCGCCAGGTTATCCGGCCTGTCCGGAGCACAGCGAGAAGGCCACGCTGTTCCGCCTGCTCGATGCGCAGCGCCACGCCGGTATCGAACTCACCGAGAGTTACGCGATGGCCCCGGCCGCCTCGGTCGCCGGCTGGTATTTCGCGCATCCCGAGAGCCAGTACTTCGTCGTCGGCCGCATCGGTCGCGACCAGGTCGCCGACTATGCCGCACGCAAGGGCTGGCCCATCGCCGAAGCCGAGCGCTGGCTCGCGCCGATCCTCGATTACGACCCGGAATGAGGCGGATCGCCCGGTCGCTTGGAGCGCCTTGGTGGCATTGCCCTACGCCACGCGGCGGATCATCCGGTCCGCCGATCGGCGACGACCGCAACCGGTCGCTGCCCAGCGATCGCGATGCAGCCTGTCGTGGCGGATGTCAGGCCGGTGTCGTCCCGGTGGCCTTGCGCTCGCGGCGATGCCGCAGGTCGACGATCAGGTTGTAGCAGGCGACGAAAGCCGGAAACGCGTTCTGCAGGATGCCGACCGAGTCGTTCTTGCCCCAGATGAAGTACGACAGCGTCATCAGGCTGCCGATGATCGACAGCCACCAGAACGCCATCGGCAGATGCACACGGCGCAGCTTGCGCGTCGCATACATCTGCACGAACCAGCGCGCCGTGAACAGGAACGTGCCGAGGTAGCCGACCAGCTTCCACGGCGTGATCGTGACCAGCGAGAACAGGGTGAATTCCATGACGGCTCCGCCGGCGCGTGCGTGATGGAGGCGGGACGGGCATGCCTGACCCGGCCGCACGACGCGCCGCATGTGGCCGGCCCCAGCGAAAACGCCCGGACTGGCCGGGCGTCGGACGTATCGGATCTGGTGGGCGGTGCAGGGTTCGAACCTGCGACCCCTGCCGTGTGAAAGCAGTGCTCTACCGCTGAGCTAACCGCCCGAAGGGCTGCGCAGTCTAGCCACGGGGTGCATGGCGGTCAACTTGCGCAGCGTCCGCCATCGCGGACGCTGGAACTGGTGCCGGAGAAGGGATTCGAACCCCCGACCCACGCATTACGAATGCGTTGCTCTACCAGCTGAGCTACTCCGGCATCCGGGCCTATCGACCGGACTGCGCCACTGGGCGCAAACCGGCTCGCGAGGGGCGCGAAGTATAGTGGCTGCCCCGCGCCGACTCAACCACGGCGGAAACGGCATCGCCGTCAGCGGATCGTCCCCTCCGCATGCACAACGGCGCATGCCCTGCCCCTACGCAGATCGGCTCGTGGTCGTTCCCAGCTCAACGATTGCCGTGGCGCTCGACCCTACGCCCCGCGTGGCTATGGAGCTACCAGCACGCGCCGTTACTGTCGTCGCCGCTGCGGCCTTTTACGCCGGTGTTGTCGAGGGTCAGCGTCTTGCAGGCGTCCTTGGCCTGCGCACCGCCCGTCGCGGGGACGGCCTGCAGCGTGTAGCTCTGGCCATCGGCCGGCAAGGCCTCGGCCAGGCTGACCTGGTAGTAGTCCTTGTCGGAGGTGACCTTGTCCGCCGGCAGTGCGAGATCCTTCTTCAGTTCGCCGTAGCGGTTGAAGCTCGTGTAATAGCGCTCTTCCATCGCGGCGATGCGCATCAGCAGTTCCTTGCCGTCCGCACGTCGCACACGCGCGGCATGGCGCGCGTAGCTCGGGTAGGCGAGGCCTGCGAGTAGCACGATCACCGTGACGACGATCATCAGCTCGATCAGCGTGAAGCCGCGCTGCGACAGGGGTTCGTGCATGGCTATGTCTCCGGCGTGCGAACCGGGGCGCGCTGGACGCCCCGGCGATCGCATCATTGCGTGTCGAGGATCGGCCGCCACGACCGGCGTCGCCAGTAGCTGTCGGCAACCGCGAACGGCTGCGTGCCGCCTTCGAGCGTGATGCCAGGCAGGATGATCTTGCCGCCGCCGACCTGCGTGACCGCAGGCATGGTGCCGCCGACCGGCGGATCTACGACGGCCGTGCCGACGGCGGTGTAGCCGGCACCGAACTTGCCGCCGGAGACCACCGGCGGTCCATCCGCGGGACCACCGTTCGCCGCGTCGATGACCATGATGGCGCCCTTGCGACCCGGGTTGCATGGGTCGCTGCCGCCCGGGATCAGCGTGGCGATGATGGCGCGGTTGGAGTTGAACAACGCACCGGCCGCACTGACCACGCTCTCGCCCGCGTTCTGATCGAGCAGGAAGTACCAGCCCTTTTCCTTGGTGCTCACCGCCTTGTCGGTCAGCGCGCGAATCTTGCCATCGAGCACCATCTTCTGCTGGACGAGATCGGCGCGCTTGGCCGGATAGTTCGCGGATCCGGGACCATAGTCGCGAATGCCGTAGACCGCCTGGGTCTTGATCGAGGACACGAGGCGATCCTTGTCGCCCAGATATTTGCCCGTACCGAACACCACGACGAGCTTCTGCGTGGCCGGGTCCGGGAACAGGCGCGGCATCACGGTGATCGGCTGCTCTCCGGCAATGTCGGGCTGGAAGACCTGATCCACGGCGCCGCTGTGCAGGTCGAAACGCCAGAGGTTGCCGAGGGCGTCGCCGGCGAAGGCCACGTCATCGATCTGATCATCGTCGTAGTCACCGAGCACGACCGACGCGAGGCCGTAGCTGGTCACGCCCGCGGGCGTCTTCAGCTCGGTCAGCAAAGTGCCTTTCTCGGCATCGATGAAGAACAGCGAACCCTGCTTGTTGTTCGCTGCGCTGTCGGTGCTGCCGACCGGGAAATAGCCGCCCGGAATCACCACCACCCAGCGCTCCTGCAGCTTGCTGCCGAGCTTCGTATCACCGGGCATGCGGGCGATGTTCGGATTGCCGAAGGTGTAGCCGAGGTTCGCGCCGCCGGTCGAGAGATTGCTGAATTCCCAGAGTACGCTACTCGATGCACTCGATTCCCTCACCTTCTGCGGATCGGTCACGTCAAGTGCGAACACCCCACGACCGCCATAACGCAGGCCGCCGACCAGCAGCGTGTGCCAGGCACCGTCATAGAACACGTCGCGGACCAGCGGCGTGCTGTCCACATACGGCTGGAAGGTATAGGCCGGATCCGTCAGCTTGTTGAGGTTGTCGAAAACGCTGTAGGGCGCATAGGCCCACAGTTCATCGCCGGCGTCGACACTCTTCGTCGTGTTCTTTTTCGCCGCGAACGCATGCAGCATGCCGTCGTTGGCACCGACGTAGAGCACCGGCTGGCGCTCCCGATTGTCGTAGGCGAACTGCTCGTAGGTCTTGCCGGCTGCCGCCGCGATACCTTCCGGTGACGAGTCGGGGAAGATGTCCCGATAGCTGCTGGTCGGGTAGGACACGTACACGGCCTGCGAGTTGACCACCGCGCCGAGCACGCTCGACCGCGAGCGGAACTTGCTGCCCTCGTCCTTCGGATCACCACGCAGCCAGTCGAGACGGTCGGAGCCGCTGGTGTCGGCCGCACTGGTGGCCGGATTGGTGTTGAGCCAGGTCTGCTGCTGGGCATTCAGCGATGACCAGCGGAAGGCGATGCCATTGCCGGCACCCACACCCTTCGTGGTCAGTATCTCACGCTTGTCGGCTTCGGGGACGATCGCCGACCAGTTGACGCTGCCGAGCGCGCCGGTATCCGGGTTGACGGCGAGCGAGTTCACGAAGCCTGACCAGTTGGTGCTGTCATAACCGGTGCGGAACGCCTCCGTACCATTGTTGAGGACACCGGAGCTCACCGAGGCGGCGGCCGTGCTGCCGCTGCGCTGGACGATGCTGGCCAGGATACTCGACAGGCTGTCGACGAGATCCTGCGGATGCGAGGCGCTGAAATACTTGCCGCGGCTGCTTACGGCCGCGTGCCAAGTGTCGTCGACCGCCTCGGGCGAATTGTTCTTCGGCTTCGGCCAGGTTGCGGTGCCCTTGCGCAATGCCGTGTAGTCGCCGGGAAAGTCCAGCGTCCCGGCCACGCCGAGGGTCACCATATACTGGACCATGTGCTGCCACGTGGCCGGATCGTTGGCCGGGTTCCAGTAGATCTCCGGTACCGTCAGCGGATCACCGATCTGCCCGGTTACCTTCGTGCCGGTGACGCCCGTGGTTATGTCGGGCATGTGTGGCTTGATCTTGTTGGCCAGCGAGGGCTGAAGATCGGTCGCCCAATAGTGCCAGGCGATGTTGGCGAGTGACGAGTTGTAGGTGCTGCCCGATACGTTCGAGATGATCTTCGAGACGACGTCGCCGGGCGTGTAGTCCTGGCCATCCGGCAAGGTGACGCTCTTGTCGATCGTCTGCATCGGCGAAGGCAGGCCGCTCGGATCGTTCTCGTTCCAGTAGCCGTCGGTGACCAGCATGTGGAAGTTCTGCCGGCACGCCACGTCATCCGAGTCCTTGCCGGAAAGGCCGTTCCAGTACGGATCGAGGTCGTCCTTGGTCAACTTGCGCGTGTAGAAGTCGCCGGCACGCAGGGTCGCGGCACGCAGCGGTGTCGAGCCGGTCTGGTTGATACTGTAGAGCCAGCTGAAGAAGTCGTCGCGCCAACTGCCCGACAGTGCCTTGATCTTGCTCGATGAACCGAGCTGCTTGTTGTTGATGTTCTGCCAGACCACGCGGATGCTGGTGTCCACACTAACGAAGGCGCGCGCCATTGCGGTGCGGGCCTGCAGGTTGCGGGTGCGGTAATACGAGTACCAGTTCGCGAATTGCTGCTGGAAGGCGGCCGACGCGTTCTTGACGAGATTCAGTGTGCAGTCGGCGTTGCTGTTCTTGTTCGGACAGTCGTACCAGAAGCCACCTTTCTGCGACTTGCCTCCGCGCACGGCCGACGGAATGTCGTACTGGCCGTTGTCGTTCGCACTATTGCCCGTAGACGTGCCATTGACGAAAGCATCATAGAAGGCCGCGCCGAGGTCCACGGTCGCCGCCGAACCGGCGCAGTAGCTGCCGGACCAGTTTGCACACATGCCATCGCGCCAAGCCTTGGAATATGTGGCGTTCGGGAAACTCGACCCGTCGGGCTTCGGTGGCGGCGGATAGGTCTTCTTCGGGTCGAAGTAGATCGTGTTGGTGGTGGAGGAGTAATAGCGGACTTCTTTCCAAATGTTGTTGTCGACATCGGCCACGCTGTCGGGCAGCGCGGTCGCCATCATCGAGCCGGAGTCGTCGAAGCTGACCACAACGTTCGGCGGTGTACCCGCACTCACATCCAGCGGCACAAGGCTCAGATCCACCGGATCGGCCTGCACGGCCGGCGCGCCGGCCAGCGAGACGACCGCGGCTGCGGCGAGGACGAGCCGCCCTGACAGGCGTCGAGCGAGGTTCATGGACATGACGGGCGCCTCCGGATCAGTTGCTCTTGGCGGCAAACACGGTGCTCACGCCGCGGACGACCGCCTGGGTGCCGCCGGTGCTGCGTGCGGTGACGCGATAGACGTGCTTGTCGACGGTCACCGCGCCGCCGCCGGAACCGGTGGCGCCGGATTCATGCGCGGACGACACGCCCGGCGGCCGCTCGATGCCGAGATCCTCGATGATGTATACCGGCTTCGCGGCGAGGTTCGCGGTCGCATCCGCCGTACCGAGGTTGGTCAGGTCGATGCTCTTGTAGGCCGTCGCGCCCGACGTTATCCAGCCCGACTCTTTGCGGAAATCCTCGACCTTCCCGATCGGCGCGGACGGCCGGTACGAGTAACAGTTGAACAGTCCCTTGCTGCCGCAGACGACGAATGGCTCGGTGCTTTCCGAAGCATTCCAGAGCAACGACTCCGCACCACGCGCCGCGGTGTCGGCACCGAATCGCGCGAGCTGCGCCGAGCGCTGCGAGCCGGCCATTTTCTCCTCGAGCACCGACGTGCTCGAGGCCGTCAGTGCCAGCAATGTCAGCAGGAGCAGGAAGGCCAGCGCGACGAACAGCGCTGCACCACGCTGCCGGGCGATCCGGTGGATTCTTTGATGAGTGTTCGGCATGGCGGGAACCTCGGTCAGGCCGGTGCTCAGGGAAGGAAGTTGCGCAACGAGGCCACGGCACTGAATTCGCGCCGCATCATCTTTCCGCTCGGCAGGCCCGATGCCAGCTTTGCGCCCGGCGGGGCCGGCTTGCCCGCGCCGTCGGGTGAGTAGTGGTAGGCCATCTCCGGCGGGCTGAGGGCGAGGTCATCAACGGTATTCAGCAGCAGATGAACCTCGATGCTCTTCACCGCACGCCACAGGCAGCCCTGGTCTGCTGCGGTGGTTACGCCCGGCGGCGGCGGTGGACATTCGAGCGCACCGCTGCTGCCACCCTTGTCGCCTTTGTCCACGTCGTCGGCGGTCAGATAAACCGTCGCGCCAGTGTTGTCTTCGATGCCATACAGGAAATCGAGCCGCTCGACGCCGCGTGCGATCTCCTCCTCGAAGCCACCGATGCTGGCGTCGTTGCCGTTCACGCGTCGCATCAATGTGCTGATAAGGCGGCCCTTCGGCGCGCCGGGATCGGGGTCGGCGATCAGGCGCAGGTAGTAGCTGACCGTGAGATAGTCGCGGGTGAAGTCGAACAGCCGCGCATCGGACGAGGCACTCACGCATCTCGGCGCATCCGAGGCGACGTTGCCGGTCTTATCCGGCGTGAACACGCTGCCGGCCTTCTTGACCGCGAACACCTCCGCGGCCGAGCAATCCGCGAGCAGCGCGAGATCGCCATCCTGGAAATGGCTCAATGGCAAGTCATCACTCGGCTTGGCCGGCGTGCTGGTCTTCGGCACGATCGTCAGGCTGGTCAGTTCGCCGGTCGAATTGCAGACTTGCTGCGAGCCGTTCTCGAAGGCCGACCAGCCGTTGCCGCTCAGATAGCGCACCGTGAGGACGTCGGCACGCTTCGCCCTGTCGTCCGCGTTGATGCCCATCGCGGGCATGCCGGAGACGCCATTCGGCACGCTCGGCTTGCAGTTCTTGTCGTCGCACTCGTAGCCGCGCATGAACAGGCGCGAGACCATCGGATAAGCGTTGCCTGCCATCGGTGGGATTGCCGCATTGTTGTCGGGCAGCTTGAAGGCCGTGGCATAGATCAGCGGGGCGCGCAGGCCATCCTGATAGGCATAACCGCCGCTGGCGATCTGGGAGATGCCGCCGGTATTGCTGCAGTACTGCGCATTGGCCAATTGCAGATCATCGACGATGCGTGACATCGCGAAGCGGCCGCTTTCCTGCAGCCGGGCGAGCTGCGCCTGGGCCTTGTTGGACCGGCTGGTAGAGACGAACAGGCTGATGATGCCGATGGACAGCAACAGGCCGAGCGCGAGAGCGACCAGCATCTCGACGAGCGAAAAGCCGCGCGGAGCCTCGGACCGGGAATGACGCACGCGGATCATGACGGACTCGCTCACGGCTGGAACACCCAGGAAAAGGTCGTGTCGGCGCTGGCCTTGCCAATGGCCAGGCTCTGCTCCGACCAGGTGATGCGCAGGGTGCAGGTGCCGTCGTAGGGCGGGCGGCGCTGGATCGCCGAAGCGCTGCGGGTGGCGGCGCCGGCTGGCCGCGCGCAGGCGAGCGTGGCCTTTCCGTTGGGCAGGAGGCCGGCGAGCATGTCGCTCCAGTCAGCCTGATCACGGGTGGCCAGATCCGTCGGGCTGCAGGTATCCGCCGTGGTGCAGCCTGGCGGCGTCGCAATCGTCAGCGGATAGCCCGTGGAATCGTAATCGCCCTGCCATATGCCGATCGTGTTCGCACGCATGCGGTTGGCGAGGTTCTCGGCGAGGAACATCGCCTGGGAACGCAGATAGGCACCGTGATTGGCCCTGACCGAGACCACGGCGAGGCCGGCGAGGCCGATGAGGCCGACGCTGAACACGAGCAGGGCGACCAGCACTTCGAGCAGGCTGAAGCCGTGAACCGGACGACGGAACGGCAGGGCAGGTCTCATGTCAGCACCCCACCTTGGCCGAGCCGATGCCTTGGCGGGCCGACACGATGCCGGAGGACTGAACGTCGATCAGGCGAGCCTGATCCGCACGCTTGTCCGGCCGGCAGACCGCGAACTGCATCGCCCCAGGATCGACCACGCCACCGAGCACGCTGAACACGATCTGCGCCTCGTCGGTACCATCCGAAGCCAGGCCGGCCTTGAGGATGAATCCTTCGGCAAGCTTCTCGCGCTTCTGCAGCGGTGGATCGTCCTTCGCGTCGAATACCCCGTCGCCGTTGGTGTCGAGCGCCACCTGCCAGCCGTCGGCCCACGAGCTGCCGGCACGCTGCACTGCCACGCGGACGGCGCGCTTGACGGCCTCGGAACGGGCGTAGGCGAGATCGGCGGCGAGTTGGTTCGCGGCCTGGGTGACCCGACTGCGCAAACCCATCTCGCGGAAGTTCGGGAGCGCCGCGGCCAACAGGATCGCCGCAACCGCGATCGTGACCAGCAACTCCACCAAGGTGAATCCGACAACGGCCGGCCCCTGCCGGCTCCGCGAAAGCCGAATCCCCTGCCTGAGCGTCGATGTCATTTTTGTTTGCCCCTGGGCTGAACCGACCCCAAGTCGGCACGCCCTGATCGCCTGGGTGCGCGGCTCTGCATCCCCCATCCGATGCGGCCGTGAGTCGCCTCGGGTTTGATTGTAGTTTTCTGTCTATGTTCGGCGGCCGCGGAACGCTGCGAACGGCATCGAACACGCGACAAGCGTGACAAAAAAATTCAATTAAATCAAAGGGTCATACTGCAGATTGAGGTCTCTCCGCCTACCGGCGGAGGCATGCCGAACCACAATACTGATCAGTCCGCCAGAACGATGCGGAGTTCGCGCGGCAGAGCGAAGGTCATGTGCTCCGGTTCGCCCGCCAGTTCGCGCAGGGCCGTGGCACCGGCGGCCTGCAGATGGCATACGACGTCGCGCACAAGCTGCTCCGGAGCCGAGGCACCGGCCGTCACGCCGATGCAGCGCCGCCCGGCAAGCCATTCGGCGCGGATATCGGCCGCGCCGTCGATCAGATACGCGGGCACGCCCTGCTTTTCGGCGAGTTCACGCAGCCGGTTCGAGTTCGAGCTGTTCGGCGAGCCGACGACGAGCACCAGGTCGCACTGCTGGCCGAGCCGGCGCACCGCGTCCTGGCGGTTCTGCGTGGCGTAGCAGATGTCATCGTGGCGCGGCCCGATGATCGCGGGGAAATGCGCACGCAGCGCGTCGATCACGGCACGCGTGTCATCGACCGAGAGCGTGGTCTGGGTGACGAAGGCCAGCTGGTCTGGCCGCCTCGGGCGCAGCCGGGCGACGTCCTCCGGTGTTTCGACGAGATGGATCGCGCCAACGGCCTCCTCGCGGTTCCACTGGCCGAGCGTGCCCTCGACCTCGGGGTGCCCGGCATGTCCGATCAGCACCACGTCGCGGCCGGCCTTGGCGTGGCGCACGACCTCCATGTGCACCTTGGTGACCAGCGGACAGGTCGCATCGAACACGCGCAGACCACGCCGTGCGGCCTCGGCGCGCACCGCCTGCGCGACGCCATGCGCGCTGAAGATCACGGTCGCGCCATCCG
The DNA here is from genome assembly GCA_964471815.1 of uncultured Rhodanobacteraceae bacterium. Lineage (GTDB taxonomy): Bacteria > Pseudomonadota > Gammaproteobacteria > Xanthomonadales > Rhodanobacteraceae > Tahibacter. Next base: position 14,357 of record CAYYHP010000031.1, read on the forward strand.
GCACCTCGTCGAGCTCGTCGACGAACAACGCCCCGCGCTGGCGCAGCCCATCGACCACGAAGCGGTTGTGCACGACCTCATGGCGCACGTAGATCGGCGCGCCGAACACCTCGAGCGCGCGCTCGACGATCTCGATTGCGCGATCGACACCGGCACAGAAACCGCGTGGATTGGCCAGCAGGATTTCCAATCGAGACTCCTCGGAAGCCGCGCATGGCAGAACGCCTGCGCCTCACCGCGGCGGATTCTAGCCGTGCCGGCGCGCGTGCTCCGTGAACAGGCCGAACAAGGCGAGCAGCGCCGCTCCGACGGTGATTGCCGAGTCGGCTACGTTAAAGGCCGGGAACGCCCAATCCTGGTGGTAGACCTGGATGAAGTCGGTCACCTGCCCGGCATGCAGGCGGTCGATCAGGTTGCCGACCGCACCGCCGATGAGTAGGGCGAGCGGCAGCGCGGTGCGCCAGTCCGCGCGTGGCGTGCGCCGTAGCCAGATGCCCATCGCTACGGTGACGACGGTCGCCAGTGCGCTGAAACCCCAGCGCTGCCAACCGCCGGCATCCGCAAGGAAACTGAATGCGGCGCCGGTATTGAAGGCCAGCGTCCAGTTGAGCAGGCCCGGGATCACCGGATGCGGCACGTACGGCTCGAGCCAGGCGAGCGCGGCGAGCTTGGTGGCCTGGTCGAGGACCACCACGCCGAGCGCGAGCCAGAGCCAGGCGAGTGCACTGGCGCGCAGGGTCGGAACGGCAGGCGCGGTACCCATCGCAATCAGAACCAGCGCCGCGTCTCGTCGGCCCCGGTGACGTTGCCGGCACAGCGCCCGCAGAGTTCCGGATGCCCCTCGACCGTGCCAACGTCCTCGCGATGGTGCCAGCAACGCACGCACTTCGCCGCCGTGCTCGGCCGTGCGACGAGCCAGGCTCCACAGCCGTCGAGCTCGATGCGCAGTGCATCGGCCGGCCGCGCGCCAGCATCGGCGATGCCGAGGTCGGAGGTGATGAAGAAGAAGCGCAACTCGTCGGCCACCGCGGCATAGCGCTCGCGCGTCACCGGGTCGAGATAGAGCTCGATACGCGCATCGAGCGACGCGCCGATCGTCCCGGCCGTGCGCATCGCTTCGAGCGCCTTCGCACCGGCCGCGCGGATCGCGAGCAGGTCGGCCCACCAGCGCCGGCGCTCGGGCGTGGCCTGGGTCGCGGCGAGCCCGTCGTACCAGGTCTCGAACAGCACCGACTCGTCGCGCGTGCCGGGCATGTGCTGCCAGACTTCCTCAGCGGTGAAGCTCAGGATCGGCGCGATCCAGCGCACCATCACCTCGAGAATGTGGAACATTGCGCTCTGCGCCGAACGCCGGCCGTGCGAATCGGTCGGCATCGTGTAGAGGCGATCCTTGGTGATGTCGAGATACAGCGCACCGAGTTCGTTCGTGCAGAAGTTCTGCACGCGCTGCACGATCTCCGGGAAGTCGTAACGGCCGTAGGCGGCGATGATCGCCTCCTGCGCGTCGAGTGCCTGCTGCACCGCCCACTGGTCGAGTGCGATGCAGGCCTCGACCGGCACGAGATGTCTCGCCGGATCGAACCCATCAAGATTGCCGAGCAGGAAGCGGCAGGTGTTGCGGATGCGCCGGTAGGCATCCGCAACGCGCTTCAGGATCTCCTTCGACATCGACATCTCGTTGCGATAGTCGGTCGAGGCGACCCACAGGCGCAGGATGTCCGCGCCGTATTCCTTCATCACGTCCTGCGGCTCGATGCCGTTGCCGAGCGACTTCGACATCTTGCGGCCGTGCTCGTCCACGGTGAAGCCGTGCGTGAGCACCTCGTCGTACGGCGCCCGGCCGTACATTGCCGAAGCGGTCAGCAGCGAGGAATGGAACCAGCCGCGGTGCTGGTCCGAACCCTCGAGATACATGACCTTGTACTCGCTCGCGCCTTCGCCGCGCAGTTCGGGCCGCGCCGCGACGACGCAGAAATGCGTCACGCCGGAATCGAACCAGACGTCGAGCACGTCGGTGACCTTCTCGTAGCGTGCGGCCTCGTCGCCGAGCAGCTCGCGCGCGTCAAGTGCATACCAGGCATCGATGCTGCCACGCTCGACGTGCTCCGCGATGCGCTCGAACAGTTCGAGGCTGCGCGGATGCGGCGACTGCGTCTCGCGATCGACGAACAGCGCGATCGGCACGCCCCAGGTGCGCTGGCGCGAGATGCACCAGTCCGGTCGTCCGGCGATCATGCTGGTGATGCGCTCCTCGCCCCAGGCCGGAATCCAGCGCACGTCGCGGATCGCCGCGAGCGCCGTCTCGCGCAGGGCCTGCTTCTCCATGCTGATGAACCACTGCGGCGTGGCGCGGAACGCGACCGGCGTCTTGTGGCGCCAGCAGTGCGGATAACTGTGCTGCAGGCTCGCCAGCGCAAGCAGATGGCCGTTGTCGCGCAGCAGGCCGATAATGAAATCGTTGGCCTTCCAGATGTACTGACCTTCGACCAGCGACGTGCCCGGCAGATACACGCCATTGCCACCGACTGGATTGAGCACCGCGGGCGGGTAGCTCTCGATCAGGCCGTACTGCTGGCAGATCGCAAAGTCTTCCGCGCCATGGCCCGGCGCGGTATGCACGGCGCCGGTGCCATCCTCGGCTGAGACGTGTTCGCCGACCAGCACGGGAATCTCGCGCTCGGGATAGAACGGGTGGCCGAGCAGCACGCCATCGAGCGCCCTGCCCTTGGCGCGGCCGAGCACGACCGGCGACTCGATGCCGTAACGCGCCAGCGCTCGCGACGCGAGCGATTCGGCGAGCACGAGCAGCACGCGCCGGCCATTGCGGCTCGGACCTTCGACGAGCACGTAGTCGAGGTCCGGACCGAGCGACACGGCGAGGCTCGCCGGCAGCGTCCACGGCGTGGTCGTCCAGATCGGCACGGCGACCGCCGCACCCGCCTCGATATCGACACCGAACCTTGCCGCGAGCGCAACCGGATCACGCGCATCGTAGACCACGTCGATCGCCGGCGAGGTCTTGTCCTGATAGTCGATCTGCGGGCCCAGGTTGAGTGCCTGGTTGGCCGGGATGGTCCAGGCGGTGGTGGTCCAGATGACGAGGAAGGCGGGTTTGCCCAACTTGGGCAGGCCGAAGGCGGCGGCGAGCTTGTCGGGCTCGGCGGCTTCGAAGGCGACATCGACGGTGTGGCTCTTCTTGTCCTGGTATTCGATCTCGGCCTCGGCCAGCGCCGAGCCGCAGTCGAAGCACCAGTACACGGGCTTGAGGCCCCGGTAGACGAAGCCGCGCTCGACGAGGCGCTTGAACAGCCGCAGCTCGCCCGCCTCGTTGGCGAAGTTCATCGTCTTGTAGGGGTTGTCCCACTCGCCCAGCACGCCCAGGCGCTTGAAGTCCTTCATCTGCAGGGCGATCTGCTCGGTGGCGTAGGCGCGGCCCTTGGCCTGCATCTCGTCGCGGCTCAGGTTGCGGCCAAACTGCTTTTCGATCTGGTTTTCGATCGGCAGGCCGTGGCAGTCCCAGCCCGGCACGTAGTGCGCGTCCATGCCCATGAGCTGGCGCGTCTTGACGATCATGTCCTTGAGGATCTTGTTGACCGCGTGGCCGGCGTGCAGCGTGCCGTTGGCGTAGGGCGGGCCGTCGTGCAGGATGAATTTTTCGCGGCCGGCGCGGGCCGCGCGCAGGCGCTTGTACAGGCCTTGCTCGTCCCATTGCTGCACCCAGCCCGGCTCGCGCTTGGGCAGATCGCCCCGCATGGGGAAGGGTGTGTCGGGCAGGTTCAGCGTGCTGCGGTAGTCGGTCTTGTTCTCGGAGCTCATGGCGTGCGGTATTTCGAATCAAATAGGGCTTTGGCCAGCACCCAGCTTGCGCGAGCAGCTATTGAAGTAGGAGTGGGGCAGGGTGCGGGGCCGCAAGCCGTGCTGGCAGGCGAGAGCGGGGCCCGCGGCCCCTTCAAATTCGCGCCGAGTGGGCGGCCAGCCAGGCGCGGGCGTCCTGCAGGTCGCGCGCGATGCCCTCGGTCAGTGCCGCCAGGCTGTGATAGCGCAACTCGTCGTGCAGTTTGTGCAGCAGTTCCACGCGGATGATTTTACCGTAGGCCCCCTCGGTGCCCAGGTGCTCGGGCCACTGCAGGCAGTGCGTCTCCAGCAGCACACGCCCGCCGTTGACGTCGTGCGCGTCCAGCGAGGGGCGCACGCCCAGGTTGGCCACGCCGGGCAGCGGGGACGCGCCCAGGCCATGCACGCGCACCACGAAGATGCCGCTGGCGGCGGGCTTCCACGCATGCGCGCGGCGCGAAAAGCGCAGGTTCAGCGTGCGAAAGCCGTCGGCGCGGCCCGCCGCGCTTTCGCCCAGCTTGCGGCCCAGGTGGCGCCCATGCACCACGTGGCCGCTGATGGCGTAGGGGCGGCCCAGCAGCGCGGCGGCATCCTGCATGCGGCCTTCGGCCAGCGCCGCGCGCACGGCGGTGCTGGACACGCGCACGCCATGCACCTCGTAGCTTTGCATGCGTGCCACGTCGAAGCCCCGCTGCTGGCCCGCCGCGTCCAGCATGGCGTAGTCGCCCGCGCGCTTGGCGCCGAAGCGGAAATCGTCGCCCACCAGCACATAGCGCACGCCCAGGCCGCGCACCAGCATGTCGTCGATGAAGGCCTCGGGCGGCTGGGCGGCCAGGCGCGCGTTGAAGGGCAGCACGATGGTCTGCTCGATGCCGCAGCGCGCCTGGCCGCCCAGCTTGTCGCGAAAGGTGACGATGCGCGCCGGCGCCAGCTCGGGCTTGTTCAGCAGCGCGGCAAAGTGGTCGCGCGGGTGCGGCTCGAAGGTCATCACGCAGCTTTGCACGCCACGCTGCGCCGCCTCGCCGCGCAGCAGCGCCAGCATGGCTTGGTGGCCGCGGTGCACGCCGTCGAAGTTGCCGATGGTGAGCGCGCAGCCCGGCGCGATGCCGGGGTGGCGCAGGCCGCGAAAAATCTTCATGGATTATTGAATTGATAGCGTCTGGCGCAAGCTGCACCCGCGCCAGACGGTCAAATCCCATCAAAAAAAAGAGTATATTGCCTGCGCGCATTCCGGATTTCGAAGGCGCAGGGCGGCCGGCGCTGGCAACGCTGGCCACACACAGGGGTTCCGCATCAGGAGTCGTTTTGTGAAGGTGCTCAAGCTGTCGGCCCAGGGGCTGCCGCAATCGTGGATTTCGCTGGAACAGGCGGTGATTCATTACGCCGCCGAAGAGGTGCGATGGGAGGCCGGCGGCTCCATCGCGGTGTTTCACGGCGGGTACAACGCCGTCACCGGCCAGCAGTCGGTGATCGAGGTCAACAGCATCATCGGCACGCGCGGCGTGCCCAACATCAACCCCTTCGACCTGCGCCCGGGCCTGACCAACGCCAAGCTGTTCGCGCGCGACCGCAACGTGTGCGCCTACTGCGGCGGGCACTTCCACGAGACCGAGCTGACCCGCGAGCACATCACCCCGCTGGCCCAGCGCGGGCGCGACCACTGGATGAACGTGGTCACCGCCTGCCGCGCCTGCAACCACCGCAAGAGCGACCGCACGCCCGAGCAGGCGCGCATGCCCCTGCTGTACGCGCCCTACGTGCCCAGCCTGTGGGAAGACTTCATCCTGCGCAACCGCCGCATCCTGGCCGACCAGATGGAGTTCTTGATGGCGCACCTGCCGCGCAACTCGCGCCTGCACGCGTAGCCGGGTGCCGCGGCGGCCTGCCTGCGGCTATGCTTGCCACATGCCCCGTCTCATCTTCTTCTGCGGCCATGCCGGCACCGGCAAGACCACCCTGGCCAAGCGCGCGTTGCCGCTGCTGCACCGGCGCAGCAGCGAGTCGTTTTGCCTGCTGGACAAGGACACGCTGTACGGCGGCTACAGCAGCGCCGTGATGGGGGTGCTGACGGGCGACGCCAACGACCGCGACAGCCCCCTGTACCTGCAGCACCTGCGCGGCCCCGAGTACGCGGGCCTGTTGAACACGGCGCGCGAGAATCTGGCGCTGGGCGTGAACTGCATCGTGGTCGGCCCGCTCTCGCGCGAGGTGCGCGCGCACCAGCTGGCCGACCGGGCCTGGCTGGGCGTGGCGGATGACGTGGTGGTGCGCGTGGTGTGGGTGCACCTGCAAGAAGATGAGGCGCGCCGGCGCATCCAGGCGCGCGGCAACCCCAACGACGCCTGGAAGCTGGCGCACTGGGACGATTACCGCACGCGCCTGTTCATGCCCGAGGCGGCGCAGTATCCCGAGCTGCTGCTGTACGACAACACGCAGGCGCCGGACGAGGCCTTCGAGGCCTTGCTGCAGCGGCTGGATTCGCGCTGACGCGCCGCGTTAAAGCACCACCGGCACCTCGGTGGCCGGCGGCGTGTTGCGGCTGCGCCCGCAGCGCACCAGGCCGTCGATCATGACCATGCCGATGCCCGGAATGTCGCCCAGCTGAACGCTGTCCAGCAGGTCGCGCCCGGCGCTGTGCTGGGCCTTGTCCATGAAGACCAAGTCGGCCGCCCGGCCCACCTCGATCAGGCCGCAGTTGAGCTGGCGCATGCGCGCCGTGTTGCCGGTGGCAAAGCCGAACACCACCTCGGCCGGGATGCCGGCGATGCTGGACAGCAACGCGATCATGCGCAGGATGCCCAGCGGCTGCACGCCCGAGCCGGCGGGGCCGTCGGTGCCCAGGATCACG
>CAYYHP010000032.1:0-6673 GCA_964471815.1 uncultured Rhodanobacteraceae bacterium
CATTCGGCCAGGCGCGCGACGGGCCACCGACACCCCAGCCGATGACGGTTTCGAAGCGCGGCTGGTAGCGCTCCTTGAGCTTCTGACGGTGCGCGAACGGAGCGTGCATGTCGAGGCTCGCGCGCGAGCCGGTATCGATACCTATACGCACCGGCATGCCGTCGAGCGTGCCGGTCACGATCGGTTCCCGGTCGGCCAGGGTGAAGTCGAGTGCGCTGGCACCGGCCGGCGGCGCAAAGCGTGCGGGATCGGTCAGCATCAGCATATGCCCGGCGTAGTCGATGGTCACGCTGAAACGCCGGAACACCTCGTAGCCGACCAGGCCGTCGAAGGACTGGCCTTCGGACTTGGCGATCTCGCCGAGATCGGTAACGTAGAACAGCGGCGAATCGAAATGCATTGCGCCGAGTTCGAGCCGCCTGGCGCGGGCGAAGCGCACTTCCGCGCTCTTCTCGCCGACGCCCTGAGCAGCCAGCTCACCCTCCATGGCCAGACCGAGCCGCTGCGTGGCGGCCGGCGAGAGCGCGTTCAGCCCGCCGGTATCGACGAGCAGGCGCAGCGTCTGCCCATCGACCGTGGCCGTGGCATAGATGTGGTTGTTCAGGAGCTCGAACGGGATGCGCGTGGTGCCGTCGGGCGCGTCGATCTTCGCGTTGCCCGTATCCATCTTCGGTACCGCGAAGGCATCGGCGGCGACTTGGGCGTCGCGGGCGACGGTCTGCCAGCGGATCAGCGTCTGGTTGCGCACGTCGCCGCCGCGCAGGCTGATCACACGAAACGGCAGGCGCAGGCCGCCGCTTTCGCGCCAGTCCTCGTACCGGGTCAGCACGATCTGGCTGCCGTCCTTGAACTCGGTGCGCGCGAGCAGTCCGGTCTGCGCGTCGAACCACAACGCAATGGGCACACCGTCCGCCGGCGTAGCTTCGACGACACGGAATTCATGGCCCTCGGCCACGCGCGTCCCGACCTTGCCGTAGCGAGCCGCCTGGCGCGCGGGATACCAGTAGGCACGCCGTGTCAGCCAGGCCTCGCTCGCCGTGCGTGCCCGCGCGCTCGGCGCATCGAGGGACGTGACCTCGCCGCTGCCGTCCTGCTCCCAGCCGAGCGTGCCGTCGTAGCCGCTCGCGCCCTTGAGCGGTCCGAGTTCGTAGCGGGCCACGTTGCGTCCGCCGATCAGATCCTCGGTCATCGCCAGCGGCCCGGAAAGCCCGGCGGTCTCGAGCGTGCCGCGGCTTTCCAGACGGGTCACCGCGTCCCAGCGCGCGCCGCCACTCGCCGTCTTGAAGCGTGCGAGCAGGTCCTCCGCCTCGCCGGCCCGTGCCAGCGGAGCCGTGAGCAGGGTGAGGGCGAAGATCAGGCTCCGCCAGGTGATCGCCATGGGTATCTCCTCGTGTCGTGCTTGCAGGGGGATCGTTTTGTGTTGAAGAATGGATCGTGATTTCAACGAGGACAACCCAACCGATGGCACGGTCACGCGGCAGTACGCGTCCCGGAATGCTCGATGGCGCCGCCGCCCTGCGCTGTCTCGCTTCGCCGGTGCGCCAGGAGATCGTCGATACGCTCGAGAGCCTCGGCGGCGAGGCATCGGTCGCGCTGCTGGCCGAGGCGCTCGGCAAGCCGGCGGACGGCCTGTACTACCACCTGCGCCAGCTCACCCGCGCCGGGGTGATCGAGGAACTCGCCGGGACGGGCCAGGGGCAGGGTCGCCGCTACCGCAGCGCGGCGGGCGCCGGCGCGCGCGTACATCTGCGCTATCCGGCCGCAGGACCGAGCCGCGAGGTGCAGGCGCTCGATCAGGTCGCCGGCAGCCTGCTGCGCATCGCCCGGCGCGATTTCGCCGCGGCACTCGCGCGTCCCGACACGGTCACCGGCGGACCGGCACGCGAACTGTGGATCGCGCGCAGTAAGGGCTGGGTGAGTCCTGCCGCTCTCACCGAGGTCAACCGCCTCCTGGCACGACTCGGCGAATTGTTGAACTGTCGGCCCGACGCGCGCCGTACGCGGCTCGTCGCGCTAGCCTGGGTGCTCGCGCCGATCGCGGCGAGCCCGGTACGCCGCCGCCGTGAGCGCCAGCCGGGCTGAGCATCGCGCGCTACGGGATCACCGTGCACGGTGCGCTGGGATAGCATGGCGTCCGCCACGACTGTGGAGCCACCCATGAATCCGTCCGTCCCGCCGGAAGTCACCCGCGAAACTGCCGAGGAAGCCGTGCGCACCCTGCTGCGCTGGGCCGGGGACGATCCCTCGCGCGAGGGCCTGCGCGATACGCCCGCGCGCGTGGCTGAGGCCTATCGCGACTGGTTCTCCGGCTACGCGGTCGACCCGACCGCCTATCTGCGCCGTACGTTCGAAGAAGTCGAGGGCTACGACGAGATGATCGTGCTGCGCGACATCGAATTCGAATCGCACTGCGAACACCACATGGCGCCGATCATCGGCAAGGCGCACGTCGGCTATCTGCCGACCGACAAGGTGGTCGGCATCAGCAAGCTCGCACGTGTCGTCGAAGCCTATGCACGACGCTTCCAGGTGCAGGAGAAGCTCACCGCACAGATCGCGCGTTGCATCGAGGACGTGCTGCGCCCGCGCGGCGTCGGCGTGGTGATCGAGGCCGTGCACCAGTGCATGACCACGCGTGGCGTGCACAAGCGCGGCGTATCGATGGTCACCAGCCAGATGCTCGGCAGCTTCCGTGCCGACGCGCGCACGAGGAGCGAGTTCCTGCGCCTGGTCGGTCGATGAGGCTGGAGCAGGGCGGGAAGTGACGACGAGCGCGGCCGCTGCGGGCGCCCCATGGCGGCCATTGCCTCACTCCACTGCTCACGTCCCGCGCTACATTCCGCGAGCCCGGTCTGGGGCCGCCATGGCGGCCGCGGTCTCCTCGTCAGTCACCGCATTCCCGGCCCGTTGCACTCCGGGGCGAAGGCCTCGCCCAAGCCATCACGGGAGGCCTGCAACAGGACCTGGCGCATCGCCGGCCCGCCGCCGATCGGCATGCGGATGATGGGTCGTTGCCTCATTGATCGAAGCCGTCGGCGAAGACGCGGTCGTGCCACTCGTAAGCGCCCACGTCCACCGCGACGCCCTCGACCCGCGTCCGGCCCTCGACGTCCCAGGAGCTGATGTTCCCGTTTGGATTCGGGTTGCCGGTGTCGATCAGGACCGAGCCGTTGCCCAGGTGCGGATCGCCCGGTGCGACGAAGCCGGGATCGCCCGAGCCCGGGTTGGTGTTGCTCGCCGGCGCACTGCCGGTGATGCCGCCGTAGTGGACGTGGTCGAGGTATATGCCGCTGCCGCTGAGCGAAATGTCCTTGGTGTCGAAGTCGGTGGCATTGCCCCAGACCACGCTGTTGCTTAGATAGGTGCTGCCGCCCTTGCTGTCGCTGTAAAGCAGCAGACCATTGGTCTTGATATTCACATCGGCAATGTTGGCAGTGTTCGCGGTGATGCTGAACTGGGTGAGGCGCGTGAGGCCGCCATTGGTGGTGTTCACGCTGAGTCCGCCGTTGAAACTGCCCAGCCCGTTGCGCGCCACGACATTGTCAGCGTTGAGCAGTCCGGCATCGTTTTAGAAACCCGCGACGGTGGAGAAGCTCGAATCCTGGGCGACACACTGGTCGATCTGCAGGCGGTTCGCCGTCACGCTGTTGCCGGGGGTGACCTTCAGGTCGAGACAGCTGCTGACGTCGCCACCGGCCGGATTGCGCAGGGTGAGGTCACTCACATACAGCGTGTTGTTGACGTTCGGGTTGGCGTTGCTGGTGGCGAGCTTCAGCGTGCGTCGCGTGGCCGTGCCTACGAGCACCGTGTCCGAGGCGTCATTGCTGTGCTGCGTGCATTCGCCGATGTCGCCTGACCATCCGCCGGAGACCGCCACCAGCTGGTTGCTGTGGACCTGCACCAGGTTGAAGGCGCCGGCTGCATCGGCGGCGTTGTAGGTGCCCTTGCGAATATTCACGATCACAGGCGTGTCGGAGCTGTTCTGAGCCGCCACCAGGGCACTGTACAGTTCCGCCGCATCGTGTACGCAGTAGGTAGTCAGTGCCCGGCCTGGCGTCGCCAGGAAGAACAGACTCAGTGCGAGGAGGGGACGAAAGGGCATGCACAGCATGAAAGCGGTCTCCAAGATGGATGAGACAAGAACAGATCGTTCTGTCTCCAGCCAAAGTGGGGCACCGCGGCGTTCGCGAGTGGTCTACTTGAAGCTGTCGCTGAGAAACGCGTCCAGCATGCCGGGCGTTTTGCAGGCGCCGACGCCCCCCACGCGTCTCGTCGGGCAAAGTCCAGCATATCCGGGATCGATCCGGCTGTCGCCCACGGTGAGCCGCGGACGTCCGGGAGCCTCAGTCTACGCTGAGGCCACTCGCCCATGCTTTCCCTGCAGATACCTCAAAGAAGAGGGTTGTTAGGAGAAAAGCCAGGCGGCTTAGGGCGGCGCCTCGAAGCCATTACGGAACAGGTATTCGACCTCGTAAGCACCCACATCGGACGCGACGCCGCTGGTGCGCGGCTGGCCGGCCGCATCCAGCGTGCCTGCACCCCCTGCTGGATTGGCGACGGCGGAATCGATCAGCACCGAGTTCGCGGATAAGTGCGGATCGTTCACGCCCAGGAAACCCGGATCGCCCATGCCCGGCGTGTCGTTGGATGCCGGGATGCCCGCGAGTGAGCCATAATGGACGCGTAAGAAGTGGATATTGGGGCCGTCGACATACACGTCGTAGGTGTCCGGGCCCGGATTGTTGCCCCATATCACACTATTGCTGAGGTAGGCAGTACTATTGGCGTCCGCTGTAATGTATAGCCCAGAAATAGTGTTATTGGATTGGGTATTAGTAATGCTGATGTGCGACAAATAGCTCGTGCCTGCAGAATAGGTGGCCACCCGGAGCCCGCCGTTTTCCGGTGCCGCACCGTCGACCGTCACGACATTACGCAGCGTAAGTGTGCCGCCACTGTTTGTAAGAAAACCCGATGCGTAAGGACCAAGAGTGGAATGGCACTGTTCCATACGCAGTCGTTCAAGCAGCATGGTATTGCCTGCCGTATTACCAGCATATAAGCAAGCGCCCCAGGCAATATCGGAAAAGTTTGGGTTGGATACAGTTAGATCGGATACTGTGACCGTGCTGCCGCTAGCCGCGTTACTCACCTCGACGAGCAGCGTTCCGTTACTGGCTGGTCCAACCAGGGTGGTGCCGCTTGTACCTTTAAATTGCAAAGAACAAGGGGTATTTAGAAACGATACCCAGCCGCCAGACAGTTGGATCGACTGATTGGAATGCTGAGCAGACAAGTCAAAGCTGCCGGTGTAGGTACCAGAGCGCAGGCGGATATCAATAGTGGGGTCGGGACTGGCAGCGGCACTAGCCAGGGCATCGGTGAGCTGTTGGGCCGTACCGACACAGAAGACCGTCGCCGCCTGACCGGGCAAGGCCAAGGCCAGTAGTAAAAGCACAATCGGCAGCTGTAGAGCACGAGCAAGTGACAGGAAGCGAGGCGACATGGTGGTAACTCCGGAGTCGTGCGAGGTGGCTAGACAGGGGCGCGCCTCACTCTTCGTTGGAAGAAGGGTAGTGTCGAAGCGAACAACGGGGACGACGGATTCTTGGGCGCCTGCGTAGGGCATGCGGCAATTCAGGCCTCCTGCCACGCTAAGCTCATGCCGCTACCTAAACTCACGCCGGGCGGTCGATAAGTCAAGATCCCTATTCGAAATTGGCTCGAAACAAGTAGTCCACCTCGTAAGCGCCGACATCTGGCGCGACACCATTTCCCCGTGGTTTACCGTCTATATCTAGCGTGCCTGCCCCACCGGGCACATTGGCGTAGCCGCTGTCGATTAGAACTGAACTGCCCGACGGCTGAGGATCATTCGCTGCTTGAAAGCCGGGATCGCCAGTGCCTGGCGCGTTATTCACGGCTGGTGCGCCCAGCAGCTTGCCGTAGTGGACACGTGAGAAGTAGACAGTCGGTGGAGCGGAGATATACAAATCGCTAGTGCCCGGGTCCGGATCGTTGCCCCAGATTACGCTGTTGCTCAAATAGACGTTACTTAATGGACTGACGACTAAAATGTACAGACCAGAAAAAGTCGATGAGGAAACGGTGGATGTGGTGTCGGTAATGCTAATATGCGATAAATAGTTATTGCTTACTAATCCGCCATAGGAGCCGGCATTTATTGCTAACCCGCCATTTTCCGGCGCTTGGCCATCAATTACAGAAATATTACGTAGCGTAAATGTGCCGCCACTGTTAAGGAAAACTCCCGATGCGTGGTTTGTAGTTGAGGAATGACATTGCTTAAATTGCAGTCGCTCAAACACCATATTATTGGCCGAATTCAAGGCATATACACAAGCCACTTTGGTGTTTGACACCGCCGAATAGCCTGGATTAGAGAAAGTAAGATCGGACACTGTCACGTTGCTACCACTGACTGGGTCGTTGATCGCGACTTCAAGAGCGCTGCCGTTGGAAGTGCCAATCAACGTGGCACGCTCCGCACCATTGAACTTGAGGGAGCAAGGGGTATTTAAAAACGATATCCAGCCACCAGACAGCTGGATCGACTGATTGGAATGCTGAACAGACAACACAAAGCTGCCGGTGTAGGTGCCAGATCGCAGACGAATATCAACAGAGGAATCGGGACTGGCGGCGGCACTGG
>CAYYHP010000032.1:6773-20557 GCA_964471815.1 uncultured Rhodanobacteraceae bacterium
CCAGGGCATCGGTGAGCTGTTGGGCTGTGCCGACACAGAAGACGGTCGCCGCCTGGCCGGGCAGGTTCAGGATCAGTAGCAAGAGCGCAACCGGAAGACGCAGAACACGGGCAAATGACAGGAAGCAGTGGGTCATGACGGTTCCTCCGGGGCCGGGTGAGGTGACCAGACAGCGACGCGCCTCATTCTTGGTTGGAACGAGACTTGGTGTCAAAGCGAACAATGAGGTGCTGAGTCTTGGTCGCCAGCATGGGGCATGGCGCAATTCAGCCGCCCTATCGCATTCAACTCATGCTGCTGCCTCAATTCACACCGGGAATCCGATACCTCAGGATCCTAGTTCGAAGTTGGCTCGGAACAAGTAGTCCACCTCATAAGCGCCAACATCTGGCGCGACACCATTCACGCGTGGCTTGCCGTCCACATCCAAAGTACCCGCTCCACCTAGCGGATTGGCGATGCCGCTGTCGATCAATACCGAACTACCTGATAGTTGCGGATCATTCGCGCCCTGAAAGCCGGGGTCGCCTGTGCCTGGCGCAGTGTTAGCAGCCGGCATGCCGTTCAAGGTTCCATAGTGCACGTTCGAAAGAAACGTATTCGATCCATACAGTTCAATATCATTCACGCCCGCGTCTGGGTCGTTGCCCCATACCACACTATTGCTAAGAAACGTCAAGCTGTTGGCGTCATTCACAAAAATGTGTAATCCGGATATGGAAGACGAGGGGCCTGTCGAGGTGGCGCCAGTAATGCTTAGGTGGGAAAGATAGGTGATACCAGCAGCGCTGGTATATATCTCGAGGCCGCCATTTATCAGTGCCTGGCCATCGGCCACGACAGTGTTACGTAACGTTAGGCTTCCGCCGTCATTGGAAAGATAGCCGGCCCCTTGCACAGAGTTGGGTGCATAACAATGCTTGATTTGAAATCTATCTAATAAAATATCGTTGTTTGGATTATTCATAACTACAAGGCAGGCGGTTCCAAGAAAATCACCCGCATAAGTTGGATTAGAGAATGTTAAATCTGATGCTGTCACACTACTATTGCTGACTTGATTATGATTGCTATCTTGATACATAAAGATAGTCAAGGCATTATCACTAGTAGTGCCAACCAGTGTAGTGAGGCCTGCGCCATTAAATTTGAGGCTGCAAGGGACGTTTAAAAAAGATACCCAACCGCCAGTTAGCTTAATCGATTGATTAGAGTGCTCGATAGATAGCAAAAAGTGTCCGGTATAGGTGCCGGAGCGTAGGCGGATATCAATAGAGGGATCGGGACTGGCGGCCGCGCTGGCCAGGGCATCGGTGAGCTGTTGGGCTGTGCCGACACAGAAGACGGTCGCCGCCTGACTGGGCAGGGCCAGGACCAGAAGCAAGAGCGCAAGCGGCAGGCGTAGAACACGAGCAAGTGTCAGAAAGCGGTGGGGCATGACGGCTTCTCCGGGCGCGCGTGAGGCGGGTCTGACAGCGGCGCACCTCGTTCCTGGCTGGAACGAGGTGCGGTGTCGAAGCGACCAATGGTGGCGACTGGCTCTAGCGAACCAAATGTGTCATTCGGTATGGCGCAAGGCAATACCCTGTCGCATCCTTACCGCTTCGTCGGCTCTCTCAGGAGCAGCATGGTGTGTCAAAACCATCGTAGAACAGGCGGTCCACTTCATACGCGCCGACATCCGGTGCCGCGCCGATTACGCGCGGTAAGCCGGTCACATCCATTTCGCCTGCCCCGCCGGGGCCGGGGGGATTGGCAATGGCGCTATCGATCAGCACCGAGCCACTTAGTGGTACTGGATCGCCTAGGGCTGAAAGACCTGGGGCGCCTGTCCCCGACATATCGATATTTCCCGGTGGGACATTGCCTCCTAGTTTGCCGTAATGAATACGCGATAGGGCATCAGTTCCTCCAGAGTTTGTTACATATATGTCATTGGTGACCTGATCTGGATCATTCCCCCAAATTACGCTGTTAGTGAAATAGATTTGACCGCCATTGTGAATAATATTTACACCTGATACGGCTGATAAGGGGTTGGTAGATGTCGTTCTGGTGATGCTTAAATGCGATAGCCACGTGGTGCCACTGCTAGTGGTTACCCTAATGCCGCCGTTATCTGGTCCTTGGCTATCGACAACTACCATATCACGTAGGTGAATGTTGCCGCCGTTGTTCACGAACAACCCGGATGCATTGTTCATGCTGGCCACGCATTGTTTGAGCTTCATCCGTTCGAAGCGTAAGTAATTACCCCCTCCCGTATTATTGGCATCTACGCAGCGACCATTGTTCGGATTAGATATGGTTAGGTCGGACACATACGCGGCGCTGGAGCTGACGGTGAACTGGGTCGTGAGCGCAGTACTATTGGCCATTCCAATCAGTGTGGTGCCATCTGCACCGAAGGATTGCAGATTGCAAGGGCTGTTCGGAAGTGATGACCATCCACCGGACAAATAAACCTGGCCGGGGTGATTCACGGACAAAGAGAAATTGCCAGTATATGTTCCTTTAAGAATGTTTATATAAATACTTGTATCAGGGCTCGCCGCAGCGCTGTTCAAGGCATTGGCCAGTTCCAGCGCATTACCGACACAGAAGGTCAGCGCCTGCCCGGGCAGGGCCATGATCAGCAGCAAGAGCGCGGCCGGCACGCGTAGTACTCGAGCGAATGGTGGAATGCGGAAGAACATAACGATTCCTTTGCATATGAGTGACATGGCGGCACGACGAGCGCCTTGTCTGGGTTGGAACGATGCCGGGCGCTAAAGCGAACAACGCCCACGGCTGGCCTTGCGGCCTCGACAACCGTGGAGCGACATGGCCATCGAGGCCTTGCGGGGCTTAGCCGCGCGGGCGCCCCATCCGGTTGCTGCTGTTGGTGCCGTTCCCTGTGCCTCATCCACTGAGACGCGCGGCGCTACACTGCCGGCTGACAACCCTGCAGGACGCTGCCGATGAATCTGATCGAATCGCTGGCACTGGCCATGATCGTGCTGTTGGCCGCCGTGCTGGCGCTGCAGCTCGCGCAGTGGCTGCGGGCCCGACAGGATCCGCTCGACGGCCTGCGCGATGCGCTGGACGTGATCCGCGGGGATGGCGAGCGGCTCGAACGCGTCCTGCGCGAGGAACAGCGTGCCGGACGCGGCGAGCTCGCCCAAGCGATGGAGGCGCTGCGCAGTGGCGTGCAGACCCAGTTCGCCCAGTTCGCCCAGCAGCAGCACCAGCGCATTGAGGGCTTCGGTCAGCGGCTCGACCAGCTCACCGTGCGTACCGACCAGCGCATCGAGGCCCTGCGCAGCGGCTTGACCGACGATGCGCGCAAGGCCCGCGAAGAGGGCGCGCAGGCGCTGCGCCAGTTCGGCGAGAGCCTGCAGCAGCGTTTCATCGAGCTTGGCCGGCACAACGAGACGCGTCTCGGCGAGATGCGCGGCACGCTCGATACGCAGCTCAAGGCCTTACAGGAGGACAACGCCCGGCAGCTCGAGGCGATGCGTGCGACGGTCGAGGAGAAATTGCAGAACACGCTCGAATCGCGGCTCGGCGAATCCTTCCGCCTGGTATCCGAGCGGCTGGAGCAGGTGCACCGCGGGCTCGGCGAGATGCAGACCCTGGCGACCGGTGTCGGCGACCTCAAGCGCGTGCTGAACAACGTCAAGACGCGCGGCATGTTTGGCGAGGTGCAGCTCGCGATGCTGCTCGAACAGGTACTCGCGCCGGCCCAGTACGCGGCCAATGTCGCGCCGGTGCCGGGCTCGCCGGAGCGCGTCGAGTTCGCGATCCGCCTGCCGGGCAACGGCGAGAGCGGGACCCGGAGTGACGGCGAGGCCTGTGTCTGGTTGCCGATCGACGCGAAGTTTCCGCGCGAGGACTACGAACGTCTGCTCGATGCGCAGGAGCGCGCCGATGCCGAGGCGGCCGCACAGGCTGGTGCCGCGCTCGAGCGCCGCGTGCGCGAGGAAGCGCGGCGGATCCGCAGCAAGTACGTCTCGCCGCCGCATACGACCGACTTCGCGCTCCTGTTCCTGCCCACGGAGGGCCTGTACGCCGAAGTGATCCGCCGGCCAGGCCTGTTCGAATCGTTGCAGGCCGAATGCCGCGTGACGCTCGCCGGGCCGACCACGCTCGCCGCGCTGCTCAACAGCCTGCAGATGGGCTTCCGCACGCTGGCGATCGAGAAGCGCTCGAGCGAGGTCTGGAGCCTACTCGGCGCGGTGAAGACCGAGTTCGGCAAGTTCGCCGACGTGCTCGAGCGCCTGAAGAAACAGCTCGATGCCGCGCGCAACCACGTCGACGAACTGTCCGGCCGGCGTGTGCGCGCGATCGAACGCCGCTTGCGCGGCGTGCAGTCGCTCGGCGAGGAGCAGAGCCGGCAACTGCTCGCGGAAAACGCCGCGGCGGATGGAGCCGACGACGAGTGATCGCGTAGCGGCCAGTCGTGCCGTGGTGACGACTCAGCGCTTGCGCCGGCGCTTCACCGGCGGCTCCACCGGGGTGTCCTCGTGCAGCCGTGCCGGATCGCCGAACACCGCACCGAGTGCGCGTTCCGGCCAGATCTCGAGATAGCTCATCGCCAGCGCCATCAACGGCACGGCGACGAACAGGAAACCGTGGCCGAGCAGCAGGACCAGGAGCATCGCACGCAGCAGCAGCAGATAGACGTCCCAGCGCAGTCGGCGGCGCAGTTCGAGTTCCGGCAGCGCGCCGTAACCGCGCGCCAGCGCGGTACGCACCTGGCCGGTTAGCATCGTCGCGAGGCTCAGCCACAGCGCGGGGCTGGCCGCGAACGCGGGTAGCGCGGCTTCCAGCAGACCCAGGCCGCCGAGCGGGAACAGTGCGAACCAGTACGGCATGCCGACGATCGCGAACAGGAACAGCCAGGTCAGGGCGTAGCTCGCCACCTTGCGGATCGGGCCCGGATTCGGGCCGAGCTGCTTCGATTCCGCCATCGTGCGTGGCAGCAGCGCGGCGAGGATCGCGCCGATGCCGGCGAGTCCATCAGCCCACCAGCACAGGATCGTGACCGCGCCGGACCAGCCCAGTGCATACACGCCGACCACCGGCACGGCGTTGCGCGCGAGGATCCACCAGGCGTCGCGGCGCGTGCGCAGTTCCGCGAGGTGCTGACGCAGTGGCGGGGGCCGGATCTGGTGGCGGACGCCGGCCGTGTCGTTGTGGGGCTGCTCGGGATTGGATGGCATGGCATCGGATGCAGGCATGGACAATGAGCGGCACCGGCTCGGGAGGACCGCGGACGGCCCTCGGCGGAACGGCGGACTGTACGGTAGCGCCTCGCCGCGACGTTGTCCTGGATGTCTTCGCCTCGGGAGCCGTCATGAGATCGCCGTTCGTGCGCGCCGCCATCTGCGGGTTCGTCAGCCTGGTGCTGATGACGGCCGCGGTCTTCGCGCTGCTCGGACCGCCGCACGACGCCGAAGGCGCCGGCGAGGCGCTCGCCCGGCTGTTCGCGCTGAATCTCGCGGCTGCCGCCGTCGCCGGCTATCTCGCGCGTCGCCAGCAACCGGCCTGGGGCTGGGGCAAGCTGATCGCCACGCACGTGCTGATCGCCTCCAGCCTGCTGCTGCTGACCGCACGCAAGGCCACCGCCGACGCTGAGCCGATGCTGCATGCACAGTGGCCGGCCGATTGGAAACTCGAGCGGCTGGCCGGTGCGTCCGCCGATCCGCGCGACGCCGGGCGCGGTTTCCGCCTGCGCGCGACACGCTTTGAGAAGGGCGAATTCCTCGCCGCGATCGAGGCGACCTGCCTGCGCCGCACGGCCGGCGAGGTGCCGGCACTGGATGTCGAACTCGGCCGTGCGTTGCGTGGGATCGCCGATGGCCTGCGTGAGGCGGGTCTGGACGTCGTGACCGAACCGCCACGGGCGGCCCGCATCGGAAATCTCGATGCGGTGGGTGCCGAGCTGGTTGCCGACGGATCCGGCGTGCGCTTCCACCAGCAGCTTTACCTGGCCCTGACGGCACCTTGCCTGCTGGCGCTGTCCTATTCCGCGAACGAGCCGGCCTTCGCAGGATACCGGTCGGTGTTCGACGGCGTGCGCGGCAGTCTGCGCGTCGGCGAGTGACCTCGCGGCAGCGGATGCCGACGCCCGCCGCGTCTTGGGCATGGCCCGCGTCATGCGCGGCGCAGCATGACGACTATCAGCGGCAAGCGCGGTGCGGCTCTGCTAGGCTGCGCCGCCCGTCCCCTGTGGATCCGTCGTGAACCACGCCGTTGCCCAACCGCCGGTGCGCCGCGCCGCGCTGGCCTTCATCTTCGTCACCGTGGCGCTGGACATCCTCGCCATCGGCGTCGTCATCCCGGTCCTGCCGCACCTGATCCAGAACATGGTAGGTGGGGATACCGCGAAGGCCGCGCACTGGGCCGGCGTATTCGGCACCGTGTTCGCGGCCGTGCAGTTCGTGTTCACGCCGGTGCAGGGCACGCTGTCGGACCGCTTCGGCCGGCGGCCGGTGATCCTGCTGTCGAATCTCGGCCTCGGTCTCGACTTCATCTTCATGGCGCTGGCCAACACCCTGCCGCTGCTGCTGATCGGCCGCATCATCTCCGGCGTGACCTCGGCGAGCTTCAGCACGGCCAACGCCTACATCGCCGACGTGACTCCGCCGGAGCGGCGCGCGGCGAGCTACGGCCTGCTCGGTGCGGCCTTCGGTCTCGGCTTCGTGCTCGGCCCGGCGCTCAGCAGCCTGCTCAGCACGGTCGACGTGCGCGCGCCGTTCTGGCTTGCCGCGGGTCTGTCGCTCGCGAATTTCTGTTACGGCTGGTTCATCCTGCCCGAGTCGCTGCCACCGGAACGGCGCACGCCACGTCTCGACATCGCGCATGCCAATCCGTTCGGCGCCCTGGTGCTGCTGGGCCGGCATCCGGAAGTGCTCGGCCTTGCCGTGCTCGTGTTCCTGTCGAACCTCGCGCATTACGTACTGAACAGCACCTTCGTGCTGTATGCCGACTACCGTTACCACTGGGGTGCCGACCGCGTCGGCTTCGTGCTCGCCTTGGTCGGCGTGTGCAATGCGCTGGTGCAGGCCGTGCTGGTGCGCCGGTTCGTGCCGCGCTTCGGCGAACGCGCTGCGCTGCTGTCCGGGCTAGTCTTCGGTGCGCTCGGGTTCGCCTGGCAGGGGCTCGCGCCGAGCGGGTTGCTGTTCCTTGCCGGGGTGCCGTTCCTCGCGCTCTGGGGCCTGGCCGGGCCGGCCACCCAGGCACTCGCCACGCGCCATGTCGATCCGCAGGAGCAGGGCCGCCTGCAGGGCAGTTTCGCGAGTCTGGCGAGCTTGGCAGGCATCGTGGGACCGCTGCTGCATACACAAGTGTTCGCCTACTTCATCGGTAAGGAGGCGCCGCTGCACGTGCCCGGCGCGGCATATCTGCTCGCGGCCGCCCTGCTGGCGTTCGGCGCCATGCATGCTTGGCGCGTCACGCGTGTGGATGCGCGGCCGGCCTGAATCCGCTGGGTGGCGCGGGTACAGATCGCCGTAGCGCCAAGCGGGTGGTCGTGTCGGCACCGGGCCATCGGCCGACTCCGTCCTATCCTCGGGCGCATGGCGCCGGGCTCGCGATCACGGCCTGCTAGACTCGCGGCGCATGCCGGCCTCCCGCTCCGCCCAGGATCCGAACCTGTTCGTGCCGCTCGCGCAGCACTGCACCACCGGCTTCGCCTGGCTGGATGTGGACCTGCGTTTCGCGGCGCTGAATCCGGCCTGGTCGGAGCTGCTCGAACTCGGTCCGCGCCGCCTGCTCGGTGAGCCGATCCAGCGCCTCGATCTGGAACTGCCGACGATCGCCGCCGCCGCGCAGCGCGCGCGCGACGAGCGCAGCGTGCTGCATCTGCGCCGCATTAGCCTGCGTTGTGCGCCGAGTGGACGCATGGTCGATGCCGATCTCGCGTTCACGCCGCTGCCGGATGGCGGCGTACTGCTTGAGCTGCATGCGCTGGGGCCGGAGCAGGTCATGCCCGGCCCGCGCCTGTCGGAATCGCTGCGCGGCTTCGCGCACGAGGTAAAGAACCCGCTGGCCGGCCTGCGCGGCGCGGCGCAGCTGCTGCAGCGTCGCCTCGCCGACAGCGAGCTCGGCGAGCTGTCCGAACTCATCATCGCCGAGGCCGACCGGCTCGCGAGTCTCGCCGACCGCCTGCTGCATGCCTCGTCGCGACCGCATCTGCACGCCGTGAACATCCACGAGGTGCTCGACCGTGTGTTCGCGCTGCTCGCGGCGGAAACCGACGCCCCGACCCTGGTGCGCGACTTCGACCCGAGCCTGCCGAACCTGCGCGGCGATGCTGACCGCCTGACCCAGCTCGTGCTCAACCTCGGCCGCAATGCGATCGAGGCCGGTGCGACGGTGCTGACGGTGCGCACCCGCGCCGAGCATGGCGCACGGCTCGGCGAGCGCAGCGTGCGGCTGGCACTGCGGTTCGAAGTGCACGACAACGGCCGTGGCGTGCCGCCGGAACTCGGCGAATCACTATTCCTGCCGCTGGTCTCCGGGCGTCCCGAGGGCAGCGGACTTGGGCTCGCGCTGTGCCAGGAGATCGCCCGTGAGCACGGCGGCGGACTGAG
Organism: uncultured Rhodanobacteraceae bacterium; assembly: GCA_964471815.1. Classification (GTDB taxonomy): domain Bacteria; phylum Pseudomonadota; class Gammaproteobacteria; order Xanthomonadales; family Rhodanobacteraceae; genus Tahibacter. The sequence continues at coordinate 15,353 of CAYYHP010000032.1, forward strand.
CTTCCGCAGCCGCCCGGGCGATACCACGTTCACGCTGCTGCTGCCGCTGGAGAGTGCGCATGGTTGAACCGCTGCCGGTCTGGATCGTCGACGACGACCGCGCGATCCGCTTCGTCCTCGGTGAAGCGCTGCGCGAGGCGGGCTTCGCCGTACGCGCGTTCGAGGACGGCGACCGGCTGCTCGAAGCGCTCGCGAGAGCCACGCCGCAACTCGTCTTCACCGACGTACGCATGCCGGGCATCTCCGGGCTCAAACTTCTTGAACGACTGCACACGGAATACCCGGCCTTGCCGGTGATCGTGATGAGCGCGTTCACCGACGTCGCTTCGACGGCCACGGCCTATCGTCATGGCGCGTTCGACTATCTGCCGAAACCGTTCGATCTCGACGAGGCGGTTGCGGCCGCACAGCGTGCGCTGGAAACCACGCGCTCGGCGCCGCTTCCGGCGCGGCCGGTGCAGGGCGCGCTCGACCTGATCGGCCAGTCGCCGGCGATGCGCGAAGTGTTCCGTGCGATCGGCCGGGTCGCGGCGAGCGATCTCAACGTGCTGATCACCGGCGAGACAGGCACTGGCAAGGAGCTCGTCGCACGCGCCCTGCACCGGCACAGCCGGCGTGCCGAGCGGCCGTTCGTCGCGCTGAACACGGCGGCGATCCCGTCGGAACTGCTCGAATCCGAACTGTTCGGCCACGAGGCCGGTGCGTTCACCGGCGCGACGCGCCGTCACGCGGGCCGCTTCGAACAGGCCGACGGCGGCACCTTGTTCCTCGACGAGATCGGCGACATGCCGCTGCTCCTGCAGACGCGGCTCCTGCGCGTGCTCGCCGAGGGCGAGTTCTACCGCGTCGGCGGCCGCGAGCTGATCCGCGCCGACGTGCGCGTGATCGCCGCCACGCATCAGGATCTCGAAGGCAAGGTCGAGCGCGGCGAGTTTCGTGCCGATCTCCTGCATCGTCTGGACGTGATGCGCATTCACCTGCCGGCACTGCGCGAGCGCCGCGAGGACATCGTGCGGCTCGCCGAACACCTGCTCGCGCGCGCCGTCGCCGAGGCCGGCGGTGAAGCCAAGCAGTTCTCGCCGGCCGCACTCGCCGCGCTCGCCGAACGCGACTGGCCCGGCAACGTGCGCCAGCTCGAGAACCTCTGCCGGCGTCTCGCGGTGATGGCGCCCGGCCGCGAGATCGTCGTCGCCGACCTGCCCGCCGCGAAGGCGACGGTGCGCGGCGAAGCGCGTGACGAGGACTGGACCGCCGCCCTGCGCCGCTGGGCCGAACGCGAACTCGCCGAAGGTCGCCACGCGCTCCATGCGCGCGCCGAGAACGAGTTCGAACGCGTGCTGTTCGAAGCGGCGCTCGCCGCGAACGGCGGCCAGCGCCAGCGTGCCGCCCAGGTCCTCGGCCTCGGCCGCAATACGCTCACGCGCAAGCTCGGCAGCACGCGACGGCGGATCCGCGGAACGGATTGAGGCATCCACCATCGCATACGCGCCTGGCGACCTGATGCGCTTGGCAGCCCTGACATCGACCAACGAATCTGCCTCAGGGTATGTTGCATGGTAAATCGGTGTGCCGCAGGCTCTATTCCCTATCACAGTCAGCGTTTTTGGCTTACCTCCGTGCCGACCATCATCCGCCCTGCGCAGCGCGCTGACATTCCGTTCCTCGCCGCGGCGAATGCCGCGATGGCCTGGCAGACGGAGGGCAAGCGACTCGATCCGGAGCGCCTCGCGCGCGGCGTGGCGGCGGTGTTCGATGCGCCGCAGCGCGGCTTCTACCGGATCGCCGAAGAGGACGGCGTCGCACTCGGCTGCCTGCTCGTGACGCGCGAATGGAGCGACTGGCGCGATGGCGACTGGTGGTGGATCCAGAGCGTCTACGTGCAGCCGGCGGCACGCCGGCGCGGCGTGTTCCGTGCGCTGTATGCGGATGTCGAGGCCGCGGCGCGTGCGGCCGGCGACGTGGTGGGGCTGCGCCTCTACGTCGAGTGCGAGAACGAGCGGGCGCAGCGCACCTACGCGGCGCTCGGCATGGCCGAGACGCACTACCGGCTGTACGAGCGCGAATTCGCCGCCGACGAGTGAACCGGCGCAATCAGTGCTGCGCTTCGGGCGGGATGGCGAGGGCTTCCGCAGCCGCGTCGAGGCCGATCCGGCCGAGCGATCGTAATGGCGCGGCCTCGCCGCACAGCGCGGTAAGCGCCTTGCGCAGGCCGGCGAGGCCGGCCGCAGACAGTGGCCAGCCGTGCGCGATCCAGTGCATGCCGTCCGGCAGGGCCTGCGCGGCGCTGATCGCGACGATGCCGAGGGCTGGCGCCTCGTGTGCATACAGCACCGGCGTGCCGAGTTCCGGGTGCAGCGCGGCCCGTGTTTCGAGCACGTACTGGCCCGTCACCGGTACGCCGTCGACCGCGAGCGGCAGGCGATGCGCGGCGAACAGCGCGGCGTACTGGCGCAGCTCGAACAGGCTCGCGGCATAGGCATGCGCGCGTTCGGCGGGTGGAACTTCATGACCGTATTCGGCAAGCCACGCGCCATAGGATGGCGAGCCGGTCTGCGCCAGGCCGTCGGCATAACGCCAGCGACGGCCGCGCGCGGAGAGCGCCGTTTCGGTCTGTTCCGGTGCGAGCAGTGCCGCTTCGAGCAACTGCCACGCCGCAGCGAAGCCGGCGTGCTCGAGCTGCACGCAGGTCAGCGCACAGAGGTCATGGCGGGTCAGGTAGCGCGCATGTTCGCAACGCACGCCGAGCGCGCGGATGAGAAAATCCGCGGTACGCGGGCCGGCCTCGCCACGGGCGATGAAATCGCGTTCCATCGCCGCGCCGAGCCGTGCGATCGAGGCGTCCTCGCCGAGCAGCAGCCAGGGCAGGAACAGCATGCCGCCGGCCGCGACGAGGCCGGTTTCGGTCTCCAGTGCGGCGACCGGCCAGCGCCCGTCCTGCGTACCGTAGGCGACGAGATGGCCAGCGGACGCGTCGGCGAGGCCGCGCTCGGCGAATTCGCCGAGCGTGGCGAATACCGGCCAGCCCGGACGCAGCAGCTGGGCTGAGTCGTAGAGCCCGCCGGCGACCACTAGATGTGCGGCCGCGACGTTGGGCAGCAGCGCCTCGAGGTCGGCACCAATGCAGGCGGCGAGTTCCGCGGCCTCGTCACGCTCGAACGCGAAGCGCGTGGGCATGCCGCCGGATGGCAGTTCCACGGCGAGCACGGCGGGACAGTGCAGGAGATCGGACATGGCAGGCAGGGACGGCCGAAGCGGCGCGCGAGTGTAGCAGCCGACCGCCGGCCCATCCGTGGCCGCGCCGTGGCGGCAGGTCGCAGTCCGGCAGATCCGGATGCATCGTCGAACCGGCGGCATGCCACAATCCGCGCCCCGGTACGGCCCGGTCCGGCTCCGGCCGGCCGGATAGCCTCGATGAAGCTGCGAACCCAACTGCAAGACGCCTGGTATCTGTTCGTCGTGCCCGCGCTCGCCGCCCTGTTGCCGTGGCGGCTGGCCTGGCGCGGTCTGCGCTGGATCGCGCGGCACGGTGGCGGGCCGTTCGCCGAGGGCGCACAGGCGGCCGCCGTGATCGCACCGGAGTACCTGCCGATCGGCGATCGCCAGGCCTTCGCCGCCGAGGCGCGCCTGATCTGGCTGCTCGATACCTGTGACCTGTACCTCTCGCTGTATCACCGACAGCGCGGTTGGCGCCCATGGCATGTGCGGCAGGTGGGCGCGTGGCCTACGCGCGGGCCGTTCGTCGCACTCGGTTCACACCATGGCACCGGCCATTGGTTGTTCCGCAGCCTGGCCGAGGCCGGACATGACGCGATCTGGATCTCAGCCCGCTGGGAGCGCCGGGAATTCGCCGCCGTGCCGCTGCGTTACTTGTATGGCCGGCTGCGCGGCCGTGACGTGCGCCGCCTCAGCGGCCGCGATCTCGCGATTCGCCCACACGTGCGCGAGCGGCTTGCCGAGGCGCTCGCGGCCGGCGACGTCGTCACCGGTCTGATCGACGTGCCGCCGCGGCTGGCCCCACGTGGCCAGCGTCCGGTACGCCTGCTCGATCGAGCCGTGAGCCTGCCGGGAGGCCTGCTCGATCTCGCCCGCGATGCGGGCGTCCCGGTCGTGCCGTACTGGATCGAATTCGATCTGGAGCGCGGCGTACGCCACTTCTGCATCGGCGAAGCCCTCGATCCGGCTGATCCCGACCGCACACTGCAGGCTCTTGCCGACGTCCTCGACCGGCAGATCCGGCGCACCCCGGCGGCCTGGTTCTTCTGGCCGGAATGGCCGCGCTGGACCGCGGACGCACCCGCTGCGCTCGGTGCAGGCCCTCCGCAGACTCCGGATGCCACGCCGGTAGCCTGAGACCGCATGGCGTCTATGGGATGTCAGGCCACGTTGTGCCGTGCTCGGGAAATCTGCGCCGTATCCTGCGGTGTCGCGGCAATGACGCCGTACGCATGCATGGGGTCATTCCGGCACGGCGATCTACGACGGGCTCAGGCGTTGTAGCCCTTGTAAAGCGTGTTGTGCGGCGCGCGCTGCTCTTCGGCCGGGCGTTCGGCCGTGTAGTAGTACAACGCGATCGATTGCCGGTAGACGCCTTCCGGCCCGGCCCACGGTTGCGGATGGCCGTGGAAGGTATCCGAGCGCGTCGCGAACATCGCGCAGCGGTTAAACAGCGGCGGGATCACGCGCTCGCGGCGCGTGCCGGTCGTGTCCCAGAGCTCGAGCTCGCCGCCGTAACCCGGCTGCCAGTCGGTGGTGAGGTAGATCAGCACGTTCAGGCGCCGGTGCAGGCGCAGGCGCTCGCTCCAGTTGAAATCCGCGTGGATGCCGAGATGGTCTCCCTGCCGGCTCAGGTGGATGCCGCCGCCGATGAGGTAGGGATCCGGCAGCAGGTGCGGAATGCCGGTGAGCGTTTCGAGGAAGACGAGGAACGGTCCCGAGTTCAGATCGTGGATCGCGCGTCGCAGCGGTTCCGGGAAGCGTGCCTCGTCGGCGCAACCGAGTTTCACCTCGTAGCCCTGCGCGCCGAACTGCTCCCACGACAGCGGATCGCCTGGACGCGGAAACGCATCGGCGATCGCACGCGCGGATTCCGGGCGCAGGAAGTCGTCGAACACGGCATGCGGGTAGGGTTGTACCGAGCGGAAGGCCGCCTTGTGGCTTTCGGCCAACTGTTCGAGCCGGTCCAGATCGAAAACGTAGCTCACGAGG
>CAYYHP010000033.1:0-20284 GCA_964471815.1 uncultured Rhodanobacteraceae bacterium
GCGCAGGCGACGGCATGTCGAGCGCGGCGGATGCCGACCGCACCGAAGTAGACGGCGAGCACTTAGAACGTCGTCTCGGTGCTACCCTGCACGGTCGCGGCGAGCAGGGCCGGGAAGCTGTCCACGCCGTGCGTCTTCATCGTGTCGATCAGCATTGCGCGCGCGGCGCTGCCCGAGAACGGCTTGACCAGCGCGGTCGGCAATGCCTCGACGAAGCGGGTGTCCCAGCCGGCGGACGTCGCGAGGCTGCGCAGGGCGTCGAGTGCGAGATCGAGCGCACCCGAAGCGCGCAGTACGCCGATCGCGCACAGCATCGCCACGAGGTAGGGCAGCAGTTCCCGGGCGACCTCGAAGCCCTGTTTCGCGCCATCGACGAAACATTCGTAGACCGGCACGCGACGGATCGCGCCGGCCAGCAGGAAGGCCAGCACGATCGCGAACAGCACGAGGTTGCCGGCGAGCGACGACAGCGCCGCGAGCGCGGTCGCCGACAGCCCGGCGAGTGCGGCCATGAGCCCGCCGAGCAGCAGGGCGAGCGCACCGAGCCAGCCCAGTACCACCGGGTTCCAGACACGCAGTCGCTGGACGACGGCCACGGCGAGGAAACCCGCGAGCGTCGAGGCGCTCGTCGCGAGCAGGATCGGCAGGAACACCAGGGTCGGATCGCTCGCACCCTGTTGCGCGCGGTACATGAAGATCGAAACCGGCAGCAGCGTCAGCGACGAGGCGTTCAGCACGAGGAACAGGATCTGCGCATTGCTCGCCGTCTCCGTTTCGGGATTGAGCGTCTGCAGTTCGCGCATCGCACGCAGGCCGATCGGCGTGGCCGCGTTGTCGAGACCGAGCACGTTCGCCGCGAAATTCAACGTGATCAGCCCGATCGCCGGATGGCCGCGCGGCACCTCGGGCATCAGCCGTGCGAACAGCGGCCCGAGCAGACGCGCCAGCGCCGCGACGACCCCCGCCCGCTCGGCGATGCGCAGGAAGCCGAGCCACAGCGTGAGCGTGCCGAACAGCAGCACCATCACCTCGACCGCGAGCCTCGCCATCTCGAACAGGCTCGCGACCATCGCCGCGAACACCGTCGCCTCACCTGCACCGAGCCAGCGCCCGAGCGCCGCGAGCGCGGCCACGACGAAGAAGCCGAGCCAGAGCCGATTGAGCATGTCCTTCCCCGACGCACCGCTGTGCGGCGCCGTCATTGTGCCTTAGCATCGTGACACCGCGCGGTGTGTGGACCGGCCCGCCTCCCGAGTGCCGAGACGGCAACGGGGTGCGATCGTCGCGCACGGCCAGCCCCATTGCTTTGCGTGTCTGCGCGGCCCGCCGCGGTATCGCCTGCGTCTTCCGAGTATCGCCATGCCTCATCCGCTCCGCGTCGAAATCCATCCGGTCACCGCGTTCCAGCAGAACTGCACGCTGGTCTGGGATGCGGACACGTTGCGCGGAGCGCTGATCGATCCGGGCGGCGAGCCGGAACGGCTGATCGAGGCCGCGGCGAAGCACGGCGTGACGATCGAGAAACTCCTCGTCACACACGGTCATCTCGATCATGCCGGTGCGGTGAAGGATCTCGCCGAGCGACTCGGCGTGCCGGTCGAGGGGCCGCACATCGACGACCAGTTCTGGATCGAACGCCTGCCGGAGTCCGGTCGCAGTTACGGCTTTCCGCCGCTGCGCGCGTTCACGCCGGACCGCTGGCTTGCGCAGGGCGACAAGGTCTGCGTCGGGTCTGTCGAATTCGACGTGGTGCACTGCCCGGGCCATACGCCGGGACACGTGGTGTTCGTGCAGCCCGCGGTGCGCGTGGCCTTCGTCGGCGACGTGCTGTTCGCCGGCTCCATCGGCCGCACCGATTTCCCGCGCGGCAATCCTGCCGACCTGATCCGCTCGATCCGCGAGCGCCTGTTCCCGCTCGGCGACGACATCCGCTTCGTGCCCGGTCACGGACCGATGTCGAGCTTCGGCGAAGAGCGGCGCAGCAATCCCTACGTCTCGGATCGCGCGCTCGCGGCGGGGCGCTGAGAGCTTGCGGTTGCGCTCATCACCACGAAACGCACGATATCGCGCTATGGCAGGGCTGGCTGTTGATAAGCAGCCTGCTGGAGCGGAGCGGTCCACGGATGGACTGCAAGCATATCGAGCATGCGAACGATCAATTTCCAAAGAGTGTGCGCCAGCACGGCTGGCGCCGTTCGCTCGGGACAGGGGCAGGAAGCCACTATCACAACAACCTGATGGGGGCGCCGAGACAAGACTGGCCGGCGTGCCCATCCGGCCTGGACTTGCCGGAAGCGGATTTAGGGCGCAGCGACGTCGCCGGCCGGCATAGCGTTCGCGGCCGCGCGCTTCTCCGGCACAATCGCGGCTTTCCCGTGCGGTTTCGCCCGTGAGTACGTATCCCGACTATCCGTTCGGCGGCGAAACCTTCCGCCATGCCGGAGGCCATCGCCAGCACTATCTCGATGCGGGCCCGCGTGCGGCACCGCCGGTGCTGATGCTGCACGGCAATCCGTCGTGGAGTTATTACTGGCGCCGGCTGGTGCTCGGCTTGCGCGATGCATACCGCTGCCTCGTGCCCGATCACATCGGCATGGGGCTCTCGGACAAACCGGATGACGCGCATTACGCCTACACGCTGGCTTCACGCGTCGACGACCTCGATGTGCTGGTCGAGTACCTGATCCGCGAGCGCGGTGCGCCCGAACGCGGCTGGACGCTCGTCCTGCACGACTGGGGCGGCATGATCGGCATGGCCTGGGCGTGCCGGCATCCCGAGCGCGTCGCGCGGCTCGTGGTGACCAACACCGCGGCGTTTCCGAATCCGAAGGGGCGGCGCCTGCCCGCGGCATTGCGTCTGGGTCGCGATTCGCGGCTCGGCGCCTGGCTGATCCTCGCGCACAACGCGTTCGTGCGCGGCGCGGCGCGCTGGGGCGTGAGGCGCCCGCTCGACCCGGCCGTGCGTGCGGCCCTGCTCGCACCGTACGACACGCCCGCGCATCGCCTCGCGACGCTGCGCTTCGTGCAGGACATTCCGCTCGTGCCCGAGGATCGCGCCTGGCCGCTGGTCGAGGCCACGGGCCGCCAGCTTGCGACGTTCGCCGACCGGCCGATGCTGCTCGGCTGGGGGCTCAGGGATTTCGTATTCGACGGGGCGTTCCTCGCCGAATGGCAGCGACGCTTTCCGCAGGCCGAGGTGCACGCGTATGCCGATGCCGGCCATTACCTGCTCGAGGATGCGCACGAACGCCTGGTGCCGGCCGTGCGTGCCTTTCTCGATCGCCATCCGCTGCCGGCCTGAGCCACGATGGACGCGCGCCACAACATCGCCAGCGCGCTCGTGCGCCATGCGGCCGAACGGCCGGAGGCGATCGCGATGCACGTGCCGCTCGGTCATGCTCCGGGTTCGGCATTGCCCGACTATGCGGCGCTGACCTACGCCGAACTCGATGCGGCGAGCGATCACACGGCGGCCGCGCTCGCTCGCGCCGGACTCGGCCGTGGCATGAAGACCGCAGTGATGGTACGGCCCGGACGCGAGCTGTTCGTCGTGATGTACGCGCTGTTCAAGCTCGGCGCCGTGCCGGTGCTGATCGACCCCGGCATCGGCCGCCGCGCGCTGAGGCAATGCCTCGACGAGGCCGCGCCCGAGGCCTTCATCGGCATCCCGCTCGCGCAGGTCGCACGCGTGCTGCTCGGCTGGGCACGGCGTTCGGTGCGGATCGTCGTCACCATCGGCCGGCGCTGGGGTTGGGGCGGCACGACGCTCGCCGCGTTGCGCGCGGCCACGCCTGCCGGGCCGTTTGCGGTGGCCGCGACCACACCGGACGATCTCGCCGCGATCCTGTTCACCTCTGGCTCGACCGGCGTGCCGAAAGGCGTCGAATACCGCCACCGTCATTTCGCCGCGCAGGTCGAACTGCTGCGTGCCGCGTTCGCGCTGGAGCCCGGCACGCTGAACATGCCGACTTTCCCGCCGTTCGCGCTGTTCGATCCGGCGCTTGGTCTGACCTCGGTGATTCCGGACATGGATCCGACGCGTCCGGCCGCGGCCGATCCGCAGAAGCTCGTCGCGACCCTCGCGCGCTTCGGCGTCGGCACGCTGTTCGGTTCCCCGGCGTTGCTCGATACGTTGTCGCGCCACTGCGCCAAGCACGGCATCGTGCTGCACGGCGTGACGCGCGTGATTTCGGCCGGTGCGCCCGTCGCACCGGCGATCCTCGCGCGGATGCGTGCCTGCCTCGACGACGGGGTGCCGCTCTTCACGCCGTACGGTGCGACCGAATGCCTGCCGGTCAGCGTGATCGAGAGCCACGGCCTGCTTGCGTTGCGCGAACGTACCGAGGCCGGTGCCGGCACCTGTATCGGCCGGCCACTCGCCGCGAATACGGTGCGCGTGATCCGCATCGACGACGCCGCGATCGGCGAATGGTCGGACGATCTCCCCGTTCCCACCGGTACGGTCGGCGAGATCACCGTCGCCGGCCCGACCGCGACCGAGGCGTATCACGCGCGGCCCGGCGCCACGGCGTTCGCCAAGATCCGCGAACGCCTCTCTGATGGAACCACGCGGATCGTGCACCGCATGGGCGATCTCGGCTGGTTCGACGAGGCCGGCCGGCTCTGGTTCTGTGGCCGCAAGTCGCAGCGCGTGCGCAGCCCACACGGCACGCTGTACACCGAGCAGGTCGAGCCGGTCTTCAACGCCGTCGCCGGCGTGCGCCGCACGGCATTGGTCGGTGTCGGGGCGCCGGGCAGCGAGACGCCGGTCTTGTGCGTGGAGCTCGAAGCGGGCAGAGGACCGGACGTCGCCGAGCGTGTCGAGGCCGAGATCCTCGCGCGCGCCGCGCACCACGCGCATACCCGCGCGTTGCGGCACGTGCTGTTCCATCCGGGCTTTCCCGTGGACATCCGCCACAACGCCAAGATCGGCCGCGAGACGCTCGCGCGCTGGGCTGCGGGGCGGCTGGAACGGGTCGCTGCGAATTCGCCCGGCGGCGCGTGACGCTCGCCACGGCGCGGGCGGATGCCTTGGGTATCATCGGGCGCTCACGCCGCCGCGGTCCTCGTGAGCCGCACGCGCCGCCAGCATGGGAATGCACCGATGGAACATCGCCAGTTCGGCCGCTCCGGCCTGAAAGTCCCCGTCCTGAGTTTCGGCACCGGCACCTTCGGCGGCGTCGGCGAATTCTTCGGCCGGTGGGGTTCGAGCGACGTCGCGGAGGCGACGCGCCTCGTCGATGTCTGTCTCGATGCGGGGCTCGACTTCTTCGATACCGCCGACATCTATTCGAGCGGCGCGGCCGAATCGATCCTCGGTCAGGCGCTGAAGGGCCGGCGTGATCGCGTGCTGATCTCGACCAAGGCGACCTTCACGACCGGCGCCGGTCCGAACGACAAGGGCTCCTCGCGCCATTACCTGCTGCGTGCCTGCGAGGCGAGCCTCAGGCGCCTCGGCACCGACTACATCGACGTCTATTTCATGCACGGCTTCGATGCGCTCACGCCGGTCGAGGAAACCCTGCGCGCGCTCGATGACCTGATCCGCGCGGGCAAGATCCGTTACATCGGCTGCTCGAACTTTTCCGGCTGGCAGGTGATGAAGTCGCTCGCCGCATCCGAGCGCTACGGCCTCGCGCGCTACGTCGCCTACCAGGGTTATTACTCGCTGATCGGCCGCGACTACGAATGGGAGCTGATGCCGCTCGCGCTCGACCAGGGGCTCGGCACGATGGTCTGGAGTCCGCTCGGCTGGGGCCGCTTGACCGGCCGGATCCGCCGCGGCCACGCGCCGGAATCCGGGCGCATCAGCCAGGGCGGCGCGGCCGGTGGACCCACGATCGACGACGGCGACCTCTATGGCGTGGTCGATGCGCTCGAAGCCGTCGCGCGGGAAACCGGCCGCAGCGTTCCGCAGGTCGCACTGAACTGGCTGCTGACGCGGCCGAGCGTCGTCAATCTCGTCATCGGTGCACGCAACGAGGCCCAGCTGCGCGACAACCTCGGCGCGCTCGACTGGTCGCTCGATCCGGCACAGATCGCACGTCTCGATACCGCGAGCCGGCGCACGCCGATCTATCCCTACTGGCACCAGATGAGCTTCGACGAACGCAATCCGAAGCCGACGCGCTGGTGAGCGCGGATGGTCCGGACCGGATCACGACAGGGGAAGCAACGATGAAGGTTCTGGTCACCGGCGGTGGCGGATTCCTCGGCCAGGCGATCTGCCGCCAGCTCGTCGCGAAGGGACACCAGGTCCGCACGCTGAATCGCCACCGCTATCCGGCACTCGATGCGCTCGGCGTGGAGCAGGCGGTCGGCGACGTGGCCACGCTGGACGTGGTGCTCGAGGCGGCGGCGGGCCGCGAGGCGATCGTGCATACCGCGGCCAAGGCCGGTGCCTGGGGCCCGCTCGCCGAGTACTACGACGCCAACGTGCGCGGCACCGACCACGTGCTCGCCGCGTGCGAGATGCACGGCATCGACCGCCTCGTGCACACCTCGAGCCCGAGCATCGTGCACGATGGCCACGATCTCGACGGCGTGGACGAGCGCACGCCGTACGGCCGGCATTTCAGCGCGCCGTATCCGCAGACCAAGGTCATCGCCGAACGGCGCGTGCTGGCCGCAAACTCGCCGAAGCTCGCGACCGTCGCATTGCGCCCGCACCTGATCTGGGGACCGGGCGACCCGCATCTCCTGCCGCGGCTCGTCGAGCGCGCGCAGAAGGGCCGCCTGCGGCATATCGGCAGTGTGTCGAAGAAGATCGACACGGTGTACGTCGAGAACGCCGCCGAGGCGCACGTGCTGGCGCTCGAGAAACTCGGGCCCGGCGCGCCGATCGCCGGCAAGGCCTACTTCATCACCCAGGGCGAGCCGATCGCGGTGGATGCGATGGTCAATGCGCTGCTCAAGGCCGCCGGCCTGCCGCCCGAGACGCGCCGCCTGCCGCTCGATCTCGCCCGGCCGCTCGGCGCCATCATGGAATCGCTGTGGCGTCTGGTCGGCGCGAAACACGAGCCGCCGCTGACGCGCTTCCTCGTCGAACAGCTCTCGACCGCGCACTGGTTCGACATCTCCGCCGCGCGCCGCGACCTCGGCTACGCGCCGCGCGTGAGCACCAGCGAAGGCCTCGTCCGCCTGAGTCAGCACCTCGCCCGCGAGCGGCTCGAGCAACGCCGCGCGGCGCCGGGCGGCTGAGCGATCGCGCAATGCCTGCACGAGCCGCTCTGGGCCGCCGGACGTGATGCCGGCCCGACGCTGCGGTCGGCGGCGATCCCGGCAGGCAGGCTACCGGATGCGGACACTGCAGCAGCGTTCCGTGACGCCAGGCCCATCTCCCGGGCCGACGACCGGCAGCGCCCTGCTAGAATCCGCGCCCTCCGTGGACATCCGCATGAACGCGCCGCGCACTTCGAATCCCGTTCTCGTCCGCCTCGGCGCCTTGCTCGAAAGCGCGCTGAACCGCGTGCTCGCCCTGGATGCGGAGACGCGCGGGCGACTCGGCGCGCTCGACGGCCGCGCGGTCGCCGTGGAACTCAAGGGCACCGGGCTCGCCCTGCGCATCGCGGTCGCGGGCGAGGCGTTGCGCGTCGGTCCGGCGTTCGCGGGCGAGAGCGGCCTGCGCGTGGTGGCATCACCGGCGAGCCTGCTCGCGCTCGCCCTGCGGCGCGGTGAGGAATCGCCGTTGCCACCGGGCAAGGTCGAGATCGCCGGCGACGCGGAACTCGCGCGGCGTCTCGAGCGGCTGGCCGGCCAGTTCCGTCCGGACATTGAGGAAGCCTTCGCCCGCACGTTCGGCGACGTGCTCGGCGTGCCGCTCGCGCGGGCTTTCGCTGCGGCCCTGCGCCAGGTCCGTGAGCGCGGCGCGGCGTTCGCGCAGGACACGGCCGACTATCTGCGCGAGGAAAGCCGCGACCTCGTCGCGCCCGGTGAGATGCACGGTTTCCTCGACGAAGTGGATGCGCTGCGCGAACGTGCCGACCGCCTCGCCGCGCGCATCGCGCGTCTGACCGCGGCTGCGGAGCGCCGCCGATGAGCCCGTGGCGCCGCGTGCCGCGGCTGCTCGGCATCGCCGCGGTGCTCGCGCGCTACCGGCTCGACGATCTCGTCGAGGCCGCGCACCTGTTCCGGCCGCTGCTCTGGCTGCGTCCGCTGCTCAGCCGGGTACCGGCCGAGGTCGCGAGCCTGCCGCGCGGCGCACGGCTGCGCCTTGCGCTGACCGAACTCGGTCCGATCTTCGTCAAGTTCGGACAGATCCTCTCGACGCGCCGCGATCTGTTGCCGCCGGACGTCGCCGAGGAACTCGCCCTACTGCAGGACCAGGTGCCGCCGTTCCCGGGCGCCGTGGCGCGGGCCGCGATCGAGCACGCGCTCGGTGCGCCCGTCGCCGAGCGTTTCGCGAGCTTCGACGAGACGCCGCTCGCCTCGGCCTCGATCGCGCAGGTACATGCCGCGACATTGCCGGACGGCCGCGAGGTCGTGGTCAAGGTGCTGCGCCCGGACATCGCCGCGCGCATCGCACGCGATGTCGAGACGCTCAAGGCCGTCGCCGCGCTGGTCCAGCGCTTCCACCCGAGCGCCGACAAGATCCGCCCGCTCGAGATCGTCGCCGAGATCGAGAGCACGCTGACCAACGAGCTCGACCTGCAGCGCGAAGCGGCGAACGCCTCGCTGCTGCGGCGCAATTTCGCCGACTCGGACGACCTCTACGTACCCGAGGTGATCTGGAGCCACACGCGTCCGGGGGCGCTGACGCTCGAGCGCGTGCGCGGCATCCCGGCCGACGATATCGCCGCGCTGGATGCGGCCGGCATCGACCGTGCGCGCCTCGCCGAGAAGGGCGTGGCGCTGTTCTACACGCAAGTGTTCCGCGACAACTTCTTCCATGCCGATGCGCATGCCGGGAACATCTGGGTCGATGCGACGCGGCGCGAGAATCCGCGCTTCATCGCGCTCGATTTCGGCATCATGGGCTCGCTGCCGGATGCCGATCAGTACTGGCTCGCCGAGAACTTCATCGCGATGTTCGAGCGCGACTACCGGCGCATCGCACAGCTGCACCTCGATGCCGGCTGGATGCCGCCGCACATCCGCGTCGATGAACTCGAGGCCGCGACGCGTGCGGTGTGCGAGCCGTATTTCACGCGGCCGCTGGCGGAGATCTCGCTCGCCGAGGTCGTGGTCAAGCTGTTCCAGACCGCACGCCGCTACGAGCTCACGCTGCAGCCGCAACTGATCCTGCTGCAGAAGACCCTGCTCAACATCGAGGGCCTCGGCCGGCAACTGCATCCGGGGATCGATCTCTGGGCCGTGGCCGGCCCGGTGCTGAAGCGCGTCTGGCGCGAGCGCCGCGGTCCGCGGGCCGTGCTGCGCACGCTCGGGCGGCGCCTGCCCGAATGGCTCGCGGCCGCACCGGACCTGCCGGGTCTCGTGCATGACTATCTGCGCCAGGCGACCAGTGGTGGCATCGAGCTGCGCATCCGCTCCGAGGACCTCGCCCGGCTCGATGCCGGCGCGCGCGCGGCGCGCGGGCTCGCGGTGCCGCTGACGCTCGGCGCGACGCTCACGCTCGCCGCCGTGCTGCTGTACGTGTTCGATGCGTCGGGCCTGCATGTGCTCGGCGTTCCGCTCGCGGCCTGGCTCGCGGCTCTCGGTGGCGCGGCCTGCTTCCGCAGCGCGGCGCAGCGCACGCGCTGAGTCGGGGCGCAGGCATGGCGGGCGCGCTGGAGATCCTGCATCTCGACGAGCACGTGGTGGCCGTGAACAAGCCGGCCGGGCTCGCCGTGCATCGCAGCCGGCTGGTCGGCGCCGACGAGGACTATCTGATAGACCGCCTGCGCGCGCAGGTGCCCGGCGCCCTGCATGCCGTGCACCGGCTCGATCGCGCGACCAGCGGCGTGCTGCTCGTCGCGCGTTCCGCGGAGGCCGCCGCTGCGCTCGGTCGACAGATGATGGCGCGCGAGGTCGGCAAGACCTATCTCGCCGTGGTGCGCGGCTGGCCGGAGCCGGAGGGCGCGATCGATCACCCGCTGACCGGCGCGAGCCTGCGCGGCGAGCCGCGCCCGGCCGTCACGCGCTGGCGGCGGCTCGCCACCGTCGGGGTGCCGATCGCGCTCGGCCGCTATCCGCAGCAGCGCTATGCGCTGCTCGCGGTGGAACCGGAGACCGGCCGCTACCGGCAGATCCGCCGGCACTTCCACCACGTCTCGCATCACCTGCTCGGCGACACGAGCCACGGCCGCGGCGACCACAACCGCCTGCTGCGCCAGCACTTCGGCGTGCATCGCCTGCTGCTGCACGCCTGGCGCGTGAGCTTCGCGCATCCGGTCGATGGGCAAAGCCGCACCGTCGAGGCGCCGCTGGATGCGGCCTGGATACGGCTGCTCGCGGCCTGGGACTGGCTCGATGCGGTGGGCGAGGGCGGCACGACGCCCTGCTAGAATCCGGGCGCCAGCCGCAACGCACCGCCCGTGCCATGCCCTCGTTCGACATCGTCTCCAAGCTCGATCCGCACGAAGTCACCAACGCCGTCGATCAGGCCAACCGCGAGCTCGACAAGCGCTTCGACTTCAAGGGTGCGAAGGCCGCATTCGAGCGCACGGATTTCATCGTCACGCTGCGCGCCGATGCCGAATTCCGCCTCAAGCAGATGCAGGAAATCCTCCTGCAGCGCCTCGCCGCGCGCGGCATCGACATCCGCTGCGCGGAGATCGCCGAGCCGGAGGTCAACCTCGCCGCGGCACGCCAGAAGGTCACGCTGCGGCAAGGCATCGAGCAGCCGTTGGCCAAGCAGATCGTCAAGCTGATTAAGGAGTCCGGCCTCAAGGTGCAGGCGCAGATCCAGGGCGACGAGCTGCGCGTGACCGGCAAGAAGCGCGACGATCTGCAGGCGGCGATCGCGTTGCTCAGGAAGAGCGAGATCGAGATGCCGCTGCAGTTCGAGAACTTCCGCGACTGACGCGGCCGCGATGCTCGAGATCGACGCCAGCCTGCGCATTCCCGACGAGGAACTCGTCGAGAATTTCGTGCGTTCATCCGGGCCGGGCGGACAGAACGTCAACAAGGTGGCGAGCGCGGTCGAGCTGCGTTTCGACGTCGCGCACTCGCCGTCGCTCGGCGAGGCGCTGCGCGCACGTCTGCTCGCGCGCCGTGACCGGCGTTTGACCGCGGATGGCGTGCTGGTGATCGAGGCGAACCGGTTCCGCGATCAGGCGCGCAATCGCGCCGACGCACGCGAGCGGCTCGCCGATATCCTGCGTGCGGCGCTGCACGTGCCCAAGAAGCGCATCGCGACGCGGCCGACCCGCGCCTCGCAGGAACGCCGTATCGAGACAAAGAAGGCGCGTGCCGGCCACAAACGCAACCGCGGCCGTACCGACTGGAGCGGAGAATGAGCGAGGCTTCGCTGCCCGCCGCGCTCGGTGCGACGATCCCGCAGTCGCCGCAGAATTCGTGGCGCCGTTTCTGCCGCTGGCTGATCGGGCTGTCCGGCTGGAAGCTCGTCGGCGAGTTTCCGGACGTGCCGCGCCTGGTGTTCATCGTCGCCCCGCATTCGAGCTGGTGGGACGGCATTTGGGGCCTGCTGTTCAAGGTCGCACTGGGCCTGGATGCTTCGTTCATGGCCAAGCGCGAGCTGTTCGTCGGCCCGCTTGGCTGGCTCCTGCGGCGCATGGGCGGAATACCAATCGAGCGTAGCGCCACGCACGGCGTGGTCGAACAGATGACCGAGCGTTTCCGGGCTCGCGAGCGGCTCTGGCTCGGCATCACGCCCGAGGGCACGCGCAAGCCGGTGAGGAAGTGGAAATCCGGCTTCTGGAACATCGCACGCGCGGCCGGCGTGCCGATCATGCTGGCCTACTTTCACTATCCCGAAAAAACCATCGGCATCGGTCCGCTGATCGAACCGAGCAGCGATCTCGAAGCCGACATGGCATGCATCCGCGAGTTCTATCGCCCTTGGCACGGCAAGCACCGCGGTACGACCTGAGCGAGGAACCATGCCGGCCCGGAAAACCGGACACGGCACAGACGCTGCTCCGGCGCGCGATCGGGATATCGGTTTCACCTGACCGCAACGGCGGTGTCGCCGTGCTGTCACGCGGGCCGGGCAGAGTCGGCGCATGACCAGCCTCTTCGTCATCCTGCACTGCCTGTTCGCGGCGGCCGCGCTCGTCGCCGCGGCGCGCTTCAGCCTGCCATCCGGCAGCCCCGCGGCCCGTCCGCAGCTCTGCGCCGCCTTGTTCGCACTCGGCATGACCGAGCTGTACGCGATGGCGGCGAGCGCCGGCCTGACCGTGCTCTGGCCGTGGCTCGATCTCCTCGGCCTGCCCTGGCCGCTGCTGCTGGCCGGCCTCGCGGTCCAGCCGCTGCGTCGCGCACTGCGCAGGCGGCACCCGGTGCCCCTGACCGGTACGCTCGCGACCGCGCGCTGATCCCACCGACCGGCCCGGTCTGCGATCATGTGCGGATGACCTCTGCCGCACTGCCGATCGCCCGACTCGAAGACCAGCACCAGTATCTCGACGATCATCTGCTCGGCGTGCTCGATGCCTTGATCGCGCTCGATTTCGCGCGGGCCGAGCGCGGCCTGCGTGCCTTCGAGCGCCTGCTCGACCGGCATTTCGCGATCGAGGAGCGCTGGCTATTCCCGGTGCTCGCCGCGCAATCCGGTCTGCGCTGGGGGGTGAATGTGTACCTCGCCGAACACGCGAAGATGCGGCGTATCGCCGCAGAGCTGTGCGCGCCGTTCGCTGAAGCCGTCGCCGCACCGCCACCGGATGCGCCCCACGCGCGACGACTCGCCCTGCGCCTGCTCGATGCGTGTCACCCGCTGCGGCACGTGCTCGATCATCATCAGCAGCGCGAGCACGCCGGCCTCGTCGCCGAGCTGCCGAGCGATCCACGCCGTGACGCGTGCTGTGCACGGGCATTCCGATGGGCCGTCGCACGTTTCGCGTGACGCCTGCGCTGAGGCCGCGCTTGGCGGCTGCTGCTCGCCCTCACCCAGCATGGTCGCCTCGGATCCACGTTCGCCTCGTGCCGTTCGCTTCTTCGTTGGCACTCGTTCTGATTTCCAGGCGGCCACAGGAGCACAGAGCCTGGGTTGGGGCAGCGGTAAGTCAGGTTGCTGACTCCCAGCTAAACTATGCTTCAATGTGTTCTCATTGGACGAGTTCGGTAAAGCTGCTACACCGCATTCGTCCATGACCCGGGATATCGCGGAATGGTACCGGGAGGCGTCGAGATGATCTCGATGCCCGGTTTCGGGGGCACGCGGGGCTGCGGGGCCGCCGGGGAAAGTCCGGATTCATGACACAGGAGCGGGTATGAAGATCGATTTACGGCGACTCGGGTTGGGGATTCTGGTGCTGGCGCTGGCCGGGCCCGGCATGGCGGCGACGTTCCAGGTGAACGAGGATGGTTCGGCGCTCGACGACAACGTCGGCGACGGTAACTGCCATACGGCGAACAACGGTTGCACCCTGCACGCCGCGATCCAGGAGGCGAATGCCACCGCCGGTTTCGACACGATCCAATTCCTCATTCCGAAGGTCACCCTGGCCAACACCCTGCCGAACATCAGCGAGAGCGTGCTGATCGATGGCACGACGCAGCCGCTGCGTGCGGAGATCGACGGCAACGGCAATGGCTGCTTCTTCATGGCCAACGTTCTACCCTCCGGCGGCACGCCTGACCCGCTGTTCGGCAATTCGAACAACTCGCGCATCCAGCACCTGTCGATCCACGGTTGCGGCGGCGACGCGATCGACATCAATGGTCATGGCTATGTGGTGATGGACAACTACATCGGCCTGCTGCCGGATGGCACCACGGCGGACGCGAACAGCGGTGACGGCATCTATGTCTCGGCGAGCCAATCCGACGGCGCGCTGCTGGATCCGAGCCTGATCCCGGTCCCGCTGCCGAGCAATCTGCAGGACGTCGCCTCGATGGTCGCCTTCCTTCTGGCCAACGCGGCTTCCCTGCAGCCGAACGGCATCGTCAACAACGTGATCTCCGGCAACGACGGCAACGGCATCCAGATCAGCGGCATGTATGCGGCCACCACGGTGGTCGCCAACAACATGATCGGTGCCGACTCGAGCGGCCTGATCCCGCTGCCGAACGGCAACGGCTCGCCTCGCCACGGCATCTTCCTCAATGCCAATACATATCTGAACTTCATCGGCCCGAACAACACGGTGGTGGCCTCGCACGACGATGGCATCAACATCAACACCAGCCGCGTCCCGTTCCCGAACTTCGTGTTCGCGAACTTCATCGGCACGAGTTCGCAGTCCGCGTTCCTGAACCCGCTGCTCGGCAACTCGCTGTCTGGCATCAAGGTGGCCGATGCCGGGCTGGCCGACACGGGCGCCGGCGATTCGTTCACGAACCCGACGGGCATCAGCGCGGCGATTGGTCCTGGCAACATCGTTGGCTGGAACAAGGGTGACAACGGCAGCGTAGCGGCCGGCAACAAGAACGGCATCGAAGGCGGCATCGTCGTCAGCGGCGGCAATTCGAACCACGTGAAGATCTTCGGCAACGTGGTCGGCCTTTCTGCGCCGGGCAGTAGCGCGGTCAGCATCGGCAACACCGGCGACGGCATCAATGTGGTCGGCACGGATCACGAGATCGGCGGCTCGAGCTACCTGCTCGGCAACGTCGTCGGCGGCAATGGCCGGCACGGCGTCGTCGTACGCGGCAATGCGACGCGCACGGTCGTGCGTGGCAACCTGATCGGTACCCTACCGCCGCCGCTGAACGGCGTCAGCCAGCCGAACACGGGCTACGGCATCTGGCTGCTGTCCGGCGGCAACACGATCGGCGACGACGATCCGAACGGCGCGAACTACGTCGCCTACAACAACGAGCACGCGATCAAGCTCGACACCACCGGCAACACCTGGGCCGACCTGATCCGTCACAACTCGATCTATGGCCTGCCGGCCGGCAAGCTCGGCATCGATCTCGACCGCCCGGCAAATGGTCCGGATTCGACCAGCGATACCGACGACCGTGACACGTCCGGCACCACCTATCTGAACTACGCGAACTGGCAGCAGAACGCGCCGGTGCTGGTCGCGCCAAGCACGGCCACCCCGCTGACTGTCACCGACACGCACTACGACCCGGCCACCGGCGCGACGACCGTCGGCTGGACGCTGACCTCGGCCAAGAGCGGCCAGTACCGCATCGAGTTCTACGCGACCGACGTGGCCAGCGCCGGCGGCGAAACCTTCCTCGGCGAGGTCATGGCGGCGACCAATGCCGGCGGCACGACCTCGGGCTCGGCGACGTTGATGCCGGGCACTGCCATCGATACGCGCGGCAAGTACGTCACCGCGACGGTGACGGATCTGAAGCCGACCAGCGGCAGCGAGCCGAATCCGCCGTCCGATCCGACCAATCCCGGCCCGGCGAACAACACCTCGGAATTCTCGAATGCGGTCAAGGTGCCGAACCCGGGCCAGATCCAGTTCGCTGCCGCGTCGGTCAGCCAGCTCGTCTCGGAATCGGCGGCTGCCATTCAGGTCACGCTGAACGTGCAGCGCATCAACGGCTCCGACGGCGCGGTGACGGTGGATTTCGCAACCGCGGACGGTGTGGCGGTGGCACCGAGCGATTACCTCGCAACCAGCGGCACGCTGTCCTGGGCCGATGGCGACACGGCGGCCAAGCAGATCACCGTGACGATTCCCGCCGACGACCATATCGCCGAGCCGCAGGAGCCGTTCAACGTGAACCTGTCGAATCCGGTCGGTTTCGTGCAGCTGCTGCCGCCGCAGGCGACGGTGACGATCGACGTGTCCACGCCAGTGACCCTGCAGCACTTCAGCGTCGATTGACGTACTGGCTAGGATCGGAGCGCAACGAGCGAAGGCGGCCTCCGGCCGCCTTCGTCTTTCTGGAATCCGTGGACTCGCGCGGAGATCCCGCGAACCGAGGACGGCGCGCCGCGCATCGGACGCCTGCGTGTCCGGTGCTGCGTAGTGGCATCCGGACCCGTGCCGGACTCGGCTTGGGCCGGCCAAACCGGGTCGGCCTTGTTCGGACCTTCCTTGGCCCGGGGTTGCTCAGCGCGTGTGGATACGCACGTCCACGCGCAGGCCGACCGGCAGCGGCGGCGTGCCGTCCAAGGCGATGACTGCCTCGAGGATCTTCGCGTCCTGTTTCTGCGCCGGATCGTCGGAGGCGGTGTTGCGCTTGCCCATGCGCTGCGCGACGCGCACCACCTCGCCGGCGTAATGCTGGCCGGGGAACGCGTCGCTGCTCACCTCGGCCTTCTGGCCGGGCCGCACACGGCCGATGTCGAGCTCGTCGATGTCCGCACGCACGAACAGCCGGCTCATGTCGCCGATTCGTGCGATCGGGCGCGGCGCGAGCGCTTCGACCGTTTCACCGGCGCGCAGTTCGCGCTTGAGCACGACGCCATCGATCGGGGCGCGGATCAGGGTCTTGTCGAAACGCGCGCGCGCCTGATCGCGGCTGGCCATGGCGGCGGCGAGGGCGGCCTCCGCCGCCGCGAGGTCCTCGCGGCGCGCACCGGCCTGCAACAGCGCGCGCGCCGCCGCGGCGCGCGCGCGCTCGGCGCGTGCCGCATCGGCGCGCGCGACGGCCTGATCGTGGTCCTGTGCGCTGATCAGCCGGCGTGCGAACAAGGCCTGGCGGCGCTCGGCTTCGGCTGAGGCGAGGCGCGCCTGGGCTTCGGCTGCGGCGAGCGTGGCGCGTGCCTGGTCGAGTTCTTCGCGGCGCGCACCGGCGCGCAGCCGGTCCAGCTCCGCACGATGCTGGCCTACGGCCGCCTCGGTCGCGGCCAGTGCAGCCGCGTAGTCGGCGTTCTCGATCTCGGCGATCACTTGTCCGGCGCTGACGCGATCGCCTTCCTCGACGAGGACGCGGGCGATGCGGCCGCTGATGTCGGGAATCACGACGCGTTCCTCGCCGTCCGGCTCGACCCGGCCACCGGCGGCGACCAGATCGCCGGTCGGCGCCATGTTAGGCGATGGCACGGAGGAGCCATCCCCCTTCGCGCACGCGACGAGCAGGGCGGCGAGGATCAGCGGGACGAACGGGCGATGTCGTGTCATGAGGGATTTCCGGCAGGACGGCGGTCCTGGCTCAGGCAGCCGTCTTCGAGATGCAGGACGCGATCGCTGAACGGCTCGACGCGCGGATCGTGGCTGACCACGACGACCGCGCGGCCATCGCGGTGGGCGAGTTCGTGCAGGGTCGCGGCCACGCCGCGGCCGGTCTGGCCATCGAGTGCGGCGGTCGGCTCGTCGGCTAGGACGATTTCCGGCGAGCCGGCCAGCGCACGTGCGATCGCCACGCGCTGCTTCTGTCCACCCGAGAGTTCGGCCGGGAAATGCGTGGCTCGATCGGCGAGGCCCAGGCGCTCGAGCAGGACGCAGGCCTCGTCGCGCTGACGTGCCCGCGGCACGCCCTTGAGATCCAGCGCGATCGCGACGTTTTCCCAGGCGCGCAGAGTCGGGAACAGGTTGTAGTGCTGGAACACGAAGCCGAAGTGATGCAGGCGTTTCGCGGTCAGCGTCTCCATGTCGGCGGTCTCCAGCGACTCGCCGAACAGGCGTACGCGTCCGGTGCTCGCGCGCAGCAGGCAGCCCATGACCTGCAGCAGCGTGGTCTTGCCCGAACCGCTGGGGCCCATCAGCAGGGTCAGCTCCCCGGGCTGGATCGCGAGACTGATGCCGCGCAGCGCTTGGAATGCGGTCGCGCCGCTACCGTAGGTCAGGGTGACCGCGTCGAGTTCGAGAATCGGCGCGCTGCTCACCGGCGTACCCCGTCGGCGATCGGGAACCGGGGCGAAAAACGTTCGGACATCACTGGAACACGCTCGTCGGGTCGATGCGGGTGATGCGGCGGATCGAGACGGTCGCGCCGAGCGCGCACATCAGGACGGTCAGCAAGCCGAGCACGACGACCAGCCAGCCCGGCATGTTCACCGCCACGTTGCTGCGCGCCATCGTGAAGACCAGCGCGAACACCGCGCTCATGCCGACCGCAAAGCCGAATACGGCACTGATCGCGGCCTGCTTGAGGATCACCGCGTAGAGGTAGCGATTCGGCGCGCCCATCGCGCGCAGCGTGGCGTACTCGGGCAGACGGTCCATGGTCGTCGCGTACAGCGTCTGGCCGACGATCACCACACCGACCACGAGACCGAGCAGCGCGGCGAGCAGCAGGGCCGAGCCTGCGCCGGTCGTCGCGAGCCAGTAGGTCTGCGCCTGGCGTGCGAAGTCCCCGGCTCGCCAGATATCGGCGTAGCGGATCCGTTGCCGAAGCGCCTGCTGCACGACAGCCGGATCGGCACCCGGCGCGAGCTTGACCAACAGGTAGGTCGTCTGCTCGGGGGGGAACTGCGTATAGCGTTGCGCGTTGCGATGCGTGGTGAATACGTACGGGCTCTGCGTGAAGGTGCGGATGCCGTCGGTGAAGCCGACCACCCGCGCGCGCCGGTTGTTGATCTCGACGGTCTGCCCGACCCGCTCGACACCGAGCTTGCCGGCGTAGAGCCGGTCGATGATCACGGCATCGTCGATCGCCAGATCCTCGATGCGCCCTTCGACGAGCTGCCAGGGTGCGCCGCTGCGGCTGGCGAGATCGAAGCCGACCAGACCGACGCTCTCGTTGCCGCCATCGGGTTTCTTCCAGAACGCGAATTGCATCATCAGCCTGTCGACCGAGGCCACGCCGGGTACGGCGAGCGCTTCGAAGCGGCGCTGCTCGTCGAGCCGGCCGGCGATGTCGACGTTCGTGGTGCCGGCCGGGACGATCCACAGCTCGGCATCGGTGTGATCGACGAGGCCCGAGGTCGTGCGCGCGAAGCCGACCAGGAGACCGAGCTGCACGCCCATCAGCAGTACCGCGAACAGCACGCCGATCAGGGTCACGAGGAAGCGTGCCTGATCGTGGGCGAGATTGCGCCAGGCGAGCAGGGTCGTGCCGGGCCACGGCGGACGCTCGGCACCACCGCTCGGCGCGGTGCGGCGCAGGAGTAGAAAAGCCATGCCGTCATTTTGCGCCATTCGCGCTGCGGAATGCTGGGGAGTGCATCCGCTCGACGTGATGGCTCCGGCCGCAGCCCTGCGTAGGTGCGGGACGACACCACCTGCACCGACACCCCATGCATCATCGTCTCGCCGTCATCCTTCTGCTGGCTCTGCCCACGCTAGCCGCGGCCACGCCACCCGCCAGCCTGATTCCGGGGGGCACGCCACCGGCCAGCGTGATCTGCGTGAGTGATCCTGCGGAGCTTCCGGCCGCCCTGGCCAGCGCCGGCAGCGACGGCGTGGCGAATGACGTCCGTCTCGCCACGGGAACCCACGACGTCGCCGATATGGGGCTGGCCGACCTGCTGCCGCTGACCGACATGGCGGACCTCACGCTGTCCGGCGGGTGGATCGCCGAAAACGGCATGCCATGCGCCCGTCAGCTCCCGGCGGCCGATCTCACCGTGCTAGACGGCAACGGTACGCGCCACGTGCTCGGTTTGAACGTGAGATTCGAAAGCACGCTGGCACACCACACCACACCACACTGACACTGGCCAACATGACTTTGCGCAACGGCTACGTGGCGATGGGCGATCCGGACGCGGCCGCCGGTGCCGGTCTGCTCGTGCAAGCCACGAACGGCAGTTACTTCGGGGAGGTCGTTCTGCAGAACCTGATCGTCAGGGACAACCGCACGAATGCGGCGGGCGGCGGCATCGCATTGAACGTTCCGGACGCGCTGGCCAACTACAGCTTTGCGCTCGAGGCGTACAACCTCTCAGTCCTGAACAACTTTGCAGCCCGAGGCGCCGGAATCTGGACCAACCAGGCGCAGACCACGATGACGACCCTGTTCCATCCGGTCAATGTCTATCACTCTACATTCACCCAGAACAATTGCTCGGCGCAGGAGGCGCGCGGTTGTTCCATCGATGCGGTCAGGAACTCGTCTGTGTTTCTCGTCCACAGCCTCTTCTGGGCGAACTCGCTGGACGACATCGCCGTGCCGCTGGGATAGCTCTATCTGTACGCCACGGATTACGTGAGCCTCGCGGCCGGAACCGGCGTGGCCGGCAGCTCCGATAGCCTTTCCCGCGTCAATCCGGGATTCGTGACGGCCGGCGATCCGCACATCGCGCCCGATTCGGTGCTCGTGAACCGCGGCAATGCCAACTACTACGTCCCGCGGCCGATGCTTTACGACCTCGATGGCAATCCGCGGTGGGTAGGCACGGCGGTCGATCTCGGTGCCTATGAAACCG
>CAYYHP010000034.1:0-19843 GCA_964471815.1 uncultured Rhodanobacteraceae bacterium
CAATGCCAAGAGCATCATGGGCGTGATGATGCTCGCCGCCGGCATCGGCACGCCGGTCACGTTGCGCGCCGAGGGGGAGGATGCGGAGACAGCGCTGGCCGCGCTCGCCGACCTGTTCGAACGCAAGTTCGACGAGGGGCAGTGAGGTGGCGCGCGTCCTGGCCCCGCCCCATCGACGCCGCATGCAGGTGCGGCCAGCATGCCGCATCGCCAGTCTGCGAGGTTCGCAGCGCCTCGCACGCCGCGGGGGCCGCGCATGAACATGCGCGCCGTCATCACCGGCTTGGGCGCCTCGCGCGGCATGGCCCTTGGCCGCGCACGGCTGGTGCAGCCGAGCCAGTACGTCGTCGACGAGCGCCCTCTCGATCCGGATCAGGTCGAGACGGAAGCCGAGCGGCTGGCCCTCGCCCTCGACACGGCGCGCGCCGAACTGCGCGGGATGCGCGACAAGCTGCATGGCGCGCTGGCCCGCGAGGTCGGCGAATTCATCGATGCGCACGCGCTGCTGCTCGATGATCCCGAACTTACCTCCGGCCTGTTCGACTTGGTGCGCCGCGGCCGCTACCGTGCGAGTGCCGCGCTCAAGGTACAGCGCGACCGCCTGGTCGCCGTGTTCGAGGCGATGGACGATCCTTACCTGCGCAGCCGCAAGGAGGACATCGACCACGTCATCGGCCGCGTGCAGGCCGCGCTCGCGCGCGGCGCGAGTGCCGCGGAACGGCAGATCGCGCAGCGTGTTGGCACGATCCTGGTCGGCGATCAGATCGCACCGTCGGAGATGACCCATCTGCCCGAGCAGGGCGTGCTCGGCGTGATCTGCACCGGCTCGAGCACGCTCTCGCACAGTGCGATCCTCGCGCGCAGCCTGCGCCTGCCGATGGTCGTCGGCGCGCACGAGGCACTCGCGCGCCTGCATGACGACGATCTCGTGCTGATCGATGGCGAGCGCGGCGAGGTCGTCGCGCATCCGACCGCACAGGATCTCGCGCGCTATCGCGCCCACCAGCGCGACATGCTGCGTGAGGGCCGCCGGCTGGCCCAGCTCGCCAATGCCGAAACGCGCACGCACGACGGCGTCACCGTCAATCTGTACGCGAATGCCGAGCTGCCCGGCGAAGTGGCGAAGGCACGCGCGCTCGGCGCAGCCGGCATCGGCCTGTATCGCACCGAGTTCCTGTTCATGCAGCGGCGCGAACTGCCGTCCGAGGAAGAACAGTTCGAGGCCTACCGCATGCTGGTGCTCGCGATGGGCGGGCTGCCGGTGACGATCCGCACGCTCGATCTCGGCGCGGATAAGTCCGACTCCACCGGCCTCGCACTGCGTAGCGAACCGAATCCCGCGCTCGGCGTGCGCGGCGTGCGGCTCGCCCTGCGCCGTCCGGCGCTGTTCGCGACCCAGCTGCGCGCCATGCTGCGTGCCAGCGCCTACGGACCGTTGCGCATCCTGGTGCCGATGGTCACGCACGTCGAGGAGATGCGTGCGGTGCGCACGCTGCTCGACATGTGCGCCCACGACCTGCGCCATGAAGGCCATGAGATCGCCGAACGCATCGAACTCGGCGCGATGATCGAGGTGCCGGCCGCCGCGCTCGCGCTGCCACTGATGACCCGCCAGATCGACTTCGTCGCGATCGGCACCAACGACCTCGTCCAGTACACGCTCGCCGCAGATCGCAGCAACGACGCGCTCGCCACGCTGTACGATCCGCTACATCCGGCCGTGCTGCGCCTGATTTCCTACACGATCCGGACCTGCGAACGCGCCGGCAAGCCGGTCAGCCTGTGCGGCGAGATGGCCGCCGATCCGCACCAGACGCCGCTGCTGCTCGCGCTCGGCCTGACCGAGTTCAGCATGCATCCGGGTTGTCTGCTCGAAGTGCGCGACGTCGTCTCGCGCTGCGATCGCACGCGCCTGCGCCGGCTCGCGCCGCGCCTGCTGCGCGCGCGCGGCCATGCCGAGGTCGAACGGCTGCTGGCGAACGGCTGAGCCTCGCGTTGCGCGGAGTGCAGCGCCGCAGACGCTCCGGACCGCGCCAGCACACGCCCGCACAGGAGCCGACACGGATGGACTCACGGCAAGTCTCGATCCCGTCCGCGCGGCTCTGGCCATTCGCGCTCGCCGTGCTCGCGGTCCAGCTCCCGCTCGTGCTGAATCCCGGCTACTTCAGCCATGACGAGCTGCAATGGCTGGCGCGGAGCGCGACGCCGGACTGGGCCTCGCTGCCGTGGTCGGGCTGGTTCGACTTCTCGCCGTTCCAGTTCCGGCCCCTGACCTTCAACCTCTGGCTCGTGCTCTCGCGCCTCCTCGGGACGCGGCCGATGGCCATGCATGCCGTATTCGTGCTGATCGGCAGCGGCAACGCATGGCTGCTGCGGGCCGTGCTGTGCCGTCTCGGCGCCGGACCGCGCCATGCGGGCGGCGCCGTGCTCCTCTTCGTGCTGAGTTCCTACGTGGTCAGCGTGCACGGCTGGGTCGGCACGCTCGCCGACCTCCTGTGTCTGGCGGCGGTGCTCGGCGCCCTGCTCTGGCTGTGCCGGCGCGGGACACGTGCCGTGATGCCATCCGCTTCACATATCGCCGGTGTCGCGCTCACGGACATGCTGCCGGTGGCGGCGCTGAGCTGGCTCGCACTCTGTTGCAAGGAATCCGCCGTGGTGCTGCCGGCGCTGTTGCTGTGCGCCTGGCCGTGCCGCGGCCGCCGTCTGTTGCCCGCGATCGCGGCGAGCGGCGCCGTGGTGCTCGCCTATCTGCTGCTGCGCGCCGACGTGATCCTGTTCGCGCCGCGAACGGCCGGCATCTACACCTGGCATCTCACGAACGTTCCGGCGCGCAGCCTCGACTATGCGCTGTTCCCGTTCGTGCCGCAGATGAACGACGTGGTCGCCATGCGGCTCCTCGCCGGCTGGCGGCTGTGGCTCGCGCTCGCCTGCGTCCTCACCCTCGTCGGCGTCGCGGCGAGGACGGGCTGGCGCCGTCCGCTCATGCTGGGCATCGGCTGGCTCGCGGCGCTCGGTCCGGTCCTGATCCTCGATGGCGCCTCGAACGTCTACGCCTATCTCGCCTCGGCCTTCGTCTGCGGTGCGTTCGCGCTATGGATGCCCGATCTGGGCCGGCCTGCGCGTTTCATGCTCGCCGTACCGGTGCTGGTCGGGATCATCCATGGCGCGCAGATCGCGCGCGGCCTGCAGCGCGTCGGGCATCTCCAGGAGCGCCTCTGTGCGGATCTCGTGATCCTGTTGCGCGAACCGGCCACGCCGATGCCGATGCGCATCCGCGCGGATTCGGCACGCGACGAGGAGATCCTGCGCCGCCTGCTGCACGACGTGCCGAGCTACGCCGGCGTGCCGATCGACGGCCGCGTGACCGTCGTGTCACGGAACGAGCCGGAACTGCCCGCCACCCACCGCATGGATGGCGATGGCGCACTCACGGCCATACCCGCAACACCGCCGTGACGGCGGATTCAGCCGTCGCGACGGCGGCATGGCTAAACTCTGCGCCTCTCACGTCTCCGGCGCGTCATGCCGGAGACCGCACGATGGGCTACGATGCTTTTTAATTCCCTGCATTTCGTCGTTTTTTTCTTCGTGGTCCTGGCGCTGAACCAGGGCCTCAGGCGCTGGCCGGCCGCACAGAAGTCGATGCTGCTGGCGGCGAGCTACTACTTCTACGGCCAGTGGAGCTGGGCCTATCTCGGCATCATCCTGTGGTCGACCCTGCTCGACTATGCGATCGGCCTGGGGCTCGTGCGCGTGCGCCATCCGCGCCGGCTGCTGCTCGTGAGCCTTGCGACCAATCTCGGCCTGCTCGCGTTCTTCAAGTATGCGAACTTCCTGATCGCCAACTGGAACGGCGTGGCCGACGCGCTGGCGCCAGCCTGGCACGTCACGCCGATGGACATCCTGCTGCCGGTCGGCATCTCGTTCTATACCTTCCAGAGCCTCTCCTACGTCATCGACGTCTACCGCGGCACCAGCCGGCCGCGCCGCAACCTGCTGGACTATGCGCTGTTCGTGGCCTTCTTTCCGCAGCTCGAAGCCGGGCCGATCGTGCGCGACTACGAATTCTTCGCTGAGCTCGACGGCGATCGCCGCGTGGATGCGGCGCGGATGCAGGAGGCCCTGGTGCTGATCGCGTTCGGCTATGCGAAGAAGATGGTGTTCGCCGACAACCTCGCGCGCTTCGCCGACCCGGTATTCGATGCGCCGTCGCAGCAGGGATTCTGGGATACGCTGCTTGCGGTCTACGCCTTCGCGTTCCAGATCTACTGCGACTTCTCCGG
Source organism: uncultured Rhodanobacteraceae bacterium (assembly GCA_964471815.1). Lineage (GTDB taxonomy): Bacteria > Pseudomonadota > Gammaproteobacteria > Xanthomonadales > Rhodanobacteraceae > Tahibacter. Next base: position 4,284 of record CAYYHP010000034.1, read on the forward strand.
CTATACCGACATCGCGATCGGCTGCGCGCTGCTGCTCGGTTTTCGCTACCCGCAGAACTTCAACTACCCGTATGTCGCCGAGACCCTGCAGGACTTCTGGCGACGCTGGCACATGAGCCTGTCGCGCTGGCTGCGCGATTACCTCTACATCCCGCTCGGCGGCAGCCGGCACGGCCCCGCCCGCACCTATTTCGCGCTGATGCTGACCATGCTGCTCGGCGGCCTGTGGCACGGCGCGAGCTGGAACTTCGTGATCTGGGGCGGCCTGCACGGCGCCTGGCTCGCCTTCGAACGTGCCGTGCTGATGCGCTGGACGGTCTGGCGCAGCGAGGCCAGGGCTGCACGCATGCTGCGCTGGCTGGTCACGTTCCAGATCGTCTGTCTGGCCTGGATCTTCTTCCGCAGCAGGACGTTTGCCGACAGCCGTGCCGTGTTCGCCAACCTCTGGCACGGCTCGGCAGTGGCCTTCGACCCCGCGAAACACGGCGGCATCGCGCTGCTGCTGATGGCATTGCTCGCCGCGCATCTCGCCGGTGGCCTCCGCGGTACCAAGACCCGCCTCATGCAGGCCGGATCGGCCGCGTATGCCGGCGCCCTGGCCGCGATCGTTTTGCTGGTAATCCTGTTCACGCCACACGCGAGCGTGCCCTTCATCTATTTCCAGTTCTGAGCCATGCGCCGATTCCTGAAGCTGATCGCCTCACCGATCCTGCTCGTGCTCCTGGTCGAAGGACTGTTCCAGGCCGGCATCTGGGAGGCACTGGCCAAACCGGAGAGCCATGCGGGCGCCAGCGTCCAGCGCAAGCGCGCGCTGGGCGATGCCAGCTATGCACGCATCGATTACGTCACGCTCGGCAGCTCACGTCCCGAATACGGTATTGACCACGAGCAGCTCGCCGCACTCGCCGCGCAGCACGGCACCGTGCATGCGAACCTGAGCATGCCAGGCTCACACTGGATGACGATCCGCGTGCTGACGGAGTGGCTCGCCCGGCACCACCCGGAAATCCGCGGCGGCGTGATCGCGCTCGCGGTGCAAGATTTCCTGTACACGGGCAACGGTGCCTACGAGCTCGGCATCGTCTATCCGTTCCGCACGCCGGCCGATGCCGGCGAGATGGCCGCGCACGTGCCGTTCGACCGCAACGATCCCGCGACCTGGGGGCTGTATTCCGCGCTGTTCGAATATCGCGAGGACGTGCAGGACTTCGTCCGCGCGCCGTTCGCGCGTCTGCACAGCCTGGGCTGGTGGCGCACGCGCAGCGCCTCCGAAACGCTGCGTGCGAATGCCCACGAAACCCATGACATGTGCGCCTTCGGGCTCGACTCGCTCGCCGCCTGCGACCGGGTCGCTGCCTCCACGGACGAGCGCGCCGACGATCTCAGGCGGCAATGCCAGCAATTGCGCGGCTTCGCCCGCGATCGTGCCGATCTCGCCGCGCTGGCACGCCAGTCACCAGTGCCGGCGTTCATGCAGCAGACCCGCGACACGGTACGCGCCCTGCTTCGCGGCCTGCGCTGGCCGAAGCCGCCCGTCGTCGTGCTGATGCCCGTGCCGCGCGTCTGGACGAGCGAAGTCAGCCCGGTCGGCCTGCACCACTGGGCACTCGAGGTGCTGCGCCCGCTCGTCGAGGACGGCACGATCCGGCTCATCGACGCCACCGAGCTGCTCGACGACGGAGGCCGTACTGATTGCACGTCGTTCTTTGACTTCTATCATCAGAACGATGCGGGCCGTGCGCGACTGATGGCGAAAATCCTGCCCGAGATCGAGAGTCTGATGCATGCCGGACCGACCGGTCCCTCTCATCGGCCATGATCGCGAGGGTATCGCTGCGCGACGCGGCCACACCGGTCGGCCATGCCTCACGGCGTGTGGCAGGCTTCGTCACGGCGGCCCACGTCGTGGGCCACGGGCCGGGTAGTCCCTAGTCAAGCGGAGCAAGGGAAATGCCGATCACATCCCGACTCAGCGATGCCTTTCCCAGCAGGTCCGACGGCCGTCATGGCCGCGTGGCAGGAATCGTCGGCCTCGTCTGTCTCGCCGTCGCCGCCCTGTGGCTCCTCACGAGCCTGATGGCCCTCGTCAATTTCGCCTGGCCCCAGCCGCTGTACGACCAGTTCCGCCTGTATCTGATCTATCTGACGGAGTCGTTTCCGGCCAACGTCCTAGAGCTCGAGAACGGCCACCGACCGATCCTGCCGGCGCTCCTGCGCGTCGCCGAGATCCACGCCTTCGCCGCGAATCAGCACCTGCAGATCGTGGTTGGCGCGATGTTCGCCCTGGGCAGTGCGCTGTTCCTCGCACGTGCCGCCTGGCGCGAGACGGCGCTGCCCGTGCCGGCGCGCGCGAGCGGCGTGCTGATCGCCATGCTCGCTGTCCTCTGGATGGGCAATGCGCGCATGCTTCTGCATGGCAACGAGCTGGTACATGCCTATCTGCTGACCCTGTCCGTGATGCTCGGGGCGGCCTGTGTGGAGCGAGCGCGCTCGGGGAACGTCCTCGCCTGGATGTCGGCCGCCACCGTCTGCGGCATGATCGCCACTTTCAGTTTCGGGCCGGGCATCGCCACCTTCGCGGCGTTGTTCCTGGTCGCTCTGAGCGCGAGGATCAGGCCCGCCGGTCTGCTCGTGCTGATCGCCGGTTGCGTGGTCAGCCTGGCGCTCTACATGGCCGTGCTGCCCGGCAGCGCCGGGGTTCGCGGCATGCTCGCCTTCGATCCACTGGAGAGTTTCCTGGCGATGACGCGCTGGCTGGCCTCGCCCTGGGTGAATGCCTGGCTCGGCCTCGCTGATCCGCCGCTCGCGGAATGGCTCGATCAGTCGCTATCCGGATCATGGCTCGGTCGTGTGCTGATCGGCAGCGCAGGGGTTGCCAATGCCGCGCTCGGCAACGACTGGCGTGCGCTCGGCAGCGTGCTGATCGGCCTCGCCGGACTCGCCGCGCTCGCCATCCACACCCTGCGGGCCTTGCTCCGGCCGCAGGCAACCAGCCGCCTCGACCGGATCGCCCTGGCGCTCGGCCTGTTCGGTGCGGCGACCGCGGCGATCATGGGCCTGGGGCGCCTGGAATTTTTCCGCACTTATCCCGATCAGGTCTTTGCCGAGCGCTATCTGGTTTGGCCCTGCCTGTTCTGGGCCGGTCTAGCCCTGCTCACGCACGGGCGCCTGCGCGGCCGGAGCCTGCGCCTCGCGAACGGCAGCGCGGTGGCGGTGATGCTGATCGCCCTCGCCCTCTTGCCCACACACCACGCGTGGATCGGCTGGGGCAGCGTGGTCTACCGATACGCCCAGCGTTCCGCCGCATCGGCGCGCGCCGATGCGCTCGATGCCGAGGTGTTCCCCGACGATGACTCGGCGCGTTTCACGACGGTCGTCCGCGTGCTCGACCTGTTCCGCGAACGTGGGCTCGCGATGTTCTCCGAGCCCGGCTCCGGTCTGCTCGGAAGGAAGATCGCCTCGTTGCAAACGGATACGTCCACCCAGGTGCAATGGCTCGCCGCCGAAGCCTTCGGCGATGCGCGCAACGGTGCCTCATGCGGCCATCTCGCGGGCTGGATCACCAGCGGCATCTCCCGGGTCGCACACGGTGGACCGCTCGTCGTCGTCGATGACGACGGTCGCGTCATGGGCTACGCGGAATTCAGCTTCATTGCGCCGAATGCCCGTCCACTGCGTCTGGACGCGCCGCGCAAGCGCGGCTTCGATGCCTACCTGCGCGAGCTCGACGCACACCGGACGTACCGTCTCGTGCAGCTGGAGCTTCCGGGCGATTCGGGCAGCGTGCTCGCCACGATTCCGGGTGCGGATTTCAAGCCGCGCCAGTAGGCATCCTTGCCGCGCACGGGCTAGGCGTACACCGATCGCGCGCCGATAATGCGCGCGCCGCCGCAGGAGCCCCGCATGGCCGACACCGCGCACCACGACAAGACCGCCAAGCAACTGCGGCTGCTCGATCAGGCGCTGGACAGCGGTCGTCTCGGTCCGGTCAAGCGGCTGGTCAACTCGCTCGCGCCGGCGGAGATCGGCAACCTGCTCGAATCGCTGCCGCCCGCCAAGCGCCAGATCGTCTGGGGCATGGTCGATCCCGAGGACGATGGTGAGGTCCTCGTACACGTCGGCGACGAGGTTCGCGAGGACCTGCTGCGAGCGATGGATACGGACGAGATCGTCGCGGCAGCCGAAACGCTCGACATCGACGACCTCGCCGAGCTGCTCGAGGATCTGCCGGACACGGTCATCGACGAAGTGCTGAAGTCGATGGACCGTGAGAACCGCGAACGCCTCGAGCAGATGCTCGCCTACGACGAGGACACCGCCGGGCGCCTGATGAACCCGGATCTCGTCACGGTGCGCGCCGACGTGACGGTGGACGTGGTGCTGCGCTACCTGCGCCTGCGGGGCGAGCTGCCCGAGCAGAGTCACCACCTGTACGTGGTCAACCGCCGCCGGCAATACCAGGGCCGCATCGCGTTCTCGCATCTCCTGATCACCGACCCGGCCACGCCGGTGAATCGGCTGATGGATACCGAACCGCAGGGCATCGACGCGCACACGCCGGTCACCCAGGTCGCGCGCATGTTCGCCGACCACGACTGGGTCAGTGCGCCGGTGGTCGACGAGAACAACGTGCTGCTCGGCCGCATCACGGTCGACGACGTGATCGACATCATCCGCGAGCAGGCCGAGCACCAGGCCCTCGGCGCGGCCGGCCTGGACGAGGACGAGGACATGTTCGCACCGGTGCCGCGTACCACGCGGCGACGGGCGATCTGGCTCGGCATCAACCTGCTGACCGCGTTTCTCGCCTCGTGGGTGATTGGCAATTTCGAGACCGTGCTGCAGAAGGTCGTCGCCTGCGCGGTACTGATGCCGATCGTCGCGAGCATGGGCGGCGTCGCCGGTACGCAGGTGCTGACACTGATGGTGCGCGCCCTGGCACTCGGCCAGGTCGGCGCCTCGAACGCGCTCCCGCTGCTGCACAAGGAGATTCTCGTCGCGCTCGCCAACGGCCTGCTCTGGGCGATGGTAGTCGGCGGCGTGGCGTTCTCGATCTACCGCGACGGCATGCTTGCGCTGTCGTTCGGCGTGGCGATGGTCGTCAACCTGATCGCGGCCGCCCTGTCCGGGGTATTCCTGCCGCTGCTGCTCAAGCGCATGCGCATCGACCCGGCGCTCGCCGGCGGCGTGATCCTGACCACGGTCACCGATTGCTGCGGTTTCGCGTCGTTCCTCGGCCTCTCGACCGTGCTGCTGCTGCACTGAGGCGCACTTCGCCGGGCGCCCGCCGCGGCAATGCGGCGGCGAGGAAGGTGCGGATGTTCGCCCCACGCTGACGCGCGCGATGCACGACCAGGGTCAGCGTGCGGCGTAGGTCGAGGAACGGCGTCGGCAGTACCACGAGCCGCCCGCTGGCCAGTGCATCGTCGAGCGCCACGCGCGGCAGGCACGCGATGCCGAGACCGGCGAGCACGGCCTGCTTGATCGCCTCGCTCTGGCCGAGTTCGAGGGCGACATCGAACGCGCCGAGCCGGCCGGCTGCGGCATGCTCGAACACCGACCGTGTCGCCGAACCGGGCTCGCGCAGGATCCAGCGCTGACCGATGAAATCGCGCGCAGCGAGGCGTCGACGCGCGGCGAGCGGGTGATCCGGTCGCGCGCAGACCACGAGCTCGTCGCTGCGCCAGGGCAATACCTCGATCGACGGGTGCGCGACCGGCCCCTCGACGCAGCCGACGTCGAGGCTGAAATCCAGCACGCCGGCAAGGATGCCCTCGGTGTTGCCGACCGTCAGGCGCAGCCGTACACCGGGATGGGCGGCGGCGAAACCGCCGATCAGATCCGCGACGAGATAGTTGCCGATCGTGTTGCTCGCGCCGAGCGCGAGTTCGCCGGCCGGCGTGTCCGTGTGCGCGCGCTGGCCGAACTCACGCAACCGGTCGAGCGTGTCGTGGGCGAGCGGCAGGAACTCGCGGCCACGCTCGTTCAGCACGAGCCGCCGGCGGTGCCGGTCGAATACACGCACGCCGAGCAGGCGCTCGAACTCGGCCAGCGCCATGCTGACCGCGGGCTGGCTCAGGTGCAGGCGTTCGGCCGCCGCACGCACGCCGCCGGACGCGGCGACTGCGACGAACACTTCGAGCTGGCGCGGGGTGATGGCGATCATCAGCGTTGCTGATCGTTTCATTAAGCAATATCGACTTTCATTATCGCCGAGCGGCCGCGACCATGACATCCCGTGATCGCTCCACCGGCTGCGCCCTCCATGCCCGCCCTGCTCGCCCGCCTGCCCGGCCTCGCCGCGGCGCTCACCCTCGGCCTCGCCGCGCTCGCGCTGGCCGCCCTGCCCGCGGTCGCGGCGCTGCACGTCTCGGCACTGACCCTGGCCATCGTGCTCGGTATGCTGGTCGGCAACGCGCTCGGACCGCGCCTGCCGGGCTCGCTCGCCCCCGGCGTGGGCTTTGCGCAACGCCAGGTACTGCGCCTCGGCGTGATCCTCTACGGACTGCGCATCGGCTTTGCGGACATCGCCACGATTGGTCCGGGCGGTCTCGCGCTCGACGTGGTGATCGTGACCGGCACGCTCGCGCTCGGCGTCACGATCGGGCGGCACTGGCTCGGGCTCGATCGCGACACGGCCCTGCTCACCGCCTGCGGCAGCGCGATCTGCGGCGCGGCAGCGGTGCTCGCGGCCGAGCGCGTGCTGAAGGCCGAGCCGGGCAAGGTCGCGATCGCCGTGGCCAGCGTGGTGCTGTTCGGCACGCTCGACATCTTCCTTTATCCGCTACTGTTCCCGCATCTGGGCCTGTCGGCGCACGCGTTCGGCCTGTTCACCGGCGCAACGGTGCACGAGGTCGCGCAGGTCGTCGCGGTCGGCAATGCGGTGAGCCCCGCCACCGCGGATACCGCGGTCATCGTCAAGCTCACGCGCGTGCTGCTGCTCGTGCCGTTCCTGTTCGTGCTCGGTGCCTGGCAGGCGCGGCGCGGCGGCGAGCGGCACATGGTCGTGCCGTGGTTCGCGCTCGGCTTCCTTGCGATGTGCGTCGCGAACTCGCTGATCACGCTGCCCGTAGCCTTGCGCGCATTCCTGCTCGATCTCGACGGCCTGCTGCTCGCGATCGCGATGGCCGCGCTCGGCATGGAAACCCGCTTCGCGCGGCTGCGTGCACTCGGCCCGCGGCCGCTGCTGCTGGCCACGCTGCTGTTCGCGTGGCTGGTCGGCGGCGGTTACGTGCTGACCCGGCTCCTCGCCTGAGCGTCAACGTCCCTGCTCGGCGAGCGTGAGCGCGATCTTGTCGCGCAGGTAGACCGGCAGGGCCTGCTCCGGCGGCACGGCGAAGCCCGCCGCGAATTCGCGCGCAGCCAGATGCAGCACGGCGGCGGCCTGCGGATAGCGCTCGCCCTCGGCCCACAGCGGCGGCGCCGGCAGGCGCGTGCGCAGGACGTCCGCGTAGGTCTGCCAGCCACTGCCGATCACGTTCCAGGCCATGCCGGGCGGCAGGTCGAGACGGGCGGCCGGCCCGACCGATTCGGTACCGAGCGGCGCGAGCCCGCCGTTCGCCGTGCGCCGATAGCAGCCGGCGTAGATCTCGCCCATGCGCGCATCGATCACCGCGAGCACCGGCGCACCGTTGTCCGGCGCATCGAGCGCGAGGGCGGCGAGCGAGGACACCGGCACCACCGGCACGCCGAGACCGAGCGCGAGGCCCTGAGCCAGCGAGATCGCGAGCCGCACGCCGGTGAACGCGCCGGGGCCGCGGCCGACCGCGATGCCATCGAGTTCGCGGCGCGAGAGGCCGGCCTCGACGAGCAGCGACTCGGTCATCGGCAGGACGAGTTCGGCATGCCGGCGCGGCGCGAGTTCGCTGCGTTCGAGCACGCGGCCACCGGCGAGCAGGGCTACCGAGCAGGCTTCGGTCGAGGTTTCAATCGCGAGCAGGCGCATGGGCGTCATCCAGGGTGCGGGAGCGGGCTTCCGTGGCCGAGCCGTAACGGTACCAGTCCACCTTGCGGGTGAGGAACATCGCCGCGCCGAGCAGGCCGAGCAGCGCGCACGAACCGACCAGCAGCGAATACTGCTCGCTGGCGACGAGCACGTAGAGCAGGCCGTACACCGCCGCAAGCAGGCTGCCGAGCAGCAGCCCCGCGCGCCGCGTCGCGAGCACCGCGGCCGCGTAGCCGCCGACCAGGCCGACCACGGCGGTCGCAGCCAGCGCATAGGCCAGACCGAAACCGATCTGCTCCGACAACGCGAGCAGCACGATGTAGAACGTCGCGAGGGCGAGACCGATGAAGAGGTATTGCACCGGGTGCACGCGGAGACGCTTCAGCACTTCGAACAGGAAGAAGGCCGCGAAGGTCAGCGCGATGAACAGCAGGCCGTATTTTCCGGCACGCACGTTCTGCTGGTACAGATCGACCGGCTGATAGAGCGCCAGGCCGAATGCCGCACCGTCGAGCGTGGATGCCTCCATCTCGTGTTCGAGCCAGCGCTGGCCGAAGCCGCGGTTCAGGTCGAGCACCTGCCAGCTGGCCTCGACATGGCGCACATCGATCGTACGCTGCGCCGGCAGGAATGCCCCGGTGAAGCTCGGATCGGGCCACGGCGCGGACAGCGTCACCTCGGTGCTGCGCGCGAGCGGCAGGAACTGCAGGCGCTCGGTGCCGGCGAGGTCGAGACGCACCTCGACGTCGAGCCCGCCCTCCGGATGCGCCGGCAGGGCGAACTGCACAAGCGCATGGCCATCGACCGGCGCGCCCGGCTCGACCCGCGCCTCGCTCCCGTTGGTCTTGACCTCGATGCGTCGCAGGCCGCGCGGATCGGCGATCGGCAGGACCAGCGCACGCTCGCCGGTCTCGTCGTCCACCCGCGCGAGATCGGCCGCATCGAAGTGCGCCGTAAGTTCCAGGTGCGCGACGTATACCGGTGCGCTGTAGATGCCGTACTGGCGGCGCTCCGGATCGAGGTGCGCAGCGACCGCGAGACGTTGCGGCAAGCGCAGCTCGCGCTCCGTCGTGCGGCCGGTGCTCCAGCCGGGCGTGCCGGGCTCGATGCGCCGCGTGGCGACGAGCAGCGGGCCGCCGACGATCTGTGCGGCACCCCAGCCCTGCGCGATGCGCGTGACCGCTTCCTCGCGCAGGCCGTTGCGCTCGCGCACGAGTTCCTGCACCTGGGCCAGCGGGATCAGCATGAGCAGGGCGAGCACGGCGACGCCCAGCACCTTGGCGGTGATCGATTGGAAAAAGGACATGTTCGCTCCTGGATTGACGGACAGGACCGGGCTTCCGGCCGCGGCGTACGGGAACACGGTCACGGCACGGCCGTGCCAGGTCTTCCGCATCCGGCGCTCGCGTGCTCGATGCGGTGGCACTTCCCTGTGCCGGGGCAATGTCCCGCCTGTTTCATGACGTGACCGCCGGCGATTGCAACCGCCGCGTGAGGCGCGCCATGGCAACATGGCGGGCGAAGTGCGGGCGGATTGCGACCGAATCGGGGCAGATCTGCCGAGCGCCGCGATCAGGCGGCGAAGAAGTCCTGCACGTCGGCGAGTTCGCGCGTCAACGGCAGTGGCGGCAGGCTTTTCAGGAACAGCCGTCCGTAACTGCGCGAAGTCAGGCGCGGATCGCACAGCACGAGCACGCCGCGGTCGTCCACGTCGCGGATCAGCCGGCCGGCGCCCTGCTTGAGCGCGATGACCGCACTCGGGATCTGCCAGGCGACGAACGGATTGCCGCCGGCCTCGCGCAAGGCGTTGAGGCGCGCCTCGAGCACCGGATCGTCCGGCGCCGCGAACGGCAGCTTGTCGATGATCACGCAGGAGAGCGCATCGCCGGCCACGTCCACGCCTTCCCAGAAACTCGCCGCACCGAGCAGCACGCCGTTGCCGGATTCACGGAACGCCGTGAGCAGCTGATGGCGCGGCGCCGTGCCCTGCACGAACAGCGGATACGGCAGCGTGTCGGCAAGCCGCTCGGCCGCACGACGCAGCGCGCGATGCGAAGTGAACAGGAGGAAGGCGCGGCCCTGCGAGGCAGCGAGTACGTCGCGTGCGATGGCCACGACGCGGTCGGTGTACTCCGGCGTGTTCGGATCGGGCAGACCGCGCGGCAGGTAGGCGAGCGCCTGATGCGCGTAATCGAACGGGCTCGGCAGGCTCACGCTCAGCGGATCGTCGAGCCCGAGCTGGCGTGCGAAATGCTGGAATTCCCCGGCGACCGACAGCGTGGCCGAGGTGAAGATCCAGGCGGCGAGCGATTGCTGGCGCAAGGCACGCAGCGGCGGCGCGAGATCGAGCGGCGTGGCATTCAGCGCGAAGCCCTGCGCGCTCAATTCGTACCAGTGCACCCACTGACCACTCGCGGCCTCGGTGACCTGACGCAGGCGGCCGAGCAGCGCCTCGGCGCGTTCGTGCACGTTGCCGAGCCCGCGCGAGCGTTCGGCCTGGGCGGCGAGCGCCTCGACGAGCGCAGCGAGTGCGGCGTCGAGCGCGGCAAGCTCGTCCTTCACGCCCGGGTCGCCAGCGATCAGCGCAAAGGCGCCGCGCGCGGGGAAACGGTCCAGCGCGAGGCGCAGGCGGCGCACGCCCGGCACGATCGCCGCAAGCGGTTCGCGCAGCACGGCATACGCGCCGGTCACCGCACCGCACTCGGTTTCCGTGTCGGCGACCAGCTCCTGCAGCTGGCGCGCGGTAATGCCGACCGAGAAGAACTGGCCGGCCAGTTCGGGAATCTGGTGCGCCTCGTCGAGCACGAACGCCTGCGCGCCGGGCAGGATCTCGCCGAAGCCTTCCTGCTTGATCGCGAGATCGGCGAACAGCAGGTGATGGTTGACGACGACGAGATCGGCTTCTTGCGCGGCACGGCGCGCCTTGACCACGAAGCAGTCGTCGAACATCGGACAGTCGGCGCCGAGGCAGTTCTCCGCGGTCGAGGTGATGCGCGGCCAGAGCGGCGAATCCTCCGGAATCTCGGCCAGCTCGACACGATCGCCGCTCGCCGTGCGCGTGGCCCAGGCGCGTGCAGCCTGCAGCTGCGCGACCTGCTCGCGTGACGGCAGCCGGCCGTCCTTGCCGGTCTGGTCGAGCCGGTAGAGGCACAGGTAATTCGCCCGGCCCTTGAGGAGCGCGGCCTTCATGCGCAGGCCGAGCACGCTGCGCACGCGCGGCAGGTCGCGGTGATAGAGCTGGTCCTGCAGGGTCTTGGTGCCGGTCGAGACGATGACGCGCTTGCCGGAGAGCAGCGCCGGCACGAGATAGGCGAAGGTCTTGCCGGTGCCGGTGCCGGCTTCGGCGATCAGACATTCGCGCTCGGCGATCGCGGTCTCGACGGCTTCGGCCATCGCCTGCTGCGACTCGCGCGGCGCGAAGCCCGGCCATTCGCGCGCGAACGGGCCGTCCTCGCCGAGCACTTCGCGTGCACTCGCAGTCATCGCAAGAACCTGCGCCATGTGCGAACGCCGTCGCATGCCGGCTGCACACGATCTCGCGTCACCTCGGATGCGCGTGCCGAGCGCCAGGCGCGGCGCCGGCAAGGGACCGCCAACCGTGGCTCCGGCCGCCGCCAGGCGCGGCTGTCGCCGCTCACATGCGCACCGGCGCGGGGACCTTGCAGCCAGCCAGCTGCACCTTCGCGCTCTCGACGCTCGCCGGGTCCTGCGCGAGGCCGCGCAGCTCGACGATCGTCTGCCAGTTGCGCGCGCACAGACTGCCGAGCTTCGGGCCGACCTCGTACGAGCGCCGCGCGAGCGGTTCGGCTTCGGTATAGCGCTGCTCGGTGATCAGCAGCTCGGCCTGGTACTGCAACAGGTCGGGCGCATCCGGCGCGAGCTTCAGCGCACGCTCGATCTGCGCACGCGCGTCAGCGATGCGGCCTTCGCGTTCGAGGGCCTGCGCCTGCCGCAGGAAGCCGTCGATCGCCGGATCGCGCAACGGCTGCACCTCCACGGCCGACCCGCTCTGCTCGCCCGCGGCACGGATCGCGGCGACGAGATCGTGATCCGGCACGTTCGCCGCGGGCTTCACCGCCGGCGGCGGGCTGCACGCAGCGAGTGCGAAGGTCAGCAGAGTGAAACGGGGCAGCAGTCTGGGCAAGGTGTACATGGCTTACGGAACGATGGCGGAATGGTCACGAGTCGCGGTGCGCGCCGATCGGTGATGCAGGCCGGGCCACATCCGTCAATCGCCACGCCCGCCGAAGAAATCGCGGATCTCCTGCAGCAGGCAATGATCTTCCTCCTGCGGCGCATAGCCGGCGAGGAACGGCAACTGGCGCGCGCCGCGGCACTCGGGCTGGGTGCGGTGGCCGGATTCCGGATCGACCCACGCGAGCTCGATGCCATCGCCGAGCGGACGCACGAGCGGCTCGGCCGGCAGCCGGCGGAACAGCGCCGACCATACCTTGAGCGCGCCGGTCGCACCCATCAGCCCGGTCGGCTTGTTGTCGTCGCGTCCGACCCAGACCACCGCGAGATGGCTGCCGGTGAAGCCGGCGAACCAGCTGTCGCGACTGTCGTCGCTGGTGCCGGTCTTGCCGGCCGCATGCAGGCCGGCGAGTTCGCCCTCGGCGAGGCTGTGCGCGGTGCCGCGCTCGGCCACGCGCTGCATCGCATAGCTTACCAGCCGTGCCGCATCGACATAGTCGCCGGCACCGGGACGGGTCGCGTACTGCTTGAGCGGCCGGCCCTGCGCATCGAGCACGCTGCGCACCGCGCGCAGCGGCAGCGCGTGACCATCGGCGGCGAAGAACTGGTAGAGCTGGGCCACCTCGACCGGCGCGAGCTCGACCGCACCGAGCAGCAGCGAGGGCTGCGCGTTGATCTCGGCCTTCAGGCCGAACGACTTGATCAGCGCATGCACGCGATCCACGCCGAGCATCAGGCCGAGCCGCACGGTAGCGAGGTTGTAGGAATGCACCAGCGCATCGATCAGCGCGACGCGGCCGTGTGCCTCGCGATCGGAATTCTGCGGCATCCAGGTCTTGCCGCCGGGCTGCGGCAGGCTGATCGGCGCGTCCTCGACCACGCTGGCCAGTGAGTAACGCTGCGGCTGGGCCAGCGCGATGAGGTACACGAACGGCTTGACCAGCGAGCCGATCGGCCGGCGCGCGGCGAGCGCACGGTTGAAACCCGGCTCATCCGGCTGACGGTCGCCGACGACCGCCTCGACCTCGCCATCGGCCGCGCGCGTTAGGACCAGCGCGCCCTCGGTCTCGGCCTGGCGCTTGCCGAGTACGTCGAGCGTCTCGGCGAGCGCGCGCTCGGCATAGATCTGCGAGGCCGGCGCCAGCGTGGTCATCACGCTGAGACCGGCGCCCTGCAGAGCCGCGGCGTCGTAATCGCTCTGCAGCTGCTGGCGGACCAGATCGAGGAACGCGGGATAACGGTTGCGCGGCAGGCCCGGCGTGTCGGCGACGCCGAGCGGCGCGGCCCTGGCACGATCGTATTCGTCCTGGCCGAGCAGGCCGGTCTCGAGAAACTGGCGCAGCACGAGATTGCGTCGGACGAGCGCACGTTCCGGATAGCGGCGCGGATCGTACAGGCTCGGCCCCTGCACGAGACCGACCAGCAACGCGACATCCGGCGGCTGCAGCGTGTTCAGGGCACGGCCGAAATAGAACTCGCTGGCCGCGGCGAAGCCGTGCACGGCCTGGCTGCCCTGCTGACCGAGGAATACCTCGTTCACGTAGGCCTCGAGGATGCGCTGCTTGTCGTAGCGCGCCTCGATGATCAGCGCGATCAGCGCCTCGTTGACCTTGCGCAGCAGGTTCTGGTTGCGATCGAGGAACAGGTTCTTGACGAGCTGCTGGGTCAGCGTCGAGCCGCCCTGCACGACATGCCCGGCGAGCAGGTTCGCGAACGCGGCGCGCACGATCGCGACCACGTTGACGCCGTGGTGATGCTTGAACTCGCGGTCCTCGACGGCCTGCAGACCGCTGACCAGGAGCGGCGGCATCTGGCCGAGCTTGACCACGCGACGCTCTTCCTGCTCGGCGCCGTAGAGCGTGGCGATGCGCGCCGGGTCGAGCCGCGCGCTGTCGAGCGGCTTGCCGCCCTCGACCTCGCGCAGCGCGGCGACGTGCCCGTCGGCGAGCGTCACCTCGATGCGCCGGCCGCGCACGAAGCCGTCGCTGTCGGCGTAACCGCGCGTGGCGATCACGAAGCGGTTGCCGTCGCGCATGAAGCTGCCGGGCGTGCGCGCACCGGCAAGCTCGTCGTAACGCGCCGCCTCGAGTTCGAGACGCAGGGCATCGGCGCTCAGCGACAGGCCGGGCGCAAGTCTGAGCGGCCGCGCATACACGCGCGTCGGCGTCTCCCAGCGCAGGGCATCGAAGCGGCTGCGTACCTCGGCGTCGAGGTAGAGCGTGTACGGCACGAGGAAGGTCAGCGCGGCGCCGAGGCCGAGCCAGAACGGCACGCGCAGCCAGCGCCAGAGGAAACGCGCAACGACGGCAATACGGGCGAATACGGACAAAGCGAGGCAGGCCGGGCAGCGGAAGCCGGTCGCAGTGTACCCGATGGCTCGTGGCAGGACCCGGCACGATCCGGGATAATCCGCGGCCTCGCGCGTGCCGCGTCGCCGCGCGTTCAGGAACCGTCGAACCCGTGTCTGTCGCCCCACCCTGCGCCGCCGTGCGCATCCTGCTCCACGGCCCCGTGCGGCCCGCCAAGGAATGGCTGGATGCGCTCTCCGTCCAGCTTCCTGCCGACGCGGCCGTGGTCTGGTGCGGACCGGCCGGCGACGCACCGGACGGCATGGCGGTGCTCGATACGGTGAACGCCTCGCTGGTCGCGCTCCTCGCCGCCGGCAGGCGGGCATTTCCCGGCGCGCATCTGTTGCCGATCCGCTGCGATGCATGGCTGCCGTCGTTCGCGATCGGCCGCCTGCTCGCCGCGCTCGCGGCCGATGACGTGCTCGCGGCCGGTCCGCTCGACAACCTCGCGTCGACACGCAGCCCGCTGCCCATCGGCGCATCGAGCACGGCCGATGTCGATGCGCTGGACCGCCTCGTCGCGGCCTACGGGCGACGCGCACTGCTCGCGAGTCGTGCGGTCTCGCCGCTCGCGAGCGCCTGGCATGGCGCGCGCCTGGCCGCGATCGACCCGGACCTGCTCGACGACGGCGTACCGGACGATCTCGCGCCGCTGCATGCGGTGCTGCTCGATCACCTCTATGTAGCCGCCACCGACGTAGCGCTGCATGGACCGGAGCCAACGCGAGCCGGCGAGGACCCACCGCCGCCATCGCCGCTCGGCGAGCTGCGCACGGCGGTCGGCGCGGCGCTCGCCGTCGGTGCGGTGCCAATGGCACGGCACGGCCTCGACGGCCGCCCGGTCGTGCTGCACGTCCTGCACGGCTGGGGCGGCGGCGCGGAGCGTTTCGTGCGCGATCTCGCTGCTGCGGACACGGCGCATGCCCATCTCGTGCTCAAGGCGCTCGGCAATTTCGGTCGCCGCCGCTACGGCGACGTGCTCGCGCTGCACGATGGCCACGTCGCCGGCCCGCCGCTGCGCCGTCTCGTGCACCCGCGGCCGCTCGCCGACACGGGACCGGGCGATGCCGACC
>CAYYHP010000035.1:0-19663 GCA_964471815.1 uncultured Rhodanobacteraceae bacterium
TGCGTATTCAATGCCGGCATTCCCGTGCTCGTGGTGCCAGATACCGCCCCGCTGGCCACGGTTGGCGAGCACATCCTGATCGCCTGGAACGGCAGTCGCGAGGCGACGCGCGCGGTGCAGGGCGCCCTGCCCCTGCTGCAGACGGCGAAACGCGTGAGTGTGCTCGACGGCAGCGACCCGCAGGTCGGGCCGGGCGTGCTGCACCTGCCGCGATTTGGTCTGGCCGCACATCTCGAGCAGCATGGCGTGACCGCCGAATTCGTCCCCTTCACGACCGGCAGCGACCGTGGCGAGGCGATCCTCGCCGCGGCCCATGCGTGCGGCGCTGACCTGATCGTGATGGGTGCCTGGGGCCATTCGCGGTTGACCGAACTCGCGCTCGGCGGAACGACGCGCGCCCTGTTCCGCAGCAGCGACATGCCGCTCCTGGTCGCGCACTGAACCGAAAAGCCCTGGCGCCCGGCGGGTGTGGGTGCCTGCGCGTGATACGCAGGCAACGAGCGCGCACGGTGCGCAAGGGCCGTACGGAGCGTGGGCGCCCTCCGCCGTGATCCACCCGGGGAACCGGCGGCGTGCCGGCCACCGGCCTGCACAAGCAGACCGCGTGACGGCACGTGGTTTATGCTGGGTCAGTGCCGGTGCGATCCGATCCCGGCGGGAGGGAAAACATCATGCGCGTTCAAGCGGCGGTCGCGATCGCATTGCTCCTGTCCGGGGTTCCCACCCGTGCGCAGCAGTTTCTCGGCGAGATAGCTGCCGGCTGCACCGCACTGCCGGCCAGCCATGTGCAGACCCTGACCCTGTCCGCCGACGTGACGCGTGGCAGCACTCTGATCGTCGCCGCCGTCGCCGATGCCGACTCGCTCGCCAACCTGATCGTCAGCGACGCGGTCGGCAACTACTTCACGCCGATGGGCGGGTATCGGGATCCACAGCGTAAACGCGTGGCGGTGGCGATGCGCTCGCCGATCAAGTTGCCGCTTTCCGCCGGCAGCAACATCAACATCCAGTACTGGATGGGCGGGTCCGGGGAATCGAGCTGCGCGGCGGTCTATGTGTTCCGTGGCGTGGCCGCCACACGTGCGGTGCTCGATCGCGTCGGCTACGGCGCCGGCACGTCGGCAGCGCCGACGCTGCGCGCGATGGGGACGACCGTCGCCTCGTCCGATCTGGTCCTCGCCGTGCTCGCCTACGACGGCAGTCCCGGTGCGGCGACGTTCGTCGCACCGGCGACCGCGCTCGGGACCCACTGCACGGGCGACTCGGCCCTGTGCATGAACGGCGCCTATTTCTTCACGGCTGCGGCAAGCACACCGGCGGTCACCACGAATCTCGGCGCGAGCCGCAACTGGGTCGGGCTGCTCGGCACGATTTATGCCGATGTGCTGTTCGCCGACGATTTCGACTGAGCGTGCCGATGGCTATTGCTGGGCCTGGGATGTGTTCGGCGCACCGTTGACGGTGTTCGCGTAGATCCGGTTCGTGCTGAACGAGGTGATGATCCCGCTGCTGGAAGCGAGCACTCCGTTCGCATTGCCGCTGATGCTGTTGTTGCCGATCATGGCCGTCGCCGAACTGCCCGACACCAGAACGCCGGCCGCACCGTTATCGTTGACCACGGAGTCCTGCAACGCCAGGCGCGCGCTGTTCCCGGCGCTCGAGACGATGAAGGCGCTGCCGTCGTTGCGGCTCGCATCGATGTTGCGGGCCATTACGATGCCACCTGGTCCGATGTCCACGCCGTTGTAGCCCTCGAACAATCGCACGCCCTCGAGCGTGACCCGAGCCGATCCCGCGCCTGTAGGCGCCACCTTGATGCCGGCGTAGGTCGTGCCTGCCGGATTGGAACTGATGCCGGTGTTCGCGATCAGCGTGTTGCGCACAAGAACGGAAGCGACCGAAGTCGGCACGATGTCGATTCCGTTCTGGCTGAAGGTTTCTATATTGCAGTTCTCGACCGTGAGCGAGCGCCCGGACAGAAAGCGGATGCCATTAAAGCCGAGGGTGGCAGTCGACCCGCCCTGGATGTTGAGACCACGCAATATCACGACGACCGTGCCCGGCGAGGCCGTGGCCGAATCGTTAACGATAATCCCGTTCGCACCGGACGCGAGGACGCCGGCCACCGCGCCGTCGGTCTCGATGGTGATCGACTTGGTGATGGTCACGGCGCCGAAACCACCCGGATCGAGGACACTGATGATGCCCGTATTCGCAGTCTTGGAAATCGCGCCGGCGAAGGTCTTGCAGGGCGCGGTTCGCGAACAGGGATTCACGTCATCGCCGACGCCGGAGACCCAGGTGCGGACCGCCTGCGCCTGAGCCGTGGCCAGGCCGGACAGGAACAACCCGATCGTCCACAGGACGCGTGCCGAGATGCTGCGCATGATCATACCCTCCGCTTGTGCGGACCGAGGTTAGCACTGCAAGGGCCGCCGCGTCGCGTCGGGTGGATCTCCCGCGCCCGGCGTGCGCGGCGGGAATCCTGGGCCGCTGCCATGCCAATGATCACGGAGTCAGTGCGGCTTCGCTCCATCCTCGGCGCGGCGATCCTCGACCTGCACGACCCGGCCGCTCACGATCCAGACGGTAATCACGCGACCCTTGCGGGTGTAGGTCCAGATCTCCATCGCCGGCGAGGTGTCGTCGGCCGCGATCCGGTCGATCCGGTCCGGCTCACCGCCCGCCTCGCGCACCTTGCCCACTTCGTCACCCTTGGCGACGAGGCGCTTGCCGAGCAGCGCGCTCTGCGCATCCACCGTGCCCGCAGCCGCCGCCAGGACCAGGCTGGCGCAACGTATCGCGAATCGCATACTGGACGTTCCCCGCCGGCTATTTCGACGCCACGATCCGGACCGCTCGCGGCGGCGGCGAGACTACGTCGCGATGCGGACAGTTCCGTGACGGCGCAGGCTCGATACGCCACCGAAGACATGAATCCGGTGATGGGCGCCGGCGCACCCGAGTCCCGGCAGGTTCAGGGGCGGAACCGCCAGAAGCGCTCCATCTCGAGATAGGTGAACGAGGCCGACCAGGTGACCAGCACGAAGCCGGTGATCGCCTCGGTGCCGACCAGGAAACGCAGCGGGCCGACCGGCATGATGTCGCCAAGGCCGAGCGTCGAGAAGATCACGGCCGAGAAGTAGACCGAGTCGAGCAGATGGCCGCTGGTGGTGCCGAGTACCTGTCCACAATCCGGCCAGTGCAGCAATCCCCAGACGGTCACGCCAAACACCCAAATCTCGGCGATGTGCAGGCTGAGAACGGAGGCGATGCCGATCAGCAATTTGCCGCGCTTGAGCGCGTTGTGCCGCGCGAGCAGGCGCGAGACCAGGATCAGCCCCTCGTAGTGGATCAGCACGACCGCGGCGACGGCCAGGAAAGTGGCCAGGACGACCGCGAGGTTCGCACCCAGGTTGTTGTACATGCGCCGGCGCAGCGGATCGGGGAAGCCGTGCACGCTACGGCAACTATGGCCCAGACTCAATCCTGGCCACATCCGCGATGTTCGTCTGCCGGTGCCGTCCTCGTTACCTCTGGACGATGCAGTCTGCGCTGCGCAAGAAACCGGTGCGCCATGCAAGCCCGTCCCCTGTCCGATCGTGAACTCAGACAACTCGCCAAACTCGACCGCATGCTCCAGCGCGGACGCTGGCACATGGCCTTGCGCGGCTTCCTGGCCGGCGCTCTCGGTGGAGGTCTGTTCGTCCTGCTGATGCGGCTCGTCTCGTCGGGCCGAGGTACGACCACGCTCTCGCCACCGACGGGCAACGAAGCGCATCCAGCGCTGGAATGGGCGATCTACTGGCTGGCGGGCTATCTCGGGCCATTCGGTGCGTTTGCGCTCGTCAGCGCCCTGGTCTTCGGCGGTGCCTTCGCGGTCATGGGCTGGGGCCGCCTGTGGAATGCCATGGTCGGGCGCCACGCCTGGCTCGCCTTCCACGCCGAGGCCCACGCCCAGTTCAAGCCGGCATTCCGTTCCCAACGACATTAGCAGACGATCGAGAAGCGCCACGCCCGGTACGCGGCGCGTCGCTGGACGGGCATGGCGTGGCATCAAAACACTGGTTACATCGTGATGCGCGTCACGATACGGCGGATCGGGCCGATGCAAGGATCGGCGCCGCCATGGATCCGGCTCACGCGAAAGGACTTCCGCATGCGCATCCACCCCGCTCTCGCATTTAGCCTTCCGCTCGCGCTCGTCGCGATGCCGGCCGGCGCCGCCATCGACAACGTCTTCTCGACGAGTTTCGAGCCGGCCTGGATTTCGGGATACCACGTCGGCTACCAGCGTGACCTGTATCCGCTCGACGAAATCGATTTCGCCTCGCTGACCCATCTGATCGTCGGCCGTGTCACGCCGAACGCCGACGGCACGCTGACCAAGACCTTCGACATCGATGCGGTGCAGGGTCCCGCGTGGGCGCAGCAAGCCACCGCGGCAGCCCATGCCGCCAGCGTGAAGGCAATCCTGATGATCGGTGGCGCCGGCGAGCATGCCGGCTGGGTCGGCGCTGCCTCGCCGGCCAATCGCGCAACGTTCGTGGCCAACCTGCTCGCGACGATGGACGGCCTCGGTTTTGACGGCCTCGACCTCGACTGGGAGCCGATCGACCCGAGCGACGAGCCCGACTTCATCGCCCTCGCCCAGGCACTGCGCCAGGCACGTCCAAACATGCTGCTCAGCGTGCCGGTCAACTGGGTCAGCAGCAATCTCGCCGCCACGCCGGATCCGTTCTACGGGGACATCGCGCCGTTGTTCGACCAGATCAACATCATGAGCTACGCCATGGCCGATGGCTGGGGCGGCTGGCTGAGCTGGCACACCGCGGCACTCACCGGCAGCGCCGGCAACACGCCGAGCTCGATCGATACCAGCGTCGAGTTCTACCTGCGGTCGGGCGTACCGCGCACACGACTCGGCCTCGGCATCCCGTTCTTCGGTTCGTGCTGGCAGGGCGTGACCGGGCCACGGCAGAGCGGCGGCTTCGTCGTCGCCGGCGACGGCACCATTACCTATCGCCACATCGTGCTCGACTACTACGACCCGGGACGCCACAACTGGGACGCAGAGGCCCTGGTGCCGTGGCTCGGCGCGGCCAACGCGTTCGGCCCGGCCCAGTGCACGTTCCTGTCCTACGACGACGAGCAGTCAATCGCCGCCAAGGGTGCGTTCGCCAGACGGCTCGGCCTCGGCGGCACGATCATCTGGACGATCGGCGAGGGCCATATCCCGGAGCTGCCGGCCGGCCAGCGCGATCCCTTGCTCAAGGCGGTCAGGGTGGGGTTTTGAGCGCCGCAAGCGCAATCTCGGCCGAATGCTTCATGTCATGTACGCGGATTAGATGGCATCACGGATGTCATCTGAACTCACGCGGACGGATGAATTACCTTGGTCTTGCTAACCGCACTTGCTGTAGCCGCAATTGAGGCAGGTCGCGCAGCCGTCCATTACGACGGTCGCGTTGGTGTTGCACTTGTGGCACAGGGTCGCGCCGGGCGGGAAGCCACCGGCTTCGGCGGGTTCGAGGTAATCGTCGGCAGTGGCCGTGGGCGGATCGGATTTCTTCTTCGTACCGGCGGCTCTCGACTCGTAGGCCGCGCGCTTCTCGGCGATCAGCCGGCGCTGCTCGGCACTCATTTCGGGGTCGTGGATCAGGCCGATGGTCTTCAGGTGCTGCTCGATGACCGCGCCGAGTTCGGCGACGATGCTCGGCATGTACACGCCGCCGGCCTTGAAGTAGCCGCCACGCGGATCGAACACGGCCTTGAGTTCCTCGACGAGGAAGGTCACGTCGCCGCCCTTGCGGAACACCGCCGACATGATGCGGGTCAGCGCCACGATCCACTGGAAGTGGTCCATGTTCTTCGAGTTGATGAAGATCTCGAACGGACGGCGCAGCTCGTGCTCGGTGCCGGGGTTGAGCACGATGTCGTTGATGGTGACGTACAGCGCGTGCTCGAACAGCGCGGACTTGATCTTGTAGGTCGCTCCGACGAGGGTGTCCGGACGCTCGAGCTTCTCGTGCATCTGGATCACTTCGGCGGCCGGCGTCTGCGGATGGCTCTCGGCAACCGTGGCCGGTGTGGACTGGGCCTTGTCCTCGGGCTTGCTGACCGCATAGCCCTTGATCTTCTTGTCGATCTTGATGGTCATCGCGTACTCCTTGGGCGTGCCGCCGCGGGTCGGGTCGCGCCCGGCCGGATCAGGCGGGCGGCGTGACGCGCGGACCCGCGCGACGGTACTGCAGGTGACACACGGCGAAGGCCGCGCGCCGGGTCGGATCCGTCCACCCCGCAGGGTGGAAAGGACTCCGCGCCGGCGGACCGGCGCGGAGTCGGAGTCGGGCTGTGGCGCGGTCACCCGCGCCTGGCAGTGGGCCTCGGGTTCGCCGCCGTGATCGCAGCGCCCCGACCTGAGACGGGAGCGCCGCAGCCTCGACGGCGTCCCGTGTTCCGCTCCGCTTGCGGAGCGGGGCCGACCCTTACTTGCGCCGGCCGGCCGCCTTCTTCGCGGCTTTCTTGGGTGCCGCTTTCTTCATCGCGGCCTTCTTGGCGGGCTTCTTCGCGGCGACCTTCTTGGCCGCTTTCTTCGCTGCCGCCTTGTTCACGACCTTCTTGGCCGCTTTCTTGGCGACCTTCTTCGCAGCCTTCTTGGGTGCTGCCTTGCCGGTCGCCTTCTTGGCGGCTTTCTTCGCCGCCTTCTTCGGTGCTGCCTTCTTCGCGGCTGGTTTCTTTGCTGCCGGCTTCTTCGCTGCCGGTTTCTTTGCTGCAGCCTTCTTGGCCACGACCTTCTTCGCCTTGCTCACGACGGCCTTGACCTTGCGGCGAATCGTCTTGCCGGCATCGGCGGCCACGTTGCTGACGGTGGCAAGGGCGGCCTCGGCCTGCTGGACGACGGTCTCGCCGATGTTTTCGGCGGTTTCTTTCGCGCTTTCCAAAGCGTTGTTCAGCGTCTCACCTACGGTGTGCATGGTGTTCCCCTCCGGCTCCTCGTACGGGTTGGTCAGAACTTGCCGTAGTAACCCTCTTTCAAGGCATCGAACAAATTGGCGGCGGTGTGGATCTCGCCGTCATATTCGATTTCTTCGTTACCCCTGGCCTCGACAACACTACCGTCCTCGAGCTCGAAACGGTAGATGGTGTTCTCGAGATCGGCCTCCTTCACCAGCACGCCCTGGAATGCGGCCGGATTGAAGCGGAACGTGGTGCAGCCCTTGAGGCCCTGGCGGTAGGCATAACGGTAGATGTCCTTGAAGTCCTCGTACGGGTAGTCCGTGGGGACGTTCGCGGTCTTGGAGATCGACGAGTCGACCCATTTCTGCGCGGCGGCCTGGATGTCGACGTGTTCGGTCGGCGTGATGTCGTCGGCGGCGACGAAATAGTCGGGCAGCCGCTCGTCGGGCTTGTCGGAGAATGGCATCGCCTTGGCGTTGATCAGCTCCCGGTAGGCGAGCAGCTCGTAGCTGAAGACCTCGACCTTCTCCTTGGTCTTGCGGCCTTCGCGGATGACGTTGCGCGAGTAGTGGTGCGCGAACGACGGCTCGATGCCGTTCGAGGCGTTGTTCGCGAGCGACAGCGAAATCGTGCCGGTCGGTGCGATGGACGTGTGATGGGTGAAGCGCGAGCCGGACTCGGCGAGCTCCGCGACCAGTTCCGGCGCCACTCCGGCCACGCGCTGCATGTAGCGGCTGTAGCGCGCGTGCAGGAGGCGGCCCGGCACGCGATCACCGACCTTGTAGCCGTCGGCAGCCATTTCCGGGCGCTTGCGCAGCATGTCGCCGGTCACTTCGAATTCCTCGGTCATGATCGGCGCCGGGCCCTTCTCGCGCGCCAGCGACAGCCCGACCTCCCAGCCGGCCAGCGCCATCTCGCGCGAGACCTGCTCGGTGAAGTCGCAGGACTCCTTCGAGCCGTATTTCATGCGCAGCATCGTGATCGTGCTGCCGAGACCGAGGAAGCCCATGCCATGGCGGCGCTTGCGCAGGATCTCGTCGCGCTGCTGCGGCAACGGCAGGCCGTTGATCTCGACGACGTTGTCGAGCATGCGCGTGAACACGCGCACGACCTCCTTGTATTCGTCCCAGTCGAAACGCGCCTTCGGGCCGAACGGATCGCGCACGAAGGTGGTCAGGTTGACCGAGCCTAGCAGGCAGGACCCGTACGGCGGCAGCGGCTGTTCGCCGCAGGGGTTGGTGGCACGGATGTTCTCGCACCACCAGTTGTTGTTCATCTGGTTGACGCGGTCGATCAGGATGAAGCCCGGCTCGGCGTAGTCGTACGTCGAGACCATGATCATGTCCCACAGATGACGCGCCTTGACGTGGCCGTAGATCTTGCAGGCCACCAGCCCGTCGTCGCGGGTGATGTAGTTGCGCGCGGTCGGCCATTCGCGCCAGACGACTTGCGAGGCATCGCCGAGGTCTAGCTCGTCCTGTTCCTTGACGTGCACCGGGAACACCAGCGGCCAGTCGGCGTCGCTCTCGACGGCTTCCATGAAGCCGTCGGTGATCAGCAGGGAGAGGTTGAACTGACGCAGGCGGCCGTCCTCCCGCTTGGCGCGGATGAACTCCTTGACGTCCGGATGGGAGACGTCAAACGTGCCCATCTGCGCGCCGCGGCGGCCGCCCGCGGAGCTGACCGTGAAACACATCTTGTCGTAGATGTCCATGAAGGACATCGGGCCCGAGGTGTACGCGCCGGCGCCGGCGACGAACGCGCCGCGCGGACGCAGCGTCGAGAACTCGTAACCAATGCCGCAGCCGGCCTTCAAAGTCAGGCCCGCCTCGTGCACCTTGCCGAGGATGTCGTTCATCGAATCCTCGATGGTGCCCGACACCGTGCAGTTGATCGTCGAGGTCGCCGGCTTGTGTTCGAGCGCGCCGGCGTTCGAGGTGATGCGTCCGGCCGGAATCGCGCCACGGCGCAGCGCCCACAGGAAGCGCTCGTACCAGTACTTCTGTTTCTCGGGAGTGGCCTCGACCTCGGCGAGCGCTCTGGCAACACGCTGATAGGTGTGGTCGATACTCGCATCGACCGGTTCACCCCGCTTGGTCTTCAAGCGGTACTTCTTGTCCCAGATGTCGTAGGAAGCCGGCTGCAGCGGAATGGTGACCGCGCCGCGGGCGAGCTCTTCGAGGCGCACCGTGCTCATTTCGTATTCGTCCTCCCGGTCCTTGAGTTGATCCCGTGCCCGACAGGCACGGACGCTCGCCCCGCAGACGCCAGGAAGGGACCGGCTCGACGACGTGGCGACCTGCGGGAGCAGGCCTGTTGCCGACCCGCCTGTCCGAGTCGTCGATCACGTCATCCGCCCTGCGGATCCGCCCTGGAACACTACACGGCTCCAACCCCATCCTTTGGGAGACAGGTGTCGGAGTAACCACAACATCTTGTGATTGCGAGCAATGCGAAACTAACCGCCGACCGAACACCAAGTCAACCAATTTTTCCCGTCATGCGACGCAGCTCGCAGGCCCGGCAACCCGGTCGGTGCGCTGCCTTGACGACAGCGCGCTTGCAGCCGGAAACCGTGTCCCCACTCTGCGGTCAGTGTGGCGTTCCCGCCTGCACCTCCGAGGTATCACGACGATGCGAATCCTCCGCCCCGCCCGCCTGTCCGGCGCCATGCTGGCCCTTGCCGCCGCAATGACCTGCCCGGCCCCGTCCGTCATGGCCGCTCTGCCGGCGGCGGTGGACGGCCAGGCCCTGCCCTCGCTCGCGCCGATGCTAGAGAAGGTGACGCCGGCGGTGGTCAACATCTCCTCGAAGACGCGCGTGAAGGTGCGTGACCCGCTGCTCGACGATCCCTTCTTCCGGCGTTTCTTCGGCGTGCCCGACATGCCACGCGAACGGATCGAACAATCGCTCGGATCGGGTGTGATCGTCGATGCGGCCAAAGGTCACGTGCTGACCAACAACCATGTGATCGAAGGCGCCGACGACATCACGGTGACGCTGCACGACGGCCGCTCGCTGAAGGCCAGACTGATCGGCACCGATCCGGATACCGACATCGCGGTGATCGAGATTCCGGCCGAAAACCTCACCGCGCTGCCGCTCGCCGACTCCTCGCGCGTGCGGGTCGGCGATTACGTGGTCGCGGTCGGCAACCCGTTCGGTCTCGGCCAGGCGGTGACCTCGGGCATCGTCTCGGCGCTCGGCCGCAGCGGCCTGCGCGGTCTCGGCTACCAGAACTTCATCCAGACCGATGCCTCGATCAATCCGGGCAACTCCGGCGGCGCGCTGGTCGACCTGCACGGCGAGCTGGTCGGCATCAACTCGGCGATCTACAGCCCGTCGGGCGGCAACGTCGGCATCGGTTTCGCGATTCCGTCGAATCTGGCCGGCGACGTGATGCGCCAGCTCGTGCGCACCGGCACGGTCAGGCGCGGCTCGCTCGGCGTGGAGGCGCAGGACCTGACCCCGGAGATCGCACGCCTGCTCGGCGTGCCGCCGGGCAAGGGCGCGGTGATCACCCGCGTGCTCGCCGATTCGCCGGCCGAGAGTGCCGGCGTACATGCGGGTGACTTGGTGGTCGCGGTGAACGGCCAAGTCGTCAACAGCATGCAGGACCTACGCAATGCCGAAGGCCTGCTGCCAGTCGGCAGTACGCTTGAGCTGAAGCTGCTGCGCGACGGCGAGACCCAGGTGCTCTCCACGCGCCTCGCGGCTCCCGCACACGCGACCACGAGCGGCCAGCAGATCGATCCGCGTATGGCCGGCGCGGAGTTCGGCGAGATCGGCGAACGTCTGCGCCAGCAGGGCCTCGCCGGCGCGAGCGTGGTGAGCGTCGCGGCCGGCAGCCGCGCGGCCACGAACGGCCTCAAGGCCGGCGACGTGATCGTCGCGGTCAACCAGGTGGATCTGCGCAGCCTCGCCGACCTCGCCAAGCTCAGCAAGCGCCAGCCGCGTCAGCTGCTGCTGACCGTGGTGCGTGGGCACAACGCGTTCTTCGTACTCTGCGAGTGACGGCGCGACCCGAGCGGAAGGAGCGTGGTATCGTTTTGCGCCCCGCTCCCCGCCCGCATTCCGTGATGCATGCCCTGCCACGACGTCGTATCCCGTTCCTCGCTGCGCTCGCCTTCGTCGGGCTCTTCCTGCTGAGCCCGCAGGCAATCGCTGCAGGCGACAAGAAAGCCAAGGCAGCCACCGGCCCCAGGCCGGCTGCGATGAGCGCGCCCCTGAAAGGCACACTCGTCTGGCGTGGCGACATCACCACCGCACGCGCGTTCATGTTCGATCTCGCCAAGGACTACGAGCGCGAGGCACGCGTGCGCATCGAGGTCAACCCGTTCAGCACGCTGGCCGGTCTCGACGCGGTCACGACCGGCACCGCCGATTTCGCAGGCAGCGCGCGGCCGGCGCATGCCAAGCGTCCCGAGGAAGGCGGCCTGCGCTTCATCCCGGTCGCCTACGACGCGCTGGTACTGATCACCTACCCCGGCAATCCGGTCGGCAGCGTCACGCTCAAGGACGTCTGGCGGCTCTATTACGGCAAGGCCACCAACTGGAAGGAACTCGGCGGGCGCGATGCAGCGGTCAACATGTATGCGGTCGCCGGTCCGCTCGACGGCGTCGAATACAGCCTGCGCAGCCTCCTGTTCGAGAACGGTGACCAGCGCGTCGCCGCACCGCGCCTCTACCTCAACGCGAGCAAGCTCGAGGAGGCAATCACCCTCGATCCGGTCGGTTTCGGCGTGACCACGCTCTCCGGCATCAGCGGCAACACCAAGGTGAAGGTGCTCGGCGTGGAGGGCGTGATGCCCTCGCTGGCGAATATCGGCGACGGCAGCTATCCGCTCTACACGCCGCTCTATCTGGTCGTGCGCGAGGATGCCCCGCAGGCCGGGAAGGTGATGGAGTTCGTCGCCTGGCTGGACGGCCCCACCGCACGCAATACCCTGCGCAGGCATCAGCTGCTGCCCTACGGTGAAGGCAGCGCGCTGGCCACACGCGAAACCGAGCGCCTCGCGATGATCGAGACTAAGGTCAACGCCACGCCAGTAGCCGCGCCGTCGGCGACGGTCGAGTCCCTGGTGCGCTCGGCGCCGACCTCGCCGCGGACCGCCGCCGCGAAGGAGCGCGAGGCCGAGGCGCGCGCGCGCCAGGCCGCCAGCAACAAGGCCGAGCAGGCCACGAAAGACGGCCACGAGTAGGCTCGCGCATGGACAACTCGGGTTCTTTTCGCGCCAGCGGATCGCGCGGCCACGACGGATGCCGGTGCCATCCGCGACCGGCCATCGCGGCTTTCCTCATGTCCCGGTGATTCAGCTGCCATGCGCATTCTGGCGATCAGTCTCGATCTCGACGACACGCTCTGGCCGATCCTGCCGGTGATGGCGCGCGCCGAGGAACGGCTCGATGCCTGGCTGCGCCGGCATTGCCCAGCCGTGGCCGAAACCCACCCGATCCCGGCGATGCGTGCGCTGCGCGAGCGCATCGCGGCCGAGAACCCGCACCTCGCACATGACTTCACCGCGCAGCGTCTCCTCACGCTGCAAGCGGCGCTCGAACCGCACGGCTACGGAGCGGACCATCAGGAACTGGCCTTCGCCGAATACATCGCCGCACGCAACGAGGTCGAGCCGTATGTCGACGCGTTGCCCGCGCTGCGCCGCCTCGCCGCACGCGTGCCGCTGGTCAGCGTGACCAACGGCAACGCCGATCTAGAGCGCATCGGCCTGCGTCACTACTTCGCCACCTGCGTTTCGGCGCGCGAGCATGGCATGGCCAAGCCGGCACCGGCGATCTTCCACGCGGCCTGCGCACGCCTCGGCATCGCGCCGGAGTACGTGCTGCACGTCGGCGACGACCCGCTGCTCGACGTGCACGGCGCGCGCACGGCCGGCCTGCGCGCCGCATGGCTGAACCGCACGGGCGCGGCAGCACCCTCGGGCCTGCTCGCCGCCGACTTCACCGTCACCGATCTGCTCGATCTCGCCGAACGCGTCGAAGCCCTGCTCGATGCGCCGGCCGGCACGGCGCCATCGCATACCGCCGCCTCATGACCGGCTCCGCTCCCCCGTCAGGAACGCCCATGCCCGGACTCGTCGATCTGCGTCGCAGCAAGGCCCCGGTCGAACTCATTGCGGTCACGCCCGCCACGCTCGAGGCGGCACTCGTCGAACTCGGCCCCGCCGCGCGGCGCTGGGCGAGCGCACAGGACTTCCGCGGCGACGCGGGCAGCTGCTGCCCGTTACCGCAGGCGGACGGCAAGGTGGCCGCGATCCTGGGCGGCGTCAGCCGCGGCGATGACCTCTACGCGCTCGCCGCGCTGCCCACACGGCTGCCCGCCGGCGATTACGCGCTCTCGACACGCGGCCTCGCACTCGACGCGCCACGCGTGGCACTCGGCTGGGCATTGGCGAGCTACGAGTTCACGCGCTATCGCAAGCCGCGTCGCGCCGGGGCGCGGCTGGCCGTGCCCACGGCCGTGCTCAAGACCGTCGCCCCGCTGGCCGCGGCGAGCTGTCGCGTGCGCGATCTGGTCAACACGCCGACCGAGGACCTGGGCCCGGCCGAACTCGCCACTGCGGTCCGGGAACTCGCCGACGAACACGCCGCGGGCTATCGCGAGTGGGTCGGCGAAGCCTTGCGACGTGCGGATTTCCCGGCCATCCATGCAGTCGGCCGCGCCAGCCATCGCGAGCCGCGACTCGTCGAGCTGACTTGGGGCAAACGCGGCCCGCACGTGGCGATTATCGGCAAGGGCGTGTGCTTCGATACCGGCGGCCTCGACCTCAAGACCGGCGACGGCATGCGCTGGATGAAGAAGGACATGGGCGGCGCCGCGCACGCGATTGCACTGGCCGGTCTGATCCTCGACGCGAAGCTGCCGATCCGCCTGACCCTGCTGATCCCCGCCGTGGAAAACGCGATCGCCGCGAATGCACTGCGTCCCGGCGAAGTGATCCGCACCCGTGCCGGGATCAGCGTGGAGGTCGACAACACCGATGCCGAGGGCCGCCTGATTCTCGGCGACGCCATGGCCTATGCCGCCGAACAGAAACCGGACCTGATCCTCGACCTGGCCACGCTCACCGGCGCCGCGCGCATCGCGCTGGGCCCGGACCTGCCGGCACTGTTCACCAACCGTGACGAACTCGCCGAGGAACTCCTCGCCGTCGCGCGCGACATCCAGGATCCGCTCTGGCGCCTGCCGTTGTGGCGTCCGTATCTGACGATGCTCGAATCCTCCTGCGCGGATCTCGCCAACGCCGGACCCTCGCGCCATGCCGGGGCGATCACCGCCGCGCTCTATCTCGAGCGCTTCGTGCCCGAGTCGCAAGCGTGGCTGCATCTGGACACTTACGCCTGGAACGATGGCGAGCGCCCCGGCCGCCCGCGCGGCGGCGAGGCGCAGGGCCTCCGCGCCTGCTTCGAGATGCTGCGTCGACGCTACGGCGAAAAAAATTGAACGGCCGGAAGCGGCAGGCTGTTTCTCAACAGCCTGCCGCCTTTTCGATCACGGGGACATCCATGAATGTCCCCGGTTGTCATAGCACGCCCTGATCAAGAAACGAATCAAAGGTCTACCTCGGTCGGCGAGCGTGGCTTGGTCTTCTTTCCGGCTCCATTTGGGGTTACGACGACTTCCTCCGCATTGAGACTCGGATATACCAGCATCCCATCGTCACCATGCCACTCTCCTTTCACAGTGCCTTTGTCACCGTGGACAAGTGGCGAAGAAGGGTCACCGGCACCCGCATGGACTAGAGCGATCTGGATCTTTACCTCAAGCTCTTGATAATCCTCGATGAGCTGCTGCAACAACGGCTGGTAGATATAGAGGTTTTCCATATCCGAAATCCCCTTCCCGTTGTTGTAGACGCGATTCAGATCATCGATCTCAGCCTTGACCTTGTCCTGTTGCTTTTCGAGATCCAGGACCTTGCGGACTTGTGCTGCATGCTCGGGGCCAAGAATCGTCCCGATGACCATGCGCTTGCTCTTGTATTTAGGCTGACCAGCACTACCCGCTTTCACTGACTTGCCCGAATTGGGCGCAGCAGGCTGGTTCTTGCGCGCCGACTTCGGGTCCACGGTGGGCTTGACGATCTGTTGCGGGCCGGTATTTGGGCGCAATGCCGCGTTGGCGGTCCTGTCGGTAATCCGCGCAGCACCCGGCTGAGGTACTCCGTGTATGCCTGCATTGTCGACAGCCGCCACGTTACCTCGACTGGTATCGCTGCCGGCAGCGATCGCGGGCCCGATCGGTCCACCGTTGGCGTTCACGGTCATGCCCCCGGGAACCGGTGAGGAGGGGCCTGAGCTTTGGCCCGCCCCTCCTTTTGTGGTGGTCACGCAGGTTACAGTACGACTATCCCCTGAGCAGACGGTATTCTGCTGAACTTGGAGCCCGCTCGGGTCGACCAGGTTAAGCGGCGAGTTCATCACGTAGCTGTAGGGGTTCCAGCTCTGCCCGAAGCCTGGCAGGCTGACGAGCGGATCGGCGGTCAGGAAGCGCTTCATCGCCGGGTCGTACAGACGGCCGCGGAAGTTGATCAGGCCGAACGTCTCTTCGTGCTCCTGGCCGGTGAAGCCCTGCTTGACCGGACCGAGCACGGCCGTGCTGGCGCTGCCGTCGGCGTTGATGCGCTCGCCGAACGGATCGAAGTACGGACGATCGACCACCGACCAGGTGCCGTCGATCACCACGCCCGTGGTGCCGAGCGCATCGCTCAGCGGATAGAGCGTGCGGTTCGTCACCGTGGGCTCGTCGTAATGGACCTGCGCAACCGCACCGTCCGTGCCCTCGACGTGGAACACGTGCGTGGTGGTCTGGGCAGACTTGCGCCGCTCGTAAAGCCCGGGCAGATAGAACGTGCTGCCATCCGGACCGGCCTTGCCGATGCGCTGACCGGCGGCGTCGTATCGGAACTTCCAGGTGCCGGCCGCCGTCGTCACGCTCTTCGGCAGATCGAAGCCGTTGTAGACGAACTGCCGACCACCGGAATCCTTGTACATGCGGCCGAGTGCGTCATAGCCGTACTTGGCGAGGGTGCTGCCGAGGGTTTTCTGCAGGCTCGTCAACGTGTGTGGCTGCGTGCCATCCGGCTTGCCATAGCCGCGGTGTTCGGCGACCGCGCCGCTCTTGAGGATGTCGGTGAGGTTGCCGAGTACGTCGTAGCGGTAATCGGTGACCGGCGCGGCGGTATACGGCGTAGTGCTCGGCGAGCCGCTCGGCCGGTAGCCGAGTTCCCAATGGGTCAGTCGGTTCAGGCTGTCGTAGTCGAACAGCTCCTGACGCTGCACGGCGCCGTTGTCGGTGTTGCGGCCGCTGACCAGACCGTTGGCCCAATAGCCGTAACCGGCGCGGTACACCGTCTGGCCAGCGCGTGTGGCAGTCAGCAGCTGTAGCTGGCCGGTCAACGGGAAGTAGTCACGCTTCACGTCGATCGCGCCGGCGCCGAAATTGCCCTTGATCAGATTCAGTTCCGCGTCGCGCGCCTCGACCTGCCAGAGCCGCTGGTACGCCTGGCCCGGCGTGGCATCACCGATCTCCTTGAGATAGTCCCAGGCGTTGTAGCTGTACTGCACGGTGAAGCGCGGCCGCTTCGGCACGGTCGGATAGGCGAGCGTCGCGAGACGGCCCTGCGGATCGTAGGTGAGGTCGGTGCTGTAACTGCTCCCGTCGCTGTCGGTCAAGTCCATGCCGCGCAGGCGACCGAGGCCGTCGTAGCGATACGCGGTACGGATCTGGTCGGCGCTGAGCGACCAGGCGAGCTGGCCGACGCCGTTGGGGCTCGTGTCCCAGGCGAACGCCGTCTTGCCGTCCGTCGAGTCCTGCACGGTAGGACGACCGAGATCGTCGTAGCGGAAATCCGCGTACTGACCGGTGGCCGCATGCTCCTGATGGATGACGTCACCGAAGCCGTTGTAAGTGCTAACCGTCTTGCCGCGATCCGGTTCGTCGAGCAGGATGCGCCGGCCGCGCAGGTCGTACTGCATGCGCGTGACGTGCTGCTGCGGGTCGGTCACGGTGTCGATCAGATCGAACGGCGCGTAGGTGTAGGCGGTCTCGATGTTCTGCGTCGGCTGCCCGGTGGTGACGAGCACGTTGCCGGTGATCGTCACGCGGCCATCGACGTCCGTGATCGAATAGCTCTCGTGCTTGAGGACATCGAGGGTTCGCGTCTCGAACATCGACGGATAGCTGTGCTCGATGCGGCTGTTATCCGGGAAGAGGGTCGTCAACAGCCGGTCGAGCGTGTCGTAGCGGTATTGCGTGACGAGGCCACCGCCCGGCGTCGTGCCGGGACGCGAACGGCGCAGCAGCCTGCCGAGCGCGTCGTAGGTCGTGGTCGTGTACACCGGCGTTCCATCGAAGCCCTTGGCCGTCGTAGACAGGACATCACCGAGCGCGTTCGTCGCCACGCTGGAAGCCTGCTGGCCGACCGTCGTGGTCACGATCAGGCCGTTCATGCCACCGCCGAAGCCGTCCGGCCGGCCGGCGTAGGCGATGTTCGCTGCCTGCTCGCCGTCGCGCTGGATCGCGAGCACACGGCCCAGCGCGTCGTAGCTCGCGCGGGTCTGCACGCCGTTCACGTCCATGCTCGCCACGGTCACTCCGAATGCCGGGTGTACGGCGTACCACGTGGACGGGCGGCAGTCGCCGGTGCATGCGGGATCGCCGTGCTCGGCCCAGATCTGGCTCGGATGCACGCGCTCGTCGGCCGCGCCGGGATAGAGCGGCGAGTATTCGACGTGCGTCGTGCGTGTCGTTTCCTTCTCCGCCGTCGCGGTGACGGCCGTGAGCAGGCCGAAATCGTCGTAGGTGAATATCGTGGTCAGCGGCAGCGAAGGATCGGTGTTGCCTTTCTCCAGGTACATCGCCGCCAGCCGGCCGAGCGGGTCGTGGTCATAGCTCGTCGTGCGCGTGACCGGTGGCGGCAGGCCATCCGCTTCGGCGCGGATCGTGCTCTGCTCGCGCGGCAGGCCGATCAGCCAGTCGTCCACGCGGTTGTCGTACGTCGTGGTCACCCACTCGCCCACGCCCTTGGCCGTACTGCGGTACTGCTTGACGGGATTGCCGAAGTCGTCGAAGTCGGTGCCGCTGTCCACACGCCGTTGCGGCGCGCCGGACAGGTCGTAGGCCCACAGATGTTCGTGGAGCGGGTTCGCTCCGCTCCAGGTGCCCCAGTCGATGCGGAGCGCCGGTTTGCTGGCGGTGCCGCTGAGCTCCCACTCCTGCGTGTACGCCGTGCGCGGGAAGAGCACGAAGTTGCTGCCGCCGTTGAGGAGGCGCAGTTCGACGTCGGGATTCACCGTGCGCGTCACGCGCGCCCTGCTGACCCAGGCCGGACGGCTCTGCAACGGCGCCGGACAGTTCGACGGCACGTCGCCCTTGCCGCCCAGGCCCTGCTCCGGGCAGAGGACCGGCACCACCGTGGTCACCGCCTCGGCACGCCCGGCTTTCGGATAGACGTAGCGGTCCGCATAGCGCTGGCGGTGGTCGTAGGTGTAGGTGGTCTCGACGGGCTGGACCGGGTCCCAGATGCGGAACGTGCCGAAGCCGAGGAATCCGCGGCCACGCAGGTCGGAAACCGGATCCTCGTAACTGTAGTAGTACGTGCGCGCCGCACCGACCAGCGCCTGGATCGTGGCCGGATCGGCCACCTGGGCATACGAGGTCACCGAGCGCGCGACGACCAGACCGCTGCGCACGCAGCGCAGCGGATAGCTGCACGTATAGTCCGTCGTCTTCGCCACCGGCTTATCGGACCATTCCGTCGAATACTTGATTTCCTCGCGCGCCCAGCCGGCCTGCTCGTCGGTCACGCGGATCACGCGATCGCCAAGGTCGGGCTGCTGCTGCCAGATCTCGAAATTGCCCTTCGCGCCGCCGGCATGCCGCAGGATGTCCGGATAGCCGTCGCCGTTGAAATCGCCGACCTGCGCCAGCGACCAGCCCGGCGCGAGGCCGGCAACGTGGTCGGCGGCATCCGGCGAGACGCTCCAGCGGAAGGATTTGGTATCAAGCCGTGTGCCCGGCGCGACCAGATAGTCCATCTGCTGGAACGTGCCGTCGCCGCGCGAGATCAGCAGCGTGATGGTCGGATAGGGCGTGTTGTGGAACGTCACGATGTCCGCGCGCCCATCGCGGTTCAGATCGATGACGCGCACGCCCTTGTCGCCGTAATGCGTGAGCACGCCGTTGGCCTGGTCCGGATGCACGTCCACCGGGACGACGAGGGTGTGCGAGTCCGGATAAAAGCCCTTGCCGGTGTTCCAGAAGATCCGGCTTGGCTCGCTACTGTGATCGGGCTCGTTGACCGGATCGGTCGGCATCTGCAGATAGTCCTCGAGGCCGTCACCGTTGAAATCGGCAAAGCGGCGCGTGGCGCCGGAACCGCCGGGGAACGTGTTCTGCTGGCCGAGCAGGTCGGTGCCGTTCGCGCGTGCGTAGACAGCACCGGTGTCCTGCGTGCTCATCGCCTTGCCGAGCTGACTGCACTTGACCGTGCCTGCCGCGGTAGGCGAGGCCTTGCCCTCCACGGCGGTGATCAGATCGCCGCGGCCATCGCCATCGAGATCGGTGGCGCGCACCGGGCAGTCCGCGGCCACGTGGGTCGGGATCTCGGTCGTCGAGAACTGACCCGGGTTGGTTTCGTCGTTGAAACGCACGAACCAGTCCGGGAAGTAAGTGCCATCGACC
>CAYYHP010000036.1:0-19396 GCA_964471815.1 uncultured Rhodanobacteraceae bacterium
CGACCCGCACACGAAAACGGCCGGCGATAATACCAGCGGGCCGCGTCCGGCGCGGCGCCGCGTGGACGCGGCCGGTCCGATTCGGCAGACTCTCGACGTTCACCGACCACAAGGGACTGTCCGTGGCCCTCGTCCGTTTCCTACGCTGGATGTGCCTGAGCCTCACGTTAGCCGGCGGCATCGCTGCGGCGCAGACCCTGAGCCTGTACACCGGCGAGGCGCCCGTCGCCGACCAGTCGGACGAGCAGCGCGCCGAAGGCCTGCGCAACGCGTTCGTCCAGGTGCTCGGCAAGCTGAGCGGCGATCCCGGCGCCGCGAACCGTGAGGGCGTGGCCAAGGCCGTCGCCGATGCCGAGCGCTACGTGCAGCAGTATTCGTACCGCCAGGACGTCACCACCGAGGGCGGCCAGCCGCAGGTGCACCTGAGCCTCGTCGCCCAGTTCGATCGCACCGCGGTCGACCGCATCCTGCGCGAGGCCGGCCTCAAGGTCCTCGGCGCCTCGCGGCCGCCGGTGCTGCTCTGGCTCGCGCTCGACGACGGCAGCGGCGCGCATCTCGTCGACGATCCGGCGAGCCCCGAGGCGCGTGCCGCGCTCGCCGCGGCCCAGGCGCGCGGGCTGAATCTCGTCCTGCCGGGCATTAGCGAGCCCGCCCAGGCCGATCTCGCCGCGGATGCGATCTGGCGTGCCGACCTGCCCGCGCTCGCGGCGAATGCCGCGCGCCGCCAGGCGAACCTGATGCTGGTCGGCCAGCTGCGCCGGGTCGGCGAGCAGTGGGGTGCACGCTGGATCCTCGTCGAGGCCGGCGCCCCGCAATCCTGGGATCTCGCCGACGGCAACCTCGAAAGCCTGCTCGCCGCGGGCGCGAACGGCGCGGCCGACCGTCTCGCCGGCCGTTACGCCAAGGCGAGCGTCGAGCGCCACCCGAGTACTGTCCTGGTCTGGGTCGATGGCATCACCTCCGCCGCCGATTACGCACGGCTTCTCGACCTCCTCGGTCGTGACGACCTCGTGCGCGAGGCGCGTCCACAGGCTGCGCGTGGCAGCGGCCTGCTGCTGCGGCTGAACCTCAACGTGAAGCTCGCCGGCTGGATCGAAAACCTGCCGCCCGACGGTCCGCTGCGCGTTTCCGAGGGCGCCGAGGCCGATGGCGCCGAGGCCGTGCTGCGCTTCGTGCGCTGAGAACCCGATGCGGCACCTGCCGAACCTGATCACCCTGCTGCGCATGCTGGCCACCGTGCCGCTCGCCTGGCTGATCCGCGAAGACCGCTACGGCGAGGCGCTGTTGCTCGCGCTCGCCGCCGGCGCCTCGGATGCGCTCGACGGCTTCCTCGCCAAGCGCTTCGGCTGGCAGAGCTGGATCGGCGGCGTGCTTGATCCGCTCGCCGACAAGCTGCTACTCACCGCGTGCTTCGTCTCGCTGGTCGTCGCCGGCGTGCTGCCGGCATGGCTCGCCGTGCTGGTGCTCGCGCGCGACGTGATCATCGTCAGCGGCGCGGTGGCCTACCACAACCTGATCGAACCGATCCAGGCGCAGCCGACCTGGCTCGGCAAGATCACGACCGTCGTGCAGATCGCCTTCGTGCTCGCCACGCTGCTGCATCTTGCCGACTATCTGAGACTGCCGCCCCTGGCGCAGGCGGCGCTGTTCTGGAGCGTCGTGGCGAGCACCGTGGCGAGCGGCATCGATTACGTACTGCGCTGGGCTGCCCGCGCCCGGCGTGAACGCCGGCGGAGAGCCGATCCATGACCTCGACCGAACGCTGGCAGTGGCTGGTGGTGGCCCTCGTGAGTGGCGCGCTGATCTATCTGCTCGCCCCGGTACTCACGCCGTTCGCGGTTGCGGCGCTCTTCGCCTACCTCGGCGATCCGCTGGTCGATCGCCTTGAACGCCTGCGGCTGTCGCGCACGCTCGCCGTCAGCGTGGTATTCGCGGTCTGGCTGCTCGTGCTGACCCTGGTGCTGTTGCTGCTCGTGCCGTATGTCGAGCGCCAGATCGACAGCTTCATCCGCCAGCTGCCGGTCTGGTTCGCCTGGTTCCAGCAGCAGGCCGCGCCGTGGCTCGAGGCGCGCTTCGGCATCACGCTCGACCTGCCCGATCCGGCGCAGCTCCTCGGCGTCCTGCAGGAACACTGGAAGGAGGCCGGCGGTGCGGCTGCGACGATCGTCTCGCGCGTGTCGCGTTCCGGTTTCGCGATCGTCGCCTGGCTGGCGCATCTGGTACTGATCCCGGTCGTGACCTTCTATCTGCTGCGCGACTGGGACCTGCTCGTCGCGCGCGTGCACGAGCTGGTGCCGCGCAAGGGCGAGCCGGTGATCGCGCGGCTCGCGCGCGAGTCGGACGACGTGCTCGGCGCCTTCCTGCGCGGCCAGCTCAGCGTGATGATCGTGCTCGGCGCGCTCTATGCGATCGGCCTCTGGGCCGTCGGCATCGACGTCGGTCCGCTGATCGGCATGCTCGCCGGCCTGATCAGCTTCGTGCCGTACCTCGGCGCGATCTTCGGCGTGCTGATGGGTGTGATCGCCGCGCTCGTCCAGCATCACGACTGGCTGCACGTCGTGCTCGTGCTGATCGTGTTCGGCGTGGGCCATCTGATCGAGGGCTACGTGCTGGTGCCGCGCCTGATCGGCAACAAGATCGGCCTGCATCCGGTCGCGGTGATGTTCGCCATCCTTGCCGGCGGCGAACTATTCGGCTTCCTCGGCGTGCTGCTCGCGCTGCCGCTCGCCGCCGTGGCGATGGTCCTGCTGCGCTACCTGCACGAGCGTTACACGGCCAGCACGCTGTATCAGACGCCGGCGGTCGTGGTGCCGGCCGGACCCGACGCGGCGCCGGTGTTGCCGGCTGAGGAAGATCCAGCCACCGTCAGCGCGGCCGATGGCCATCCGAACGGGCAGGGCTGAGGCATGCGTCAGCTGCCGCTCGGCCTGCGCTGGCCGGCCCACCAGCGTTTCGCCACCTTCCACCTGGGCGCTAATGGCCTTGCCCTGGCGGCCGTACGCCGCACGGCGTGCGAAGACGGAGCTCCGTGGGTGTTTCTCGCCGGTCCGCCGGGCAGTGGACGTACGCATCTCCTGATCGCTGCCTGTCAGGAACTCAGCGAAACTGGCGGAAGCGCGCAATACCTGCCGCTCGCCGGCCTGCCGGCACCGCGCGCAGCAGCGATCCGTGCCTTCGGTGGCAGCCAGCTGCTTGCGATAGACGACCTCGACGCCTGCGCCGGCGATCGCGACGACGAGCACGCGCTGTTCGATCTGTTCAACCGCTGTCGTGCCGAAGGCAGCCGCCTCCTGTTCGCCGCCGTGGCGCCGCCCGCGCAGCTCGGCATCGGCCTGCCGGATCTCGTCTCACGCCTGTCGAGCTGCACGCAGGTGGTGTTGCGCCCGCTCGACGACGACGAGCGCCGCGACGTGCTGCGCCGCCGTGCCGGCGAGCGCGGCCTGGTGCTCGATGAGGCGGTGCTCGACTATCTGTTCGCGCGCCATTCGCGCGATCTCGGCTCGCTCGGCGTCCTGCTCGAACGGCTCGACCGCGAGTCGCTCGCCGCACAGCGGCGCATCACCGTGCCGTTCCTGAGACAGTTCCTCGCGGAACCCCGAGGCCCGGCCGGGCCCTGAGACGGCATGCGCCGTCTTCAGCGCATCGGCTCACGGGACGCGTGAGGGGCGGCCCGCATGAGGACTAGCCACGTGGCGATGTCGCCGCCGTGTGCAGGCGCGCGTCCAGCTCGGCCAGCCGTTGCGGTGTGCCGGCGTCGGTCCAGGCACCGCGGTGGTGCTGGCCGTACAGCGCGCCGCGGCGTGCGGCCGCGTAGAGCAGCGGCGCGAGCGGGAAACGCGGCGGCTCGGCCGTACTTCCCGGATGGTCGGCGAGCACCTCGCGCCAGCCGTCGAGAATAGCCGGACGGAACACGCCGATCCCGGCATAGGTCAGCGCGCCAGGCCCTTTGCCGGCGAGCCGGCCGTCGGCACCCGGCGAGAAATCGCCTTGTGGATGATGCGTCGGATTGTCGACGAGCACGAGGTGAGCAACCCCCTCCGGCTGTGTCGGCAATTTGGCGAAATCCAGATCGCACCAGATGTCGCCATTGACGACGAGGAACGGCTCCGGCCCGAGGCGCGGCAACGCGTGCAGGATGCCGCCGCCGGTCTCGAGTGGTTCCACGCCTTCGGCGCTGTAATCGATGCGCAGGCCCCAGCGTGAGCCGTCGCCAAGTGCGGCGGGGAACTGCGCCGCCAGCCAGGCCGTGTTGATGACCACCTCGCGCACGCCGCATCCGGCCAGGCGTTCGAGGTGCCATTCGATCAGGCGCTTGCCGCCCACTGCGATCAGCGGTTTCGGCGTCGTCAGGGTCAGCGGCCTCAAGCGCTCGCCCCTGCCGGCGGCGAGGATCAGTGCGCGACGGATCACGGCACCGCCAGGACCGCCGCGCGCGGCCGGGTCAGATCACGGCCCGCGGTGGCCGCGTCGAGCAGGGTGGCGAAGTCGCGGAGTTCGGGGTAGCGATGCGCGACATCGAGCGCGTAGCGCAGGGTCAGGGGCAGATCGCCCAGGTATTGGGCTTTGCCGTCGCGATACCACAGCCGGCAGAAGATGCCGAGCACCTTGATGTGGCGCTGCAGGCCCATCAGGTCGAATCCGCGGCGGAAGCGCGCAGCATCCGCGTCGACGATGCCGGCAGCGACGAGCCGCGCATGGTGGGCGTCGACCCAGGCATACACCTGTTCCTTTGGCCAGGCGATGTAGCAGTCGCGCAGCAGGGAGACCAGGTCGTAGCTCGGCGGACCGCGCACCGCATCCTGGAAGTCAATGATCGCCGGGCTGTTCTCCGCAGCGACGAGCAGGTTGCGGCTGTGAAAGTCGCGGTGCACGAAGACCTGCGGCTGGCCGAGCGCGGCATCGATCAGCAGGGCGAAGGCGCGCTCCAGCACGGCGCGCTCGTCCGGATCGAGCGTGCGGCCGAGATGGCGTGCGAGGAACCATTCCGGCAGCAGGTCCATCTCGGCCTGCAATCGCGCGGCGTCGTAGGCCGGCAATCCGGTCGTATCGACCCGCGTCTGCATCGCGTACAGGGCTGCCAGGGCTTTGCCATACAGCGCGTGCACGGTCGTCTCGTCGAGTTCCGGCAGATAAGTGCGCGTGCCGAGGTCCTCGAGCAGGAGAAAGCCTTGCGTGAGGTCCGTGGCGAGCACCTCGGGCGCATGCAGGCCGGCCGCGCGCAGACGCTGCGCGACGTCGAGCCACGGGCCGAGCGGCTCGCGTTCCGGCGGCGCATTCATCACCACGTGGCTGCCGACCCGGCTGCCGACCCGCCAGTAGCTGCGGAAACTCGCATCCGCCGATGCCGGCTCGATATGCAGATCGATCTCTTCGAGGTGGCATTGGGCGAAGCGGCGCAGCGCGTCGAGGCGCTCGGGCGTGATCGGCATGGGACGGATGAGGGCGATGGCGGCGCGCCAGTGTAGCGCGCGGCTCATGGCGTCCGGGTCGGTTAGCAGGCTGAGCATTATGACGGCAGCCCGCCAAGGCCTCGGGCAGGGACAGGCAAGCAGTCGGGAGCCGGGCACGGGACTTGCCTATGTGTTCTGTAAGCACTGCGACGCTTTGCCACATCGTGGCGGGTGTCGCTCTCCTCGGCCGAACGGACCAAGCCCATGCTGGAAACCGGCCTGATCGACAGTCCTCCGAGCGTCGCGCCGGCGCCGGTGCCTCCCCCCAACCTTCCGGTCGATGGGCCGCCAGCAATGGAAGAGTCCGCACCGGCGCCTGTCACCGCCGTGGTGCCGGCGCCAGCCGCGGCTGTGGCCATGGACTTGACGCTCGCCGAGCTGGTGGCCGATCGTCTGGTCGGCTGCGATCTGCATCTGGTATTACCCGATGGGCTGCGCAGCCTGACCCTCGCCCGGCGCATCGGCAGTGGCTTCGGCAATCTCAGCGAGGCGATCCGCCAGGCAGTCCGGCAGGTCGAATCCGTCGATGCGCAGGCGCCGTTGATCGCCGCCGAGAGTGAGGAGCTGCGCGTTCAAGCCGAAGCTCAGGCCGAGGCCGTGCGCGTCACGCTCGACCAGGCCCAAGCGCTCAGTGCGGGCCTCGCGCGCGCAAAGACCGATCTGCACGCGCTCGGC
This sequence comes from uncultured Rhodanobacteraceae bacterium, assembly GCA_964471815.1. Lineage (GTDB taxonomy): Bacteria > Pseudomonadota > Gammaproteobacteria > Xanthomonadales > Rhodanobacteraceae > Tahibacter. Next base: position 6,126 of record CAYYHP010000036.1, read on the forward strand.
CGTGCGGCTGCCGAGACCACCGCGCGTGCCGCCCAGGGACGATCCGCCGCCGATGCACTGCGCGCAGTGATGGGTGAGATCGAACATCGGGCCGCGCGCATCAACGAGGTCATCGACCTGATCGACCAGATCGCATTCCAGACCAACGTCCTATCCCTGAACGCTGCGGTGGAGGCGGCGCGGGCCGGCGAGGCCGGGCGAGGTTTCGGCGTGGTCGCCCAGGAGGTCCGCACCTTGTCGCAGCGCGCCGCGCAGGCGGCGCAGAGTGCCCGCGAGCTGGTTTCCGGCACCCAGGCATCGGTAGCGTCCGGCCGGCAGACCGCAACCGACAGCTTCGCCACATTATCCGAGCTTGGCAGTGCGGTCGAACGCGCCGGTACCGCCATGAGTGCGGTCGCCGATCTAGTCGGCGAGCAGCAGGTGGCGGTTGGAGCGATCGAGCGTTCGCTCGAGCGCGTGGCAGGACTGAGTCGCGACAATGTCGAGCGCGGCGTGCAGATCGCCGACCATACCGAGGCGCTGCGCGAGGATGCCGACGTGCTCGGCGATTGTATCCGCCTGTTCCGCCTGCCGGTCGATCCGCTCGAGGAACCTCGCCACGCCGAGGTGTACGAGCTGGCGCGCGCGACGGCCGCGTCCATCGCCGAGACGTTCGTCAGGCTGGTCGTCGAGCGCCGCCTGTCGCCGCAGGCGATGTTCTCGACCGAGTACGCGCCGATCGAGGGCACCTCGCCGACCAAGTACCACACGCCGTTCGATGCGCTCTGCGACGAGGTCCTGCCGTCGATCCAGGAACCCGTGCTCGCCTCGCGGCCGTGGCTGGCCTATGCGATCGCCGCGAACGTCGATGGCTATGTGCCGACCCACAACGATCGCTATTGCCAGCCGCTGACCGGCGACCCGAAGCGCGATCTGGTCGGCAACCGCACCAAGCGGCTGTTCGACGATCGCGTCGGCCGTGTCGCCGGATCGAGCACGGACGACTACCGCCTGCAGATCTACCGTCGCGACACGGGGCAGATCCTGTTCGATCTGTCCGTGCCGATCGTCCTGCGCGGCTATCACTGGGGCTGTTTCCGGGTCGGCTACTCGCTCGAGTGAGCGGCGGCACGGGCCGCCCGGCAGCCGCGCCCGACGGCGACCCGGTTTGACCCACGGTCGTCTCAAACCGTACCATTTCGGTACGCATTGAACGGCTCGTCGCCATGCTCCGGGTCAGCAAGCTCACCGATTACGCCACGGTCGTCATGACCGCGCTCGCCGACGCGCCGGACGAGGTCATGAGCGCCCAGTCGCTCGCCGAGCGCGCACGGCTCGAACTGCCCACGGTCAGCAAGGTGCTCAAGCAGCTCGGCGCCGCAGGGCTGGTCGAGTCGTTCCGCGGCGCGAGCGGCGGTTACCGGCTCACGCGTGCACCGGCCGAGATCAGCATCGCCGAGATCGTCATCGCGATGGAGGGGCCGATTTCGATGACCGAATGCAGCGCGCAGAGCGGCCTGTGCGACCACGAACGACATTGCGGCATGCGCGGCAACTGGCAGCGCATCAGTCAGGCGATCGAAACCGCCCTGCGCAGCGTTTCGCTCGCCGACATGCAGAAGCCGCCGCCCGGCCGGCGCGGCACGCCGCTGCCGCTGCGCGTGGCCCTGGCCTGAACCCGCAGGAGTTCCCATGGTCAGCGAACGCAGCGAACTCGAATCCGCCCTCAATCGCCGCTACGAGGCGGGCTTCGTTACGGACATCGAGACCGACAGCCTGCCGCCCGGTCTGAACGAAGGCATCATCCGCGCGATTTCCGCGAAGAAGGATGAGCCTTCATGGTTCGTCGACTGGCGGCTCGATGCCTATCGCCACTGGCTGACGATGGCGCCGCCGCATTGGGCGAAGCTCGCGATCGCACCGATCGATTTCCAGGCGATCAGCTACTACGCCGCACCGCGCCGCCGACCGAAGTCGCTCGACGAGGTCGATCCGAAGCTCCTCGAGACCTACGACAAGCTCGGTGTGCCGCTGCACGAGCGCGCGCGGCTCGCCGGCGTGGCGGTCGATGCGGTGTTCGACTCGGTCTCGGTCGGCACGACCTTCCGCGAGGAACTGGCGCGGGCCGGCGTGATCTTCTGCTCGATGTCCGAGGCCATCCGCGAGCACGGCGAACTCGTGCGGCGCTATCTCGGTTCGGTCGTGCCGGTCGGCGACAACTACTTCGCGGCGCTGAACTCCGCGGTGTTTTCCGACGGCTCGTTCGTATTCGTGCCGAAAGGCGTGCGCTGTCCGATGGAGCTGTCGACCTACTTCCGCATCAACGCCGGCCACACCGGCCAGTTCGAGCGCACGCTGATCATTGCCGAGGAAGGTGCCTCGGTGTCGTACCTCGAAGGTTGCACCGCGCCGATGCGCGACGAGAACCAGCTGCATGCCGCGGTCGTCGAGCTCGTCGCGCTCGACGACGCGAACATCAAGTACTCGACCGTGCAGAACTGGTATCCGGGCGACGAGGAAGGCCGCGGCGGCATCTACAACTTCGTCACCAAGCGCGGCGAATGTCGCGGTCCGCGTTCGCGCATTTCCTGGACTCAGGTTGAGACCGGCTCGGCGATCACCTGGAAATACCCGAGCTGCGTGCTGCGCGGCGAGGATTCGGTCGGCGAGTTCCACTCGGTCGCGCTGACCCATCACCGCCAGCAGGCCGATACCGGCACCAAGATGATCCACATCGGCCGCAACACCAAGTCGAAGATCGTCTCCAAGGGCATCAGCGCCGGGCGCGGCCAGAATACCTACCGCGGTTTGGTGCGCGTCGAGAAGGGCGCCGAGAACGCGCGCAACCACACGCAGTGCGATTCGCTGCTGATCGGCAAGCAGTGCGGCGCGCACACCTTCCCTTACATCGAGGTGAAGAACCCGAGCGCGATCGTCGAGCACGAGGCGACGACCTCGAAGATCTCCGAGGACCAGCTCTTCTACTGCCGCTCACGCGGCATCGGCGAAGAGGATGCCGTGTCGATGATCGTCGACGGCTTCTGCAAGCAGGTGTTCAGGGAACTGCCGATGGAGTTCGCCGTCGAGGCGAAGAAGCTGCTCGAAGTCAGTCTCGAAGGAGCGGTCGGATGACTGCGCGCATCGCGGTTGCGGAATATGCTCTGGGGCTGTGTCTTTCAGTGATCGCCTCTGCAGGCATGGCGGCTGGTACGGCCGAACGCACGCCCGGCTGCAATCCTGACGGCAACCAGGCCGAGATGAATGCCTGCGCCGCTGAGGATTTCGAAAAGGCCGATGCGGCCTTGAATGCCACCTGGAAGACTCTGCTCGCACGTCTCGGCAGCGACTCACTAGGCCTGGTACGCGCGCGTGAGGCCCAGCTGCAATGGATTCGATTTCGTGATGCCGAACTCGCTGCACATTTTCCGCTCGCTGCCGGGGAAGATTCTCGGGTGAAATATGGATCGATGCATCCGCTCGAGCATTACTCGCTGCTCGCCAAACTCACCCGGCAGCGCGAGAGCCAGCTCCGCGAATGGCTGGACGAACTCGACGCGCGATGACGCGATAACACGCCTCGGCTCCGCCGCACCATCAACCGATTTCCGGCTGCCATTCCATGCTCAAGATCGACAACCTCCACGTCCGCGTCGCGGGCAAGGAAATCCTCAAGGGCCTCACGCTCGAGGTGAGGCCCGGCGAAGTGCACGCCATCATGGGGCCGAATGGTGCGGGCAAGTCCACGCTCGGCAACGTGCTCGCCGGGCGCGAAGGTTACGAGGTCACCCAGGGCTCGGTGACCCTCGCCGACCGTGACCTGCTCGCACTCGAACCCGAGCAGCGTGCCGCGCTCGGCGTGTTCCTCGCGTTCCAGTACCCGGTTGAGATACCGGGCGTGAACAACACCTATTTCCTCAAGGCCGCGCTGAATGCACAGCGCAAGTATCGCGGCGAGGCGGAGCTTGATTCGATGCAGTTCCTGCGCCTCGTGCGTGAGAAGCTCGGCGTGCTGCATGTTTCCGACGAGCTGCTACATCGCGCGGTCAACGCGGGCTTCTCCGGCGGCGAGAAGAAGCGCAACGAAATCTTTCAGATGGCGCTGCTCGAACCGAAGCTCGCGATCCTCGACGAGACCGATTCGGGCCTCGACATCGACGCGCTGAAGATGGTCGCCGAGGGCGTCAACCACATGCGCGACCCGCAGCGTGCCTTCCTCGTCATCACCCACTACCAGCGCCTGCTCGACTACATCGTGCCGGACCGTGTGCACGTGCTCGCCGGCGGGCGCATCGTCGAGAGCGGGGACCGCAGCCTCGCGCTGCGCCTCGAAGCGCAGGGTTACGGCGCACTCGCGCGGCGTGAACCCGCTGCGCGAGCGCAGGGCTGAACGTGGCCATGCCGCTGTTCGCCTCGTTGCTGCAGACACGGCCGGACGATGCCGCCGGCGAACCCGACTGGCTGCGCGAAGTACGCGCCGCGGCGCTCGCGGACCTGCGTGGCGTCGGCCTGCCCACGCCACGCGTCGAGAGCTGGAAGTACACGCCGCTGCGTGCGCTGGAATCGCGCCGCTTCGTCTGCTGCAGCGATGCCGAGGCGTCACGACGCGCGGTGCCTGAGGCGGCGCTGGCACTCGTGGCCGCCGATGCGCCGCGTCTGGTGTTCGTCAACGGCACATACCGCGCAGACCTCACGCGGCTTCAGGGCCTGCCGGCCGGTCTCACGCTCGAGCCGCTGTCCGCGGCGCTCGCCCAGGCGCCGGAAGCGATGCGCTTCCTGCTCGCCCGCCGCTTCGCCGCCGCGGGCGACGTGTTTGCCCGGCTCAACACGGCCCTGCTGCGCGAGGGTACGCTGCTGCGCGTCGCGCCGGGAACCCGCATCGTTCCGCCGGTGCATCTCGTGTGCGTCGGCACGCCGGCCGAGGCCGACATCGCCTGGTCACTGCGCCATCTGATCGATCTCGGCGAGGACAGCCATCTCACCCTCGTCGAGCACTACGTCGGCAGCGGTGCGCATGCCCATCTCGGCAATGGTCTCGCACAGTACCGCCTGCAGGCCGGCGCGGTCCTGCGGATCGTCCAGGCACAGGAGGAGGCAGTCGGCGCGAGCCTGATCCGGCGCAGCGAGTTCGATCTCGATGCGCGTGCCGAGGTGATGCTGACCGCGCTCGATCTCGGCGCGACGCTCGCGCGGCACGACCTCGTCGCGCGCCTGTCCGGTGCGGGTGCGAGATTCTCGGCGCGCGGCTGTTTCGCGCTGCGTGGCCGGCAGCACGCCGACATGCAGATCGACGTCGGCCATCGCGCGTGCGACAGTGCCTGCGAGCTGATCTGGCGCGGCGTCGCCGACGAGCGCGCACGCGGCGTGCTGCGCGGTGCGATCGGGATCGAACCGGGTGCCGACGGTGCCGTCGCGCATCTCTCGACCAAGAACCTGCTGCTCTCGCCGCACGCGGAGATCGATGCCCAGCCGGTGCTCGAAATCCATGCGGACGAAGTCCAGGCGAGCCATGGCGCGACCGTCGGTCAGCTCGACGAAGCCGCGCTGTTCTATCTGCGTTCGCGCGGTCTCTCGGCGGCGGCGGCGCGGGCGCTGCTGATCCAGGCGTTCTGCCGCGAGGTACTCGATGCCGGCGTGCCCGAGGCACTGCGCGACGCGCTCGCGGCACGTCTGGCGCACTGTCTGCCGCAGGAGGCCCGCAATGCATGACGGTCCGGCCCTGCCGGTCGGCATCGCCGATGCCAGGCACTACCTCTGGGGCGAATGCTGCGATGGATGGCATCTGCTCGAGCACGACGGGCTTTCGGTGATCCAAGAGCGCGTCCCACCGGGCGTCGCGGAGACGCGCCACCGCCATCGGCTCGCGCGCCAGTTCTTCTTCGTCCTGCAAGGACAGGCCGTGATCGAGGTGGAAGGGCAGCGCCACGCACTCGGCGAAGGCCAGGGGCTGCACGTCGCTCCGGAGCTGGCCCATCAGTTCCGCAACGAGTCGGCCGCCGACGTCGTGTTTCTCGTGATATCCACGCCGCGCAGCCACGGCGACCGCCACGCCGCGCCGCACGCAGGAGAGCCGATCGCATGAGTACGCTGCTGCGTGCCGCCGAGCCGTTCGACAGCGCACGCTATCGCGCGGACTTTCCGCTGCTCGCACGTCAGATCCACGGCAAGCCGCTGATCTATTTCGACAGTGCGAACACCGCGCAGAAGCCGGCTGCGGTCATCGAGGCGGTTGACGATTTCTACCGGCAGCACAACGCCAACGTCGCGCGCGCGGTGCATACGCTCGGCGAGGAAGCGACGGCCGGCTACGAGGCGGCGCGCGATCGGCTCGCGCGACGTCTCAACGCCGGTTCGCGCGACGAGGTCGTGCTGACCAGCGGCACCACGCAGGCGATCAACCTCGTCGCCTACAGTCATGCCCTGCCGCGCCTCGCGCCGGGCGACGAGATCCTCGTCACGCAGATGGAGCATCACGCGAACATCGTGCCGTGGCAGCTCGTCGCCGCGCGCAGCGGCGCGCGCGTGGTGCCGGCACCGATCACCGAGGCCGGCGAGCTGATCCTCGAACGCTTCGCCGCGCTGCTCACGCCGCGCGTGAAGCTCGCCGGCGTCACCCACGTCTCGAACGTGACCGGCACGATCAACCCGGTGCGCGAGATCGCCAGGCTGTGCCGCGAGCGCGGCGTGCCGCTCCTGATCGACGGCTCGCAGGCCGGTCCGCATCTCGCGATCGACGTGCAGGCGATCGGCTGCGATTTCTACGCCGTCACCGGCCACAAGATGTTCGGCCCGACCGGCACCGGCGCGCTGTGGGCGCGGCGCGAGCACCTCGCGGCGATGCCGCCGTTCTTCGGTGGCGGCGAGATGATCCGTTCGGTGAGTTTCGACGGCAGTGTGTTCGCCGATCCACCGCACAAGTTCGAGGCCGGCACACCGAACATCGCCGGTTTCGTCGGGCTGGCCGCGGCGATCGAGTACGTCGACCGGATCGGCATCGAGCGCATTGCCGCGTATGAACAGGAACTGCTCGAACACGCCAGCGCCGCGCTGCGTGCGGTGCCCGGTCTGCGCCTGTTCGGCACGGCCGCGCACAAGGCGCCGGTGCTGTCGTTCCTCGTCGAGGGCGCGCATGCGCACGATCTCGCGACGCTGCTCGACCACGAAGGCATCGCGGTGCGCTCCGGCCACCACTGTGCCCACCCGCTGATGAAGTTCTACGGCGTGCCGGCCACGCTGCGCGCCTCGCTGGCGTTCTACAACACGCACGAGGAGATCGAGCGCTTCGTCGCGGCGCTGATCAAGGTGCGCCGGCTGCTGGCCTGAACGGGGGCATGGAGTGGTGAACATGCCGGATCGGCCGCCTGCGCAGACCACGCCGCTCTACCAGGCGCTGGTGCTCGACCACCAGCGCGCGCCGCGCTGCCACGGTCCCGTAGCGGGTCACACCCATGCCGCCGAGAGCGTCAATGCGCTGTGCGGCGACCGCGTGCGCATCGAGCTGTGCCTCGCCGACGACTGCGTGGGCGCGATCGGCTTTACCGGCGAGGCCTGTGCGATCACCACGGCCACGGCATCGATGCTCTGCGAGCTGGCGATCGGCAGGACCGTCTCCGAACTGGCCGATCTCGAGCGTCGGTTCCATGAGGTCATCGCTGGCGACGTGGCGGAGGACGCCGTGCTCGGCAGCCTCAACGCGCTGCGCGAACTCGCCCGCTATCCCTCGCGGCGGCTCTGCGCGGAGCTGCCCTGGAATGCCCTGCACGCCGCATTGACGCATCCGACGGAGTCCGCACGATCATGAGCATCGACACAACCCCTGCCGACCCCCCGGCCCGGCTGCAATTCCGCGAAGCGCATGCGGAGGACGTCCCGGCGATCGTCGCCCTCGTCGAGTCGGCCTATCGCGGCGATGCGAGCCGTCGTGGCTGGACGACCGAGGCCGATCTGCTCGACGGCCAGCGTACTGATGCCGCGGGCGTCGCCGAGTTGCTCGCACGACCGGACAGCCGCCTCCTGCTCGCCGAACGCGAGGGAAGTCTGCTCGGCTGCTGCCATCTCGAACGCCAGGCTGAGGCCTGCTACTTCGGCATGTTCGCGGTGGCGCCGGGTTTGCAGGGCGGTGGCGTCGGTGGCGCGATCCTCGCCGAGGCCGAGCGCCTCGCGCGCGAAGCATGGCACTGCGTACGCATGGAAATGACGGTGATCACCGTGCGTGACGAGCTGATCGCCTGGTACGTGCGGCGCGGCTATCGCCGCACCGGCGCGCTCAGGCCATTCCCGTACGGCGACGAGCGCTTCGGCCGGCCGCGGCGCGCCGACCTGGAGTTCGAGGTACTGGCGAAGCCGCTGGTCTGAGAGCCGGTTCGGAGCCGGCGGACGCAGGCGCGGCATAGGCTGCACGAGTTGGAGGGGTGATGAGCGACTGGATCTGCGTGGGAGCGACGGTGGATCTCCTGCCGGGCGAATTCCGCGTCGTCTATGACGGCGACGTGGCCATCGCCGTGTACAACGTGGACGGCGAGTTCCATGCCGTCGAAGACGTCTGCACGCACGACGGGGGTGAACTCGCCGGCGGACCTCTGCATGGGCATGAGATCGAATGCCCACGCCACGGCGCGCGCTTCGACCTGCGCACCGGCGAAGCCCTGTGCCCGCCCGCCTACACTCCGATCGCCAGATTCCCCGTGAAGGTGGAGAACGGCGTGGTGTACACGCGCGACGACCGCTGGGACTGAGCGGTCGCTCGGGGCCCGCCCGTGCGCCGGTACGTGCGTGCCACGCGCCTCGGCACCATGACGGCGCGGCCCTGACGTGCCGTCAGCGTCAGCCGGCGACTTGCCTCGCGCGCGTGGGGTCGCCGTTCCCGGCGCAGGCCGACCACGCCCTCGCGCCAGATCAACGGCGTGCCGCGAGGATCGTGCCGAGCCGGTCGGGCGTGCCGGGCACGCGTTCGAGATGCGGGTAGCGCAGGCCGCCGTGGTAATCGACGCGCAGGGTCCGGTAATGGTCGGCCTGGCGTACCAGCAGTTCGATCGGCGCGTCGCGGTCCCGTGGGGCGCGCACCGCTTCGCGTAGCCGCGCGGCCGTGTAGGCGAGCCCGTCGACCGCGATCACGCTCATGTCGCGGGCGATGCCGGCCCGCTGCGCCGGGCCGTCCCAGAGCACGTCGCCGACCGTGCCGTCATGCCCGATCTTCAGGCCGAGCGAAAAGCCGAAGTCGTCCTGTTCCTGTGCCGCTTCGGCCGCGGTCAGCGCGGTGTTCGGCGTCGCGCTGAACGCCACGCGCCAGCCGGCACGGGCGAGGCCATCGAGCGGCGCATCGTCGCCGAGACCGTCGAGCCGCTGGCGCAGGAACGCGGTCCAGTCGCCGGGCTGGAGCGTCTCGAGCGTTCCCGTCACGTCGTCGAAAGCGTAGGTGGATACGTCCTGCGCACCGCCGGCACTGCGGTAGAAGCGCCGCGCGAAGTCGTCGAGCGTGCGGCGTCCGTGCGACAGCTCGCGCAGACGCGCGTCGACCGCGAGCCACAGCAGCGCGCCCTCGCCGTAGAAGTCGTAGGCGCGCTGCCAGCTCTCCGCTGCCTGCGGCGCGTCGTTGTAATCGACGATACCCTGATGCACGGTGTCCTGCAGGTTGCGCCAGTCGCGCCCGCGCCGCGCGGCGTAGCCGGCCGCGGAGGCGGCCAGCACCTCGCGGGCCTGCTCGGGCGTCCACAGGCCGCTGCGCGCGGTGAGCACCATCGCCCAGTACTGGGTCAGGCCCTCGTAGACCCATAGCAGGTCGTTGCGCGCCGGCGTGTTGTAGTGCGGCGCCCAGCTCGCGGCCGGGCGCCGGAACTTGCCGTTCCAGGCATGCACGTACTCGTGCGGCAGGAGGTCGTTGTCGAAGAACGGCGCGTCGCCGCCGAGGTAATCCGGATACGTACCGTCCTCGCTCGACTGCAGGTGTTCGAGACCGATGTGGCCGAACGTGTCCGAAAGCACGAGCAGGAAGTCGTAGTGCGCGAACGGGCGCGGGCCGAACACCCGATCCGCTTCGACAACCAGCGCACGGTGTGCGGCGACGAACTCGGACTTTGCGTCGAGCAGCGCGGGCGTGTCGGCGAACGCATGCAGGCTCACCGGGGCGCGGGCGTCGACATCGAGCGCAATATGCCGTATGTGCCGGCCCGCGTAGACCGGCGAGTCGACGAGCTCGACCAGCGGCACCGGAGCGAAGCGCAGCGTATCCGCCGTGCGCGATTCGCGGGACAGGGCGCTGGCGTAATCCCAGCCTGCGGGCACGGTCAGGCTGGCCGCCACGCGGATGCGCCGCGCATCGTAGCCGGCCGGATAGAGCAGCACGCGATGCCATTGCACGGCGAGCAGCTCGGGCGTCATCGCGACGCGGCCCTGTGCGGAGGACGTCGGCGAGAGATAGTCGAACTCGATGTCCAGCGCCTCGGTACCGTCCGGTACCTCGACGTGGAAGGCGTACATGTCGAGCGAGTCGCGTCGCCAGGCGAGCCGGTTGCCATGGGCCGCGATGCGCAGGCCGGCGATCTGGTTGATCGGGCCGGTCGGCGCGTGGTTGCCCGGGATCCACTGCGGATACCACAGCGTCAACGCACCGGCCTGCACCGGGATGCGTTCGCGCACATGCTGGATGCGCCGGCTCACGTCGCTCGCATCGACCGCGAGCATGAGTGTGCCGGGGTAGTCCGCATCGCGTACCGTCGCCGGCGCCATGGGAGGCATCGCGTCGGCCGCGCCGGCGGCGATCGGCAGCAGACTGCACAGCAGCAGGGCAGACAGACGGGACATGCATGGACTCCGCAACGGCTGGGCCCGCATGGTAGCGGCTCGCGCGATCGCATTGGATGGCACGGTCCGCACCGGCGCATGCCGTTGCACGGCCCGTCGCCGTGCGGATCAGGCTGGCGCGTGTTTGCGGAACCGTCAGAGGCGGGTGAGCCGGACCAGCACGATCTCGCCGTGCCCACTCAGCACGAGCGGACGGATCAGCGCTTCGGCGCGCAATTCCAGCGTGTCGCCGGCTTCCGCACGGCAAGCGGTCGGCGTGTCCTTCGGGTGCACGCTGCCGCTCGCGGCGTGGATCAACCAGAGCGCGCGCGGCGTCGGGAAGAAAGCCATCGGGCCGACCAGCGGCCGCGCGAGCAGTTCGCCCTCGAACACGCCGCGTCGCGTCATGAGGTTGAAATCGCGGCTCGGCCCGCCGAGCAGGCGGCACTGCACGGTCGCCTCGCCGGCGAATGCGATGCGCGCATGGCGCAGTTCGAGGCGCACCGGCGGCGTGGCATCCACGCACAGCTCGACGCCGCCGTCGAGCAGCAGCAGTTGCCGGTCGATGCCGGGAAAAGCGGAGAAAGGTCCATCCTCGGCGATGTCCGCGATCGACACGCGCCAGTCGAAGTCGTCACCGCCGGCCGGCGCGCGGGCGATCTCGGTCGTGACGCCGCCGCCATTCTTCCATGGCATGCGCCGATAGCCCGATGCCGGCAGGAGGCGCAACGCCTGCCTCTGCATCGCTCAGCCGCCCGTCCGGCGCAGCAGCCACAGGGTCAGGCCGTAGGCCACGAGTGTTGCTGCAATGCCGGTGCCGAGACTCACCCAGAAACCGACGCCCGCGCGCAGCAGGGCAGGCAGCACGACGAACAGCGCAAGCGAGGGCAGGACCAGCCAGAGGACATCGCCGGCGAACGCCGCGATGCGCATGGCATCGTGCGTGTCGCGCCACAGCCAGAGGATCGCGAGCAACGAGGTCAGCGGTAGCGAGGCGAGCAGGGCGGCGGCGATGCTCGAGCGCTTGGCGAGCTCCGCCGCACCGGCGATCAGCAGCGCGGAGATCACGACCTTGGCGAGGAATTGCAGCATCGCCTCAGGCCGTGAGCGTGGCGAGATCGGCGGCCGAGCGGCGCAGGCTTTCTTCCCAGTTCCAGCCGATGATCGGCTCGCCGGTCAGCGCGTCGTCGAAATCCTCGCGCTGACCGGGCGCGAGCAGGTGCCGGTAATCCACCGTCACCTCGTCGCCCGGCGCGAGGTCGCGCAGCGCGAACACGAAACCGAGATGCCAGAGGCCGGTCGGATCGAAGGCGTGGTTGATGTAGCACTCGTCCGGCCAGTCCGGCGTGACGGTGTAGCGATCCTCGAACCAGCGCACGGTCGCCGGCAGCAGGCTCGCCGCATCTGGCAGGGCATGCAGTTCGTCCCAGCGGTAGACACGCGGGATGTCGTCCGGCGCCGTGATCAGGCGGCCACGCGGCACGGCTTCGGCGACGAACAGGCCCTTGCCGGCGCCGGGGATCAGGGACGGAGCGACGCGGTATGTCGGCAGGATCATGCGGATCGGGGGCGGGGAAACGCCGCGCAGTGTAGCGCAGCGCCGGCCCGCGGCTGCCCGCCGGGCGGGTCGTTCCGGACGGCCCATCCGCGCCGCGGGTCCGATGCCGGTGGAAAGCGGTGCGTCCGCGTGCCGGCTTCGTGCTCCGCGATCCCGCCACGCGCCTTCCCTGACGCGTGGCGGGCTGGCCGCGGCCCGGGTTGCTCAACCACCAGACTTCGGCGCTTCCGGCTTGGCCTTCGGCGCTGCACCATCGGTCAGGATCAGCGCGCGGTTGTTGTCCACGGTCTTCTGGCCGATGCCCTTGACCTGCACGAGTTCGTCGGCGCTCTTGAATGCCCCGTGCTGCTGACGGTAAGCGACGATCGCTTCGGCCTTGCTCTGGCCGACGCCCTTGAGGCTCGCGGCGATGGTCGCCGCATCGGCGGTGTTGACGTTGACCGGCTGCGCGGCGAAGGCGGAGCCGGCGAAGGCGAGACCGAGGGCGAGGATCAGCGAACGGATGAAACGGGTCATGGCATGTCTCCTTGGAAGGTGTCGGGGATGCGAGGCCGGCGGTGCGCCGGTGGAGACAGGTTAGGCGGGGGGCTCGGGGCGGGCCTCGGTCATCCGCCGCAGGCGGACGTCAGCGGAGCGCGGCGCGGCCGCTGGGAAATTTCCGATCGTCCGGTTCGCGAAGCCCGCCCGGTAGTCGGTCCCGGAGCGTGCTCCCGCCATCCCGGCCGGCCGCGGCGCGCTGCTAGAATCCACGGACTTCTCGCGCAGGGAGCTCCGATGAATCTCGCCAGACTCGAAGCCTTCGTGTCGATGCAGTGGGACGACGACATCGTCCCGCGCCTCGTCGAGTACATCCGCATTCCGAACAAGTCGCCGATGTTCGACACGCAATGGGCCGAGCACGGCTACATGGATGCCGCGGTGGACCTGCTCGCCGGCTGGGCGAAGCGCCAGGCGGTGG
>CAYYHP010000037.1:0-18945 GCA_964471815.1 uncultured Rhodanobacteraceae bacterium
TGACGAAGTCGTCCGTCGTGACGCGGCCGGCCTGCGGGGCGAGCAGCGAGAACTCGCCAGTCGCCCGCGATGAGCCACCGCGCAGGAGCGCCGCAATCTCGCCGTCCGCCAGGCCGTAAGCGCGCAACTTCGCGTTCGCCTGATCGCGCGCCACCTGGGCTTCGGTGAAGCGCTTGGCGGAGACCGCGTCCGCGCCGAGGGCCTTCACGCGCTGCCACTCGCGCTCGGCAACGATGAGCGCGCCCTGGGCCTCGGCGACCTCGACGCTCGATAGCGTCACCAGGGGTTGACCGGCTTTGATGGCATCGCCGAGCTTCGCCTCGCGCCGCACGACCTGGGCGGCAACGCGAGGGGATACCAGAACGGTGGCATAGGCATTGGCCTTCACCTCGCCGGGTGCCTTGATCTCTTCGGACTCGATCTGGGATTTCGCTTCGGCCGTGGCGACGCCCAGTTGTTTCTGAGTCGTCGCGTCCAGCACGAGCGGACTTTCTTCTGCGGGGGCTGCCGCGGGGGCCTTCTCGGCAGCCCAACCGTTGGCGGCCACACCGGCCGCCGCAAGCATCACGAATGCAAACTGTTTCATGGGGAGAATTCCTTAAGGAGCGTCGGCGGGGCGATCGGCGAGATCCAGCCACGAGGCAAGACCACCGGACGCGGCGAGCCAATCGGCCCAGGCCTGCCACACGCGGGCGCGCACGCCGGTGGCGGTGAGTTCGGTGTCCAGGCTTTGCTTCAACTGGACGAGGTAGTCCGCGGTGCTGAGCTCACCCGCTTCCCACAGCTTCTGCAGCAGCGCCGCACGATCCGACGCCCGCGCCGCATGGCTGCCTTGCCAGGCGAGCCACGCATCACGCAATGCGCGATAGCTCGTGCGCGCCTGCTCCCACTGCGCGGTCGCACGCAGCCGGCTGTCGCGCCAGGTCGCATCCGCCGCCTCCGCGCTCGCCCGCGCCGCGGTGGTTTCCGCGCGATAGCTGTTGCGCACGAAGAGCGGGATCCGCACGGTCACGCCGACGAGGCGATCGTTAAGCGGGCCGTCGGTCACGCGGCCGGTCGTGAGCGACACGGTCGGGTCGGCACGGCGGTCCCGCTCAGCTACGGTGATGCGGGCCTGCGCCACCTCGCTCTCGGCTTGGGCGCGGCGCACCTCAGGCAGGCTTTCCACGAACGACTCGGAGAATGGCGCTTCACTGGCCGCCGGTGGCGCCACGGGCAACGCTGGCACTTGTGCCACCGCGCCGCCGACTGCGGTGAGGGTCTGCCGGGCTTTGGCCTCGTCCGCGACGAGTTCCGCCTGCTGGGCGCGCGCTTCCTGCGCGGCCAGGTCGGCCAAATCGCGTTCGAGGGACGGAATGTCGCCTTCCCGAAAGCGCTTTTGCGCTAGCGTCGAGAATTGCGACAGCAAATCCACACGCTGTGCGCCCAGCGCCACCTGGTCCTGAGCCACCTGCAAGGCGGCGGCGCCACGCAGCCAGTCCAGCGCGACCTGCAGCCGAACGCCATCGCGCTCTGCCTCGATCGCTCGGGTTTCTGCATCGGCTGCCGCGGCGCGGGCACGGCGCTTGCCGGACCAGTCGATCTGTTGGGCGAGTCCGATGCTGCGGGTATTCACGTCGGCGTTGGAGGAGGACAGCTCCAACTCGGGGTTGTAAAGCGGTCGCGCCGCTGCTTGCGCCAGTGACTGGGACGCGGCAACGCGAGCCTCCGCCGCCTGGACCGCCGGATTGCGGTCCCACACCTCGCGGACGGCCGAGATCAGTGCGGGAGGAGCACGTTCTGCGTCGGGCGAGATCTGAATGACCGGCGCTGGTGTCGGGGTGGCGACCTGCGCCCCGGCCGACAGACTCCCGACAGTGCCGGATAGGCACAGCACGACACGGACGCCCAGCGTCCGCTTTGAAAAATTCATGATGGTTTTCCTGAAAAGTCAATCCGCGACGCACTCGAAGGCGTCGACGATCACGCGCAAGGCGTGGGAGAACGACCGATCAGGAAATGGGAGGGCGAAGAACCGAGGGTTGCGGCGAGCTGACAAAATCACCGTGGCCGATTTGCGGCGGTTGCGCCGGCGCCGCAGCGGTCTGCACCGCGAACTCGGCGACGGGCAATGCCACGCCGTGGGCACACGAACAATGGCAACCGCCGGCGCCACTGTGCCAGCAGGCGGCGGCATCGTCGTCGCCGTCGTCGGCCACCGCGATTGTGCCGTCGTCGGCGGCCTGGACACTGACGGTCGCGCCGGCGACGGAAACGCTGCGCAACCCATCGGCGACGCAACTGGCCGCCAGCACGGTTTTGCCCAGCACCACCAGAGCAAACAGCCATACGCACGTCGCAAGGCGACGACGTAGGCGTGAGATCAAGGGGGCAGCGGAGCGTTGCATAGCTGACGAATTTACCGTTAGCCCGGCAGGTTACACAATTACGGTGGACAATCGCGCTCGCATCGCATACCCATCTGGGGTACAGCATCCGGCCAATGCACGGGCATTCGCATCGACGCTCTCGAAAGCATGATGGCGTGACACGGTCGTCACCGTGCCGTCCCTCGGCGGTGTCGAGGCGGGTGTGCGGCGCCAACCGCGCTGAAGTTTTCTGCCGATTGCCGCCGGTCTCGGACAACGGCAAGAGGGAGCGTTTCGCAACGGGTCTGCTAGGCACTGTGCAGTCGGCGTTGGCATCGCGCTATGCTGCCGGCGTGTACGCCGCCACGCCACCGCTCCTTGCTCGCCTTCGCCGCCATCTGGCGGCGAGGGTGTGGGTGTTCGCCGGCGTCCTGCTGATCAAGGCCATGCTCGCGTCGGCCTGCGTCACCGATGGCTGGGTCACCGCGAACACCGTTACGCCTCCCGCTAGCGCGTCCACCGACGCGGCACCATCGCCGTGGGACACTGGCGATGACGGCGCTTGCTGGCATGCCGGCGCCGTGGGCTGCCACTGCGGCTGTGCACACGCCTCGGCGCTGCCCGTTCCCGGCCTGGCCCTGCGGCCCGCTGTTCCCCTCGACGATGCGCCCGCGACGGTGCAGCCGTTGAAGCTCCGTTATCCCTGCGCGACCGAGCTTCGTCCCCCTATCGCCTGATCTTGTGCCCGCAGCGACGCGGCGGCGCTTTTTGCGCCTGTTCGTTGGGATCAGGAGGAGCTCATGGCGATCGAAGATCGCGTGCCTGCCGGGCACGCGCGTGAGTGGGTGGGTGCACGCGGCGCCAAGGTCGCAGCGATCCAGGCATGGGCGTATGACACGTGCCGCTGGCCGCCGCGACACGCTCGCGCCGCAGCGATGCAGAAGCGCGAGCGCGCCTTGGGCTATCGCGAGCCGGCACGGCGACACCGCCTGGCCGGTCATCAGGGCCTACCGTTCATGGTCGAGGCCAGACCATGACGTTGAGGTCCACCGATCCGTCGTCCCGGGATGCGTGGCAGCATGTCGAGGTATGGCGCCGTGCGCGAACCCGGTTCTATGTGGAATGCGGGATTTACGTTATCGTGGCCGCGTGCGTGTGGGGGGCGCCACTTCTTTACTTCGGGCTGCCCGTGAGCCGGGCCCTCTCGTTACCAGGCCTCCTCGCCGCAGGAACCTTGCTCGGCCCCGTGGTGTTGGCCACGTGGGTATGGCGAGCGGCCTTCCCACATCCTGGGTCACGCCGCTCGGCGCGGCGATCACGCAGCCTTTCCGGCGTGCACGAAGTGGAAGAGAAGGCGATGCGCCAGCACTTCGCCAGAGACGCCGACCAACACCGCTGACAGCGCCAGCAACGCCATACGATCAAGCGCGGCAGAACGGGTAGTCGGTGCGGAACCGGCAGGGTATGGGTGGGTCGGAGGTCAGAGGTATTTCGAGATGGCCTTGAACATCCGGATCGACTTTGGCGTCGTGTCGGTGTCTTCCAGGCAATGGTCGATGTGATCGTGGATGAACGTCTTTTTGGCCTGCACGATCGCTTTCTCGACCGCTTGCAACTGCATGGCCACGTCCTCGCAGTGCCTGCCATCATCGATCATGTCGATAATGGAGTTGAGCTGACCTACAGCTCGGCGTAAGCGCTTGACGATGTCGGAATGGTTTCCATGGGTCTTGTGCATGCGGCTACGCTATACCCTCCTTGGGTATCCAATCAATCCATCCCTTGCATCATGGGTACGGAATTCGTCATGGCAAAAGCCAGCGTGGCTGCACACCTGGGTCCGATCCGCCCTGCTGGCCGAAGGTTTCTCTGGTGCCGGTACGCCGTTCGCCAAGCTCCTGCTGAGCCAGGTATCGCTGCTGCTTCGGGCGAGCCTGCTTTGCTCCGGCTCTGGTCTCGGCATGTCGGTCTACACGCTCATCCCTGCGCGCCGCACTGAGCCGCATGATGCCGAGCTCACCCGCCGGATGCCCCGTGGCTGGCAGGTGCGGTCGGGTTCGGGGGCGTGATCGCACCGACACAGTTGATGTCGCGGCGTTGAAGGCTACCGCAGCGGCCGATGCCTCGCTTTTGCTCACCTGGAAGGCGTGCTGATGGCCGTGCTGGCGGCGTTGTCGCTGCGCGCACGCGAGGTGCCGGCCGGCCGCGCCAGCCTGCTGACCTGCGGCCTGGGACTCCTGATCGCGGTCGGTGCGGCGCTGGGGTTGACGGTGTTTGCGAGGGCATCCAATGCCGTTCTGGTCGGCACACTCGCGTTGGGTTGTGCAGGCCTCCTGCATCTCCTGACCGAAGAGTTGCTAGTGGAGGCGCGTTTGGTCGAGGAAATCCGCTGGTAACGAGCATCTTCTTCGCGGGCTTCCTGAACATTCTCGTCGTTAAGATGACATTGTAGGCGCCAGGCGAATGAACCTAAGCCGGCAAGCGAGCCCGCAGCCAAGCCGACCACGCCGCATCAATGTCGCCATCGGTGTAGACGTCGCAGCCTACAACGACACCCGCTGGGACGTTGAGAATGAGGTGCACACCGACGGCATACCGGTACTCGCCTTGCTGTGCCGTCATGCCTCGCAGTTTCCACACGTCGCGCTCGGTGTCGTGGTTGATGTGGCGTTTCACCTCTACGACCAACAAGTTGTCGCGCACCCCCATCCGATGGACGATAAGGTCGGGGATGATGTCGGCTTCCAATTCCTTGCCGGTTGCCGGGTTGAAATGCCGGAGCCGCTTCGTGATGTCTTCAACGCGGTCGTACTCGTTACCCACGTCCCAGTCTCGAAACCGCGCGTGCATGCGCAGGAACAGCTGGCTGACGACGTAGGGCTCACCCGGATCGACACGGCGCAGAACCTCGATGGCCAGGACCTCCATCACGGCCTCAGCCAAGCGGGTGAGCGTGTCTTCGATGTCGTACGGCATGGATCGGCTCCCACTCCCGCGGCAATATCCGTGGCGCACGTCCGCTGCAACGCGATGCTGCCGCACCAAGAATACCGTCGTCACGGTGGCGTGGGCGACGCTGTGTGCGGCGCAGCGGACGATGATCTTCTGCCTGCGCCGAAGCCGCCGGCAATGGCGCCGACCTCTCGGAAATTCTCCCAGGGGCATCGTCGAGGAACACACACTCCGATGCAATCGTTGGCCAACTATCCGCTGCCGCAGCGGATAATGGGGTCTTGCGCAGCCCATCGCGCAGAGGTGTATCGATGCGGTACTGTGGGCGCCAAATGTTGGCCGCCATAGGTCGATACTGATTCCGTTCGGAGTCCCCATGTCTGACCTTGAGCGCTATCTCGCCGCGGCCACCCGGGAGAACACCCGCCTCAGCTACGCCTCCGCCATCAAGCATTTCGAGGAGGACTGGGGAGGCCACTTGCCCTCGCACGCCGAAGGTATTGCGCGCTACCTCGCAGCGTATGCCGACCGCCTGGCCATCGCCACTCTGCGGCAACGTCTCGCGGCGCTCGCGCGCTGGCACAACGATCATGGGTTCGCCGATCCCACACGTGCGGTCATCGTTCGTCAGGCGCTGCGGGGCATCCAGGCCGTGCATCCGGCGCGGGAAAAGAAGGCTGCACCGCTGCAGCTCACGGAACTGGGCGCGGTGAGTGATTGGCTGGAAGGGGCGGCAGCCAGAGCAAAAGCCGCGCGCGATGTCGCTGCGTTCTCTCGCCACTTGCGCGATCGAGCACTGATCCTGCTGGGATTCTGGCGCGGGTTTCGTGCCGACGAATTGGTACGCCTTCGCATCGAACTCATCGAGATACTGCCTGGCGAAGGGCTCAATGTCTTTTTGCCGACCAGCAAGACCGATCGCGACAACCGTGGCCGCGTCTACAAAACCCCAGCCCTCTCACGCTGGTGTCCCGTTGCCGCCACCCAGGCTTGGCTGGATGCAGCCGGCCGCCAGGAGGGCGCGCTGTTTCCCGGCATCGACCGTTGGGGCACCTTGAGTCAGGACGCGATGAACGTCGGTAGCGTGGCGCCGGTCTTTCGGCGCGCATTTGCACACGCTGGCATCGAGCGAGCGGACCACTACAGCGGCCATTCGCTGCGGCGCGGTTTCGCCAGTTGGGCCAATGCCAACGGCTGGGACGTCAAAAGCCTCATGGAGTACGTGGGCTGGCGAAACGTCAATACCGCGCTGCGCTATATCGACGTGGGCCAGCACTTTGCTAAAGCCAGCATTGAGCTCAGCGTGTCGACCCAGCCGCCCGCCGCCTTGCCGCCCCCAACGGTCACCGCCAGCGCGCCATTGCTCCTGGCCATCCAGGTGCGCTTTTCTCTGACGTCTTACTCCAACAACGCGCGAAAGCGGACCAACGCGCGCCGCTTGATCGAGGAGGCCTGCCTGGCTCGCCACCGTGCCCAGCGGCAGGATGCCAACGGTTACCACTTTCTCCTGCACATCGCCGATAACGCCGAACTCGATGACGCCATGGCAATGGTGTTGGACGACATGTATCGCATCGCCGACAACCACGAGTGCTTCCTGGACGTAACCATCACCGACAAGGACGGTACTCGACGATGGGACTA
Organism: uncultured Rhodanobacteraceae bacterium; assembly: GCA_964471815.1. GTDB lineage: Bacteria > Pseudomonadota > Gammaproteobacteria > Xanthomonadales > Rhodanobacteraceae > Tahibacter. The sequence continues at coordinate 6,945 of CAYYHP010000037.1, forward strand.
AACCCGGTCTACTGGAACGCTCCGTGTCTGACTACGTCCAAAATGCCTATCCCGTTCTCCTTACCCAGCCCAATGAAGCCCAAGTAAAGCGGTACTATACCGCAACATCCGAAGAGTGGGGCATTGCCCGCCGCTTGGCCCAGACTGCCGACGAACAATTGGCGGTACTCTGCCATTTGAAGCTTCATCAGCTGCTGGCGCGATTCATTCCGCTCGCTGACGTCCCCCGCGACATTCTGGAAATGATCGTGCGATCCGTGGGCGCCCAACGCGTGCCGACGGCAGCCGCTCTCAAGCGGTACGACGCGTCGTCCAATTCGCGGCGGCATATTGCGCGCCTCAGGGAGCAGCGCGGCGTCAAACCGTACACCAAGGCCACGGAAGAGTGGCTGCTGGCCATTGCCGAGACCGCCGCAGAAATAAAGAGCGACCTCGACGAGATCATTAATGTCTTGTTGGAAGAGCTCATCCGCAACTACTACGACCTTCCGTCCTTGGACGCATTGGAACGCATCGCCGCCACAGCGCGTGAGAAGGTGCACAACGCGTTTTACCGAACCATGGCGTCACAGACATCCCCGCAGCTTCGAGCCGCCATCGACAAGCTTCTGGAGAAGGACGATGGCCCCTCCGGGTGGAGTTCGTTGAAGCGGGAAGCGCGCCAACCCACGAACAAGGAAGTTCGCGGCTACCTGCAGCACTTGGTTCGTCTGCGTGACCTATCCGCCCAGATTCCGGCAGTCCCGCTGCCCGTATCCAAGCGGCGCTACTTTCTGAACATCGCCGACAAGAACAACGTTCACGAATTTCGCCAGTTTCGGCCCGAGAAGCGCTACACGATTGCCGCGCTGCACATCCGATCGCAATTTGCCAAAGCGCTCGACGATGCCGCGCTTGTCTTCATCAAGTTGATGCAGGCGATGGAAAACCTCGCCACGGAAAACCTCACGCGCCATCATCTCGACCACAACGAGCGTGCCGAAAAGCTCATCAGTCAATTCAAAGACGTTCTCGAAGCGTATGCCGACAAAGGCACCAACACACGGCGAATTCGCGCTATCGCTGCGACCTTGGAGGAGGAGCCCGAGGCGCTCATCGACCAGTGCGTGGAACACCTGGCCTACGCAGGGAAAAACTACCTGCCGTTCTTGGTCAAACCCTATTCGACCCAGCGCTCGATCCTCTTCAATTGTCTCGACATCATGCGGCTGCAAAGCGCCAGCGAGGACAAGAGCATGGAGCACATGATCGCGGCGCTGCAAAAATGCCGCAACATGAAAGCGGTGGTGTTCGATCCATCGATCTTGGGGATCGACATCGCCCGGGATCTCGACTGGCTGGGTCAGCGCTGGCGCAAGCACGTGGTGGTGGAGGACGAAGTGGGAAGTGGCAAGGAGCTCTTGAATCGGAAATATTTCGAGCTTTGCGTCCTGACGCAAATCAAGGACGACCTCAATTCCGCCGATCTCTTCGTGCCTGGCGGAGAAAAATACGATGACTTCCGCGAGCAGATGATCGACGCTGAAACGTTGAAGAAGGAGTTGCCCGCCTACGAGGAGGCATCGGGCCTGCCGGCGGACGCACACGAGTTCATTCGTCGAGTGAAGGCTCAGATGGTCGAAGTCGGCGACCGCGTTGACCGCGGCTTTCCGAAAAACGACCACGCTCGAATTGTCGACAAACTCATCATTTTGAGCCCAATGAAGCGTAAGCCGCTTGCGGAGGCGATCATTGACGTCGATGCGCAGCTCACTAAACGCATGGCCCAGACAACGATCATCGATCTCCTGGTAGAAACCACCAAATGGCTCAAAATTCAACGGCACTTCAAGCCCGTCGCCGGCACGCAGCCTCGCGTCGATGACCTGGTGCGACGCGTCGTGCTGACGCTGTTCTGCTACGGCTGCAACCTTGGGCCATCGGGCACAGCGCGCTGCGTCAAAGGGCTCTCGCGCAAACAGATCGCCTGGTTGAACCTCAAGTACGTAACAGAAGACACGCTACGAGCCGCAATCAAGGATGTCGTCAACGCCTACAACAAACTTGAACTTCCCAGCTATTGGGGCTCCAACGTTTCCGCATCCGCCGATGGAACGAAGTGGACGATGCGCGAAAACACGATCATGTCCGAGTACCACATCCGATACGGCGGCTACGGTGGTATTGGGTACTACGTCGTCGCCGATACTTACATTGCGATCTTCTCGCGCTTCATCGCCTGCGGATCCTACGAAGGGCATCACATCCTCGATCATCTGATGGAGAACGAATCGGACGTGCGTCCGACGATGCTGCACGGAGACACGCATGCACAGAACTACATCGCCTTTGGTCTGGCGCCCTTTCTAGGCGCTGAACTCATGCCGCGGATCCGGCGTTTCAAGGACCTCAAGCTATATCGTCCGACGCCTGGAAAAAAGTACAAGCACATCAACTCGCTGTTCGATGGAACGATCGAATGGGATTTGATTGCCCGACACTATGCAGACATCTTGCGCTATGTTGTTTCCATCAAGCTGGGAAAAATCAGCCCGTCGACGATCCTTCGCCGGTTCCATAGCAACAGCAAGAAGAACCGCGTCTATCACGCGCTTCACGAGATCGGTAAGGCGTATCGAACGATCTTCCTGCTGAAATACATTGAAGATCCGCAGCTGCGCGTGACCATCAACGCCGCGACCAACAAGAGCGAAGCGTTCAACAACTTCATCAAGTGGGTTTTCTTTGCCAACAAGGGGATCATCGATCAGAGCGTCCGCAACGAACAGCAAAAGTTGATCTTGTACAACCACCTGGTCGCCAACATGATCATGTATCACAACGCGCAGGAAATGCAGCGGGTGATTGCCGAACTGGCACAGGAGGGATGGGAAATCTCACCCGAAATGATAGGAGGCCAGGCGCCGTACCGCATGGCGCATATCAACCTCCATGGCAATCACGATGTTGATGTGGAGCGACCGGTGGATGGACTACGGGCAGCAGCGCAGATCCAACTGGCGCGCACGCTGAAACATGACCGCAAACCGCGAGGGGAGGCGACTGTCCACTGATGCGAGAGTTGACGGGGCGACAGAGGGTTGATCCGGCCTTATGTTTCAGGGACTTAGGCGCTAAGTGAGCGTTTTCGGGCGTTTCCCGGCCGACCCTCTAGTTCGTTCCAGCGCGAGCTGCGACAGCTCGATTTCAGTCTGGTTACTCTGCGCGGCTTTCTCCACGAAAGCCTTGTCGCCTGGATATTTCATGGCGGGTACGGAATTCCGCTTCGAGGCTGCCGCAGCCGGCGATAAGGCCGCTGTCATCACGAAGCAGACTGCAGACAGGCATCCCAGGATCAATATACGGCGCATGGCTCTTCTCCCTTGCGTTTTCACGCCGTGACAGCAAGGCTGGTGCCAACTCGAGGATCCTGACAGCTCCGGCGCATTCTACCCGGCCGTATCGCATGCAGCCGCAGGCTCCTCGTGACTAGGGCCAAGCGCCTTTTCTCCAAGCTCGGATGCGCTTGGTTGCCGCGTCAGTCCGTTTCGGTCCCGACGGTATCGATGAATGCGATGCCGAGTTCATGCGGCCGTAAAGGCATCTCTTCGAGAGAACCCCAATGCCATCCCCAGCCTGGTATCAGACCCATTGCCCAGCCCGGTTCGGCGCAGCGCATGCACCATGCGCGCCGCGAGATGAATCGTGCCTCGGCCCGATGGGCAAGGGCTTCAGGCGCGGGAAGAAATTCCTTGCCGCTGGAATACTCGCAGAGCGATGTGTCCGGAATCAGCCAGCTCCGCGACGACGGCGGAAGAACGCACGCAGCAGGTCGCCTGATTCCTCGGCGCAGACGCCCGCCGTCACGGCGATGCGATGGTTGTGACGGTCCGAGACGAGGGTGTCGAACACACTGCCGGCGGCACCGGTCTTCGGATCGGCCGCGGCGTAGACGACGCGATCGATGCGCGCGTGCACCAATGCCATCGCGCACATCGCGCAGGGTTCCAGCGTGACGTATAGCGTCGTGCCAGGCATGCGGTAATTACCAAGTCGCTGGCCTGCCGCACGCAGGGCGATGATCTCGGCATGTGCGGTCGGATCATTCAGGGTGATGCTGCGGTTCCAGCCCTCGCCGATCACTTCCCTGTCCTTTACGATGACCGCCCCGACCGGCACTTCCCCATCCGCTGCCTCCGCGTGGCGGGCGAGTTCGAGCGCCCGCCTCATCCAGACGAAACCGGTGGGCTCTTCCTCATCCGTGATCATCGGCAGGATCACGCCTCACTCCCACTCGATCGTCGCCGGTGGCTTGCCGCTGATATCATAAACTACACGAGATATACCACGTATCTCATTGATGATACGGCGAGATACATGCTCCAGGAAGTCATACGGCAGGCGTGCCCAGTGCGCGGTCATGAAGTCGACCGTCTCGACGGCACGCAGGGCGATGACCCATTCGTAGGCACGGGCGTCACCGACCACGCCGACCGACTTGACCGGCAGGAATACCGCGAAGGCCTGGCTCACCTGATCGTAGAGCCCGTGCCGGCGTAGTTCCTCGATGAAGATGTGGTCGGCGCGCTGCAGCAGTTCAACGTATTCCGGGCGGACTTCGCCCAGGACGCGCACGCCTAGGCCGGGCCCCGGGAACGGGTGGCGATAGACCATCTCGCGCGGCAGGCCGAGCTCCACGCCGATCCGGCGTACCTCGTCCTTGAACAGCTCGCGCAGCGGTTCGACGAGCCGGAACTGCATGCGCTCGGGCAGGCCGCCGACGTTGTGGTGCGACTTGATCACGTGCGCCTTGCCGGTCTTGCTCGCCGCCGACTCGATCACGTCCGGATAGATCGTGCCCTGCGCGAGCCAGCGCACGCCTTCGAGCTTGCGCGCCTCTTCCTCGAACACCTCGATGAACAGCCGGCCGATGATCTTGCGCTTGGCCTCGGGCTCGTCCACGCCGCGCAGGGCTTCGAAGAAGCGGGCGCGCGCATCGACGCGGACCACGTGCACGCCCATGTGCCGCGCCATGGTCGCCATCACCTGATCGCCCTCGCCATAACGCAGAAGGCCGGTATCGACGAATACGCAGACGAGCTGCCCGCGAATTGCCTTTTCGAGCAGCGCGGCGACGACCGAGGAATCCACGCCGCCCGACAGACCGAGCAGGACCTGGTCCCGGCCGACCTGGGCGCGCACGCGTTCGATCGCATCGTCGATGATGTTCGCGGCGGTCCACAGGGTGCGGCAGCCGCAGATGTCGACCGCGAAACGGCGCAGCAGAGCCGTGCCCTGGCGGGTGTGCGTGACCTCGGGGTGGAACTGCACGCCGTACCAGCGGCGCGTCTCGTCGGCCATGGCCGCGATCGGCACGCTGTCGGTGCGGCCGATGACGGCGAAGCCCGGCGGCACGGCCGTGACGCGGTCGCCGTGCGACATCCACACGTCGAGCGCGGGTTCCCTGCCCTCGCCCGTCCGGACCGCGGCCGGTGGTTGCGGGGTGCCCATCCGGGATTCGCCTTCGCCCAGATGTGGTGGCGAGGTGAGATCGCCGAGTCCGTCGAACAACCGGCACTCGCCGACCGGAACGACGCGCGCATAGCCGAATTCGCGCTCGTGGCCGCTCTCGACGGCACCGCCGAGCTGCGCGGCGAGGGTCTGCATGCCGTAGCAGATGCCGAGGATCGGCACGCCGGCTTCGAGCACCGCCTGCGGCGCACGTGGCGAGCCGGGCTCGGTCGTCGATTCCGGACCGCCGGACAGCACGATGCCCTTCGGTGCGAAACGGCGGATGTCCTCGGAATCGTGATCCCAGGCCCAGATCTCGCAGTACACGCCGATCTCGCGGATGCGCCGTGCGATCAGCTGCGTGTACTGCGCGCCGAAATCGAGGATGAGGATCTTGTCGCTGTGGATGTCTTGCATGGCGGGGTCCAGAAGCGACTTGGGGACCGTGAGGTCCCCAAGTCCGGTCAAAGCCTTCAGTCGAGCCGGTAGTTCGGTGCTTCCTTGGTGATGGCGACGTCGTGCACGTGGGACTCGCGCACGCCGGCGCTGGTCACGCGCACGAATTGCGGCCGGGTATTCATCTCCTCGATCGAGGCGCAGCCGACATAGCCCATCGCGGCACGCAGGCCGCCTGTGAGCTGGTGGATGATGTTGCGCAGCGGTCCGCGGTAGGGCACGCGGCCCTCGATGCCCTCGGGCACGAGCTTGTCGGCGTCGGCCTCGTCCTGGAAGTAACGATCCTTCGAGCCCTTCTGCATCGCGCCGAGCGAGCCCATCCCGCGATAGCTCTTGTACGAGCGGCCCTGGTACAGCTCGACCTCGCCTGGAGCCTCCTCGGTACCGGCGAACATGCCGCCGATCATGACTGTGGACGCGCCGGCGACCAGTGCCTTGGCGATGTCGCCCGAATAGCGGATGCCGCCGTCGGCGATCAGCGGCACGCCGCTGTCGTGCAGTGCCTCGGCGACCATGTTCACCGCGCTGATCTGCGGCACGCCGACGCCGGCGACGATGCGGGTCGTGCAGATCGAGCCGGGACCCACGCCGACCTTGACCGCATCCGCACCGGCATCGACCAACGCGCGCGCGGCATCGCCAGTGACGATGTTGCCGCCGATGACCTGCACCAGCGGGAAGTGCTTCTTGACCCAGCGCACGCGATCCAGCACGCCCTGCGAATGGCCGTGCGCGGTGTCGACCACGATCACGTCGACGCCGGCTTCGACCAGCGCGGCGACACGTGCTTCGGTATCGCCGCCGACGCCGACCGCCGCGCCGACGCGCAGGCGCTCGTGGGCGTCCTTCGCGGCATTCGGGTTGTCACGCGCCTTCTGGATGTCCTTGACGGTGATCAGGCCCTTCAAGCGGAAATCATCGTCGACGACCAGCACCTTCTCGATGCGGTGCTTGTGCAGGAGCGCCAGCACGTCGTCCTCGCGCGCGCCTTCCTTGACCGTCACCAGGCGATCCTTGCGCGTCATGATGTGGCGGACCGGATCGTCCGGCTGACGCTCGAAGCGCAGGTCGCGGTTCGTGACGATGCCGACGAGCTGCTCGCCTTCGACCACCGGTACGCCGGAGATGCGCCGGGCGCGTACGATCTGCATGACCTCGCGGATCGACGTGTCCGGCGTCACCGTGATCGGATCGCGGATCACGCCGGCCTCGAACTTCTTGACCAGCCTTACCTCGGCGGCCTGGCGCTCGGCCGGCATGTTCTTGTGGATGATGCCGATGCCGCCGCATTGCGCCATGGTGATGGCGAGATCGGCCTCGGTGACCGTATCCATCGCGGCCGAGACGATTGGGACGTTCAGGCGGATGTCGCGGGTCAGCCGTGTCGCGAGGCTGACGTCCTTCGGCAGGACGTTCGAATAGGCAGGAACGAGGGAGACGTCGTCGAAAGTGAGGGCTTCGGCAAGGAGGCGCATGCGCGAGGACCGTCGCAAAAACAGAATTATACGGGAAGGCGGGCGCTCCGCCAAAGACGAGGCCCGTACGGCGCCCTGTCCGCTTCCGTCACACCGATGCGGCGACGGTCCTCGTCAGCGGACCAGCGCGAGCGAAAGGGCCGGCCAGTAAGTGATGATCAGCACCGCCGCCAGCATGATCAGGAAGAACGGCACGGCGGCGCGCACCAGGGTCAGCACCGGCCGGCGGAAACGCGCACTGGCGATGAACAGGTTGATGCCGAGCGGCGGCAGGAAGATGCCGAGCTGCAGGTTGGCGAGGAAGATGATGCCGAGGTGGACCGGGTCCACACGGTATTTCAGCGCGACCGGCAGCACCAGCGGCACGAGCAGGATGATCGCCGGGAAGCCTTCGAGCAGCATGCCGAACACGAGCAGGAACACGTTAAGCGCGAGCAGGAACAGGAACGGTCGATCCTCGGGAATCGTGGTCCGCAGGAAGGCGAACAGCTTGTCGGGCACCTCGGCGTCGATCAGCCAGTTGGTCAGCGCCAGCGAGAAGCCGAGGATCACCAGGATGCCGCCGACCAGCACCATCGCATGCCGGATCACGCGCGGCAGCTCGCCGAGCGGGATTTCGCGCCGGATCAGGACCGTCACGACCAGCACGTACAGAGCGGTGGCGGCCGCGGCCTCGGAGGCGGCCAGCCTGCCGGAGTAGATGCCGAGCAGGATCACGAACGGCAGCGGGATTTCCCAGGCCGCGGCGCGTGTCGCGGCCCAGAGTTCGGCGAGGCCACCCCCTGCCGGACGCGCCACCTTGCGCACGTGCCAGGCACTGTAGGCGCCGAGCAACACGACCATCAGCGCACACGGCAGCACCCCGGCACGGAACAGCGCATCGATGCTGACCGGCGGCGTGGTCTGGAACTGCTGCGCCACCACGCCGTACAGGATCAACGGCATCGACGGCACCAGCAGCAGACCGAGGCTCCCGGAAGCGGTGAGCAGGCCGAGCGAGAAGTTCTCGCCGTAATGCGCCTGGCGCAGCGCCGGATACAGCACCGCACCGAGCGCGATGATGGTCACGCCCGTCGCACCGGTGAAGGCCGTGAACAGCGTGCAGGCGCAGACGGCGACAATCGCGAGACCGCCGGGCAGCCAGCCGAACAGTGCATTGGTCAACCGCACGAGCCGCTGCGGCGCCTGGCTTTCGGCGAGCAGGTAGCCGGCGAGCGTGAACAGCGGAATCGCGATCAGCGCCGGCATGTCCGACAGCCGGTAGAACTCCACCGCGACCGCGACGCCCTCCTGCCCGGCCGCATGGAAACCGAGCAGGGCCACCGCACCGAGCAGCGCGAACAGCGGCGCGCCGAGCGCCGCGAGCAGCAACAGCAGGCCGACGAGCAGCCAGATCACGTCGCCTCTCCGTCCGGCGGCAGCGATGGCAGAAAGGCACGCACGAGGAAGCGCAGCGCCATCAGGCCGAAGCCGACCGGCAGGATCAGCTCCAGCATCCAGGCCGGCAGCCCGGCTGCCCCCGGCGTGCCGCCTTCGAGGTCGAGCCTGACCAGATCGACGCAATACCAGGCCATGACCGCGCACAGCGCGGCCGCGAAGCCGAGGGCGACGAAGCGCGCGATGCGCACGGTGGTGCCGCTCGCCAGGCGCGCGAGGAAGTCGAGGCCGATGTGATGATCCGAACGCGTCGCGACGAGCGCGCCGAGCATGGCGCTCCACAGGACCAGCGCGCGCAGCAGCGGGTCGGCCCAGGCGAAACCCGAGTCGAACACGTTGCGCAGCAGGATCTGTGCGCCGGCCAGTACGACCAGCGCGAGGACGAACAGCGTCAGCAGTGCGTCCTCGAGCCGATGCAGGGCGTTCAGGATGGAACGGGGCCTCACCATTCCCGGGCGCTGGCCTTACTTCTTCGCGCGCAGCGCGGCGAGTTCGTCCTGCACTGCCTTCAGCAGCTCGGGCGATACGAGCTTGTCGGCGACGATGCGCTGCATCGCCTGCGCACCCACGTCCTGCCAGGCCTTCTGCTCGTCGCCGGCCGGCGCGTGGATGGCGATGCCCTGCCCCTTGAGCGTGTCCATCGCCTTGGCATTGTCGTCGCGGTTGATCTGCTCGAGACGTGCGAAGACCTTGTCCATCTCCTCGCGCAGGACCTGCTGATCAGCCGCGGCGAGCTTGTCCACGGCTTTCTTGTCGACCGCAAGCAGGCCGACGACGTAGGTCACCGGCAGATCGACGATGTGCTTGATCTTGGTGTGCCACTGGAATGCGATCGCGCCGGCCGGCGTGTTCGCCGCGGTGTCGATCAGGCCGGTCTGCAGGCTGGTATAGACATCGGCGAGCGGCAGCGGAGTCGGCGTGACTCCCGCCGCCTTGAATGCGACCTCGGCGACCGTATCGCCTTGCGGCACCCAGACCTTGGCGGTCTTCAGATCGGCGCTGTTCCTGATGTCGCGCGTGCTCATCAGGTAGGCGAAGCCGCCGCCGGACAGGCCGAGCGCGACGAATCCCTGCGGCTCGAAGCTCGCCTTGACGCGCGCGTCAAGTCTGGCGCGCACCGCATCCACTTCGGCCTGGTTGCGGAACAGGAACGGCAGGCTGTAGAGCTGCGCATCCGGCACCACGCTCATGATCTCGCCGCCGGTGAATGCACCGCCGTGCAGCTGGCCGATCCTGATCTTGCGCAGCACCGTGGCCGGATCGCCCATCACGCCGCCCGGGTAGAACTTGATCTCGACGCGGCCTTCGGTGCGCTGCTTGACCGCATCGGCGCCGGCACGCATCTCGCGCATCCAGGCCGTGCCATCCGGCGCGACGGTGGCGATCTTCAGGGTATCCGCCGTGGCCGTCGCGGCGACGCCGAGCAGGGCCAGCGCAAGGCCGAACAGATAGCGTGGTTTCATGTCGTCATCCTCGGTCGGCCCGTGCGGGGCCGGCGTTGTCAGAAGTAGTCCTTGCCCGATGCGAGCAGGGCGTGGGCCCGCTGCTGGGCGAGCGTGTTCACCAATGTCAGACGGGGCGCTTCCGGATCGGCGGCCAGCACCTCGTTCAGCAAACGGTCGTGCAGTTCCTGATCGAACACGAGCCGTGCGTAGTACTGCGCATACAGCGTCCTGGCCATCAGATTGCGGCCGTGCGAGAGGGCGATTGCCCGTTCGAAAGCCGCCTTGCCGAGCTCCGGCTTGCCGCCGAGCGAGGCGGGCCGCAGCGAGTGCAGCACGCCGAGATACATGAACGGCTGACCGTCCTCGAACCCCTCGTCGAGTGCGATGAGGCGATCGAACAGTGCCTGCACCTTGGGGATGTCGGCGATCGCGTTCCAGTCGTCGCTGGATCGCTGGATGCGTCCGGCCCAGGCCGAACCGAGGGCGAACAGCAGATCGCGATCCTTCGTACCGATGCCACCGACTGCGGTCGCGAACGACTCGAACGGCTGGCCGAGCGCCGCACACAGCGGTTTCTGGCGCAGGCAGGAGCCACGCCGGGCGTAGTCGAAGGCCCTGGCCGCGAGCCGCCGGCCGCGCTCGGCCTCGCCGACGAAGCCGCCGGCATAGGCGCCGTAGAGTTTCGCACCGGCGAGCAGCAGGCCCGGGTTTTCCGCATCGCCCTGAATCAGGCCGTCGATCAGCAGCAGATAGGCCGGCACGCCGTCGCGCACCGTGCCCGGGTCGTTCTCGTTGAGGATCGCCGTGCTCAGATTGTCCGCAAAACGCTGGGTGGCGCGGTTCACGAGGCCACCGCAGCCGCCGAGCACCAAGGTCGCTGCGCATAGCCACGCGGCCGGCCGCAGGGAGGTCATCCGCACCGTCGTCTCCGCCAGCTCAGTCAAAGAAGGTCTCGGCCGCCTCGAGCGTATTCTCGATCAGCGTGGCCACGGTCATGCGCCCCACCCCGCCCGGCACCGGCGTGATCCACGAAGCGCGCTCGGCCGCCGTGACGAATTCCACGTCGCCGACCAGCGAGCCGTCGTCGAGGCGATTGATGCCGACGTCGATCACCACGGCACCCGGCTTGATCCATTCGCCCTTCACGAGACCGGCCCGGCCGACGGCGACGACCAGGATGTCGGCTTGGGCGACGAAGCCCGGCAGGTCACGGGTGAACTTGTGGCAGCAGGTCGTCGTGCAGCCGGCGAGCAGCAGTTCGAGTGCCATCGGCCGACCGACGTGGTTCGAGACGCCGACCACCACCGCATGCTCGCCACGCACCGGGCGATCGGTGTGCGCGAGCAGGGTCATCACGCCCTTCGGCGTACACGGGCGCAGGCCGCGCTGGCGCAGCGCGAGTGCGCCGACGTTCATCGCATGGAAACCGTCGACGTCCTTGCGCGGATCGATGCGGTTGATCAGCGCGGTGGTATCGATGTGCGTCGGCAGCGGCAACTGTACGAGGATGCCGTGTACGGCCGGGTCGGCATTCAGGCGATCGATCAGCGCGTACAGCTCGGCCTCGCTCGTGGCAGCCGGCAGATCGAAATCGAACGAACGGAACCCGACCTGCTGGCAGGCCTTGCGCTTGTTGCGTACATACACTGCCGAGGCCGGATCGGCGCCGACCAGGACCACGGCGAGACCCGGCGCGAC
>CAYYHP010000038.1:0-18941 GCA_964471815.1 uncultured Rhodanobacteraceae bacterium
CAGACCGCGGATGTGGCCCGACACCACCGACACCGCGCCGAACTCGCCCATTGCCCGGGCATTGCAGAGCAGAACGCCGTAGAGCAGCGCCCACTTCACCTTCGGCAGGGTCACGCGCCAGAGGATCTGCCACGGCCGTGCGCCGAGCGTGAGCGCGGCCTCTTCCTCCTCGCTGCCCTGTGCCTGCATCAGCGGGATCAGCTCGCGCGCGACGAACGGCAGGGTGACGAACACCGTGGCGAGCACCAGGCCCGACACGGCGAAGATGATCTTCACGCCGTGCGCGGCGAGCCACGGGCCGAACCAGCCCTGGGCACCGTAGAGCAGGACGTAGATGAGGCCCGAGACCACCGGCGACACCGAAAACGGCAGGTCGATCAAGGCGCCGAGCAGCGCCTTGCCGCGGAACTCGAAGCGCGTCATCGCCCAGGCCGCGGCGAGTCCGAACACGAGATTCAGCGGCACGGCGATGGCGGCGACGGTGAAGCTCAAGCGGATCGCCGCAAGCGCCTCGGGCTCGGCGATCACCGTGACGTAGGCATCCCAGCCCTTGCGGAACGCGGTCGCGAATACGGTGGCGAGCGGCAGCAGCAGGAACAGCCCGAGGAAGGCCACCGCCACTGCGATCGCGAGCCGCTGCGCGAGCGGGCGCAATGCGGAGCGCGGCAACGGCAGGACGGCGGCCATATCAGATCCGCGCCCAGCGCCCCGACCAGCGCTGCAGCGCGCTCAGCACGGCAAGTAGCGTGAACGAGAAGGCCAGCATGACCAGGCCGATCGCGGCCGCACCGGCGACGTCGTGCTGGTCGAGCTTCTGCACGATCAGGAGCGGCGCGATCTCCGAGACCATCGGCCGGTTGCCGGCGATGAAGATCACCGACCCGTATTCGCCGACCGCGCGCGCGAGCGCCAGCGCGAAGCCCGTCGTCAGCGCCGGCAGCAGCATCGGCAGGATCACGCGGAAGAAAGTCTGCACCGGTGTCGCACCGAGGCTCGCCGCGGCTTCCTCGATCTCGCGGTCGAGCGTTTCGAGCACCGGCTGCAGGGTACGCACGACGAACGGAAAACCGACGAATACCATCGCCACCAGCACGCCGAGCGGCGTATAGGCGATCTTGATGCCGAACGGCGCGAACCAGCGCCCGATCCAGCCGTTCGGCGCGTACAGCGTGGCCAGCGCGATGCCAGCCACGGCGGTCGGCAGCGCGAACGGCAGATCGACCAGCGCATCGAGCAAACGGCGGCCGGCGAAGCGGTAGCGCACCAGCACCCAGGCCGCGACCAGACCGACGAGCGCCGCGAGCACGGCCGCCACGAGCGCAGTGCCGAAGCTCAGGCGCAGCGCGGCGAGCACGCGCGGCGTGGACACCGCCGCGACCAGACCGCCGGCACCAAGCGAGCCGGCCTTCACGGCGAGCGCGGCGAGCGGCAACAGCACGATCACGCCGAGGAAGGCGAGCGTGTAGCCGAGGCTCAGGCCGAATCCGGGCAGGGCGCGTCGCGACATGGTTCAGGGCATGCTGATCCGGTCGAAGACGCCGCCATCGGCGAAGTGCGTCGCCTGCGCCTTCTGCCAGCCGCCGAACACCTCGTCGACGGTGAAGGTCGCGACCTTCGGGAAGCGGTCGGCGTACTTCGCGGCCACCGCAGGCGAGCGCGGCCGGTAATAGTGGCGTGCGGCGAGTTCCTGGCCGGCCTCGCTGTAGAGGAATTCGAGATAGGCCTGTGCAAGCTCACGCGTGCCGTGCCTGTCGACGATCCTGTCGACGACGGCGACCGGCGGCTCGGCGAGGATCGTGCGCAGCGGCACGACGACCTCCAGCTCCTGATCGGCTGCGTCGCGGCGTGCGAGCAGCGCTTCGTTCTCCCAGGCGATCAGTACGTCGCCGAGACCGCGCTGCACGAAGGTCGTGGTCGCCCCGCGCGCGCCGGCATCGAGCACCGGCACGTGACGGTACAGCTCCGTCACGTAGGCCAGCGCCGCGGCCTCGCTGCCGGCCGTTGCCTGCAGGGCGCTGCCCCAGGCGGCGAGATGGTTCCAGCGCGCGCCGCCCGAAGTCTTCGGGTTCGGCGTGATCACTTCCACGCCGGGCTTGATCAGGTCGGGCCAGTCGCGGATCGCCTTCGGATTGCCCTTGCGCACGAGGAAGACGATCGTCGAGGTGCACGGCGTGGCGCCATGCGGCAGGCGTTCGCGCCAGCCGGGATCGATCAGCCCCCGGGCAGCGATCGCGTCGATGTCCCAGGCCAGCGCGAGGGTGACCACGTCGGCCTCGAGGCCGTCGATCACCGCACGCGCCTGCTTGCCGGAACCGCCGTGCGAGGTGTTGATTGTCACGCGGCCGCCGTGTGCCTTCTTCCAGTCCTCGGCGAACGCCTGGTTGATGGCTTTGTAGAACTCGCGCGTCGGGTCGTAGGAGACGTTCAGCAGAGCGAGATCGGCCGCCGCCGCCGTGCAGGCGCAGAGCAGGCCGGCGAGTATCGCGAGCGGACGTTTCATGCGTGCACGCACTGGCTTTCCGGGAAACGGTACATCGACGGGCGCGCGGCACTCACGGCAGCACCGCGTCGATCGCGGCCGGCGCGGTATGCGCGCGGTGACCGGCGCCGGCATCGCGCCGGAACACGCGGTAATGCGCGAGAGTGCCGCCGTAGACGTGCAATGACAAGGCCGGTGCGCGCGTCGAGAGGTTGCGCCAGCGATGCGCATAGTCGTGCGTACCGAAACTCACCGCATCGCCGGGGCCGAGCAGCCGTGAGCACCGCGGCTGCGCACGGCGCGCGACGGCCAGCGCCGAGGCGGTGAACTCGTCCACGCCGAGCGCCCCATCGAGCACCAGCTCGACGCCCCACAGCCCGCCGTGGTCGTGCAACGGCGCACGTGCCGCCGCGCTCCAGACGATCAGCACGCAGTCGAACCCCGAACCCGATACGCGGCGCAGGGCGTAACGGCGATAACCGGCGGTTCCGCCGCCGATTTCGACCGCGCGCGGGCAATCGGCACGCTGCACGAGCGGCGCGAGCGCCGCGCCAAGCGCGTCGGGCACGACGGCGGCAGGATCCTGCCCCATGCCATGCAGGACGGCCGCCAGCGCCTCCAGCCAGTCTCCACTCATCTGCAGCGAGTAACCCACCATCGTTTCCAGCTCCTTCGGCGAGGCCTCCGGCATCGCAACACGCTCGCCGTTAAGACTCCGGCAAACGCGGCCGTGGACGCGATGCCGGATCGATGACGGGTATTTCTTTGCTCATTCCGCGAACGCATGAGCGTCCGGCACGTGGCCTCAACCCCGCCGCGCTGCGAGCGACGTTGCAGCCGCAGGCGGCAACCGCCGCGCCAAGGGAGCAGCCCATGACCGCGATCCGAGCCTGTCCGTCCGTCCTCGCCGGCTTCGACTGGAAGCGCGCCCTGGCCGTCAGCGCGGCGCTCGCGCTGCATGCCGCGGCCCTGCTACGCATGCTCGCGCCACCGGAGGCCGCCGCCACCATGGAAAGACCCGAACCGGCGCCGCCGCTCGCCGCGCAGGTCGTCGAGTCGCCGCCTCCAGTGCCGGTCCAGCCGGTCCCGCCGCTTGCTCCGCCGCGACCGCCGGTCCGCACGCTCCGCTCCCGGCCACCGCTACCCGTGCCGACGCCGACACCGGCGCCCGCCGCCTCCGATCCGGTATCCCCCGATCCTCTGCCGGAACCCGCCGATACCGGCCCGGTTCCGGAGCCCGACGCGCTGCCGGCCTCCGGATCGCCGGCACTCACGACGGCACTCGCCTACCGCTTCCGTACCGACGTGCCCTACCCGATCGCTGCCAAGCGCCAGCACGCGCAGGGCACGGTGCTGCTGCGCGTCCTGATCGACGCCCACGGCGTGCCCGAGCGCATCGAGATCGAGAAATCCTCGGGCCATGCCGCGCTCGACCGCAGCGCACGCGAGGCCGTCCTGCGCTGGCGCTTCGCACCGGCGATGCGCGACGGCAAGGCACAACCGACATGGGGCCTGGTGCCGATCGCGTTTCGTCTCGATGAACTTTGAAGCCATCGAGGCCTGGCGATCATGCGGGGTCGGCAGCCGCGACGCGCGATGCGTTACTTCGCATCGCGCAAGCCGCGCGCGAGAGCACGCGCAGTGAACCTTCCCTGGTGCGCCGCCGTTCGGCTCCTGCCTCACCGGCGGCCGCGACGCGCGATGCGTTACTTCGCATCGCGCAAGCCGTCGCGGCCGCCACCCTCGTTGTCCCAGTAGCCGAACAGGCGGCGGGCGATGAGCTTGTAGAGGCGCTTGCCGGTCGCGTGCCAGCCGCGTGCGATCCACGAGCGCCGCGCGAGGACGCGCTTCTCGACCGGCGTCAGTGCGCCGGGACAATAGGTGCGCTTGTGCTTCAGGAGGTGCCGCAGGTCTTCGCGTGCGAGCAGACGGAACAGAGCGCCATGTCGCGCGGTGATCCAGCAGATCTGGAAGTCGACGACGGCCGGCGCGCCGTCGGCGAGCACCAGCCAGTTCGGTTCCTTGGCGAGATCGTTGTGTGCGAGACCTCGCGCACGCAGCGCCTTGAGCAAGCGGTGTGCGGCACGGAAATAGCGCGGATCGCGCGGCTGGCCGCACTGCATCGGCCGTCCATCGAGATAACTGCGCACCAGTACCGCGCCATCCCACGCCAGCAGTTGGGGTACGCCATCGAGTCCGGCGAGCCGCCGCAGCGCGCGGGCTTCGTGGCGTGCGGCAAGCCGCGCGAACCAGCCGAGTCCGAACCGCGCGCCCCGCGTATCGCGGCGTATCACCACGGCATCGCCCTGACGCGCGCACTCGATGCGGCCGAACGCATCGGCCTTGAGCACGTCCACGGTTTCGTTTTCATCCCCTCGCATGCCGCGAAGCCTAGCAGTCCGGTGCTGCAGGACGAAGCACGAATGCACCCGGATACGCTCGGCGCCGCTTCAGCTTCGTGCGGCACAATGGCCGTCCGAACCGCGCCGCGTGCCCGGAGCCCGCATGGACATCCTGCTGTACATCCTCTCGGCCGTGCTGATCCTGATCGGTCTGGCCGGCACCCTGCTGCCGGCGCTGCCCGGCATTTCGCTGGTCTACGCCGGCATGTTCCTCGCCGCCTGGACCGGCCACTTCGAGCGCATCGGCTGGGTGACGCTGACCATCCTCGGCGCGCTGAGCCTGTTCGCGCTCGCGGCGGACTTCCTCGCCGGGCTGCTCGGTGCGAAACGCGTCGGCGCGAGCCGCTGGGCGCTGATCGGTGCGGCGCTCGGCACGCTTGCAGGGCTCTTCTTCGGTCTCGTCGGCGTGCTGCTCGGCCCGTTCGTCGGCGCGGTACTCGGCGAGCTCATTGCCGGCGGTACGCTGCAGCGCTCGACGACGATCGGCCTCGGCACCTGGATCGGCCTGCTGTTCGGCACGCTCGCCAAGGTCGCCCTGGCCTTCACGATGCTCGGCGTTTTCACCTTCGCGCTGGCGATCGGCTGATCGCGCCGGTCGCTCAGTCGCGCGCGAGATGCGCGAGCGCTGCCGTCATGCGCTCGCGGTCTGCATCGTCGAACAAGCTCACACGAACGCTGGCGATCGTGGCCGGATCGAGACAGCGCACGTTGACGTCGATGCCATCCGGATGCGAGCGCGGCACGTAGAAAGCCTTCACGCCGCAGACGCGACAGAAGCGGTGCTTCGCGATGCCGGTGTTGAAGGTGTACTCGGCCAGCGCATCGGCACCGGCGAGCAGACGGAACCGACCTGCCGGCACGATCAGATGCAGGAAGCCGGTCATGCGGCAGATGGAACAGTTGCACTCCAGCGCCTCGATGGCTGCCGGCGCATCCACTTCGAAATGCACGCGGCCGCAGTGGCACCCGCCTTGATGGACGACATATCGATCGGTCATGCCGGCACGCTGCCAGGTCCACACCGGGGCACCCTGTGCCATTGGTCATGCCGACGGACGCGGCAACGACCTTCGGCCTATTCCGCTACCCGTCGGCGCTGTCGACAATGCCCGCCCCACTGTGGAGAAACGCATGCTTTCGATCTGCCGCACACTCGCTGCCGCGCTGGCCCTGGCCATCGCCCTGCCCGCTACCGCCGCCACCTCCTGGGTCGAGCGCAGCAATCAGCTCGCCCAGCCACTGCTCAAGGTGATGGGCGACTTCAATCCAGAATTCGCCGGTCAGTTCGGCCTGACCGGTTACGACGACAGGATCGTCGACCTCGGACCGAAGGTCGACGAGCGTAGCCGTGCCGCGATGCTCGCCGTGAAAGCCTCGCTCGAGAAGGCGCTGGCCGAGGAGAAGGACGCCGCCGTGCGCCAGGACCTCGCGATCATGATCGACGCGGTGCAGCAGCGTCTCGAAAGCCAGGCATTGAACGACCGTCTCGTGCTCGCCTACTTCGATGTCGGGCAGATGGTCTTCATGGGCGAATTCGGCCTGCTCCAGGATCAGATCGAAGCCAAGCGCCGACCCGCGGCATTGAAGCGCCTCG
This sequence comes from uncultured Rhodanobacteraceae bacterium, assembly GCA_964471815.1. Taxonomy (GTDB): domain Bacteria; phylum Pseudomonadota; class Gammaproteobacteria; order Xanthomonadales; family Rhodanobacteraceae; genus Tahibacter. The sequence continues at coordinate 6,476 of CAYYHP010000038.1, forward strand.
AACGCTATACGGGTCTCGCCAAGGGCAGCACGCCCTTGACCGAACTTGCCAAGGCACGCTGGAACGAGAAGACCGGCAATGCCGCACTGCTCGGCCCATTCAAGGGCGAGGTCGAGCAGAGCCTCGCCAACCTGCCGCGCTACATCGCCGGCATCCGCCAGCTGTACGCCAAATACAAGATCAAGGGCGCCGACAAGGCACTGGATGCGCTCGAAGCCCAGCTCAAGGATTACGAGGCCTGGGTCCGCGCGAACGTACTGCCGCGCGCCCGTACCGATTTCAGGCTGCCGGCCGAGCTGTATGCGCAGAACCTGAAGGAGGTGGGTCTCGACATCGACCCCGACACGCTGATCCGCAAGGCCGAACTCGCCTACGCCGAGATCCGCAACGAACTGCAGGCGCTCGCCCCGCTGGTCGCCAAGGCGCACGGCCTCGATGCCACCGATTACCGTGACGTGATCCGCGCACTGAAGAAGGAGCAGATCGCCAGGGATCACGTGGAGCCGACCTATCACGAGGTCATCGGCAAGCTCGAGGACATCATCCGCCGCGAGCGCATCGTCGCCCTGCCGCAACGGCCGATGCTCATGCGCCTGGCCTCCGATGCCGAGACCGCCGCGCAGCCTGCGCCGCACATGGACCCGCCGACACTGATCGGCAACAAGGGCGAGCGCGGCACGTTCGTGCTGCCACTCGGCAACCCGGCCGCGAAGGGCGATGGATCGGAGACCTACGACGATTTCAACCATGCCGGCATGACCTGGACGTTGACCGCGCACGAGGGCCGGCCCGGCCACGAGCTGCAGTTCTCGGCGATGGTCGAGCGCGGCGTGTCGGTGGCGCGCAGCCTGTTTGCGTTCAACAGCGTGAACGTCGAAGGCTGGGCGCTGTACGCCGAGGCCGAGGCCAAGCCCTACGAGCCGCTCGACGGCCAGCTGTTCGCGCTGCAACAGCGCCTGACGCGTGCCGCACGCGCAATCCTCGATCCGGAACTCAACCTCGGCCGCATCACGCCCGAACGTGCCACCGAAGTGCTGACCCAGGAGGTCGTGCTTTCGCCGGCGATGGCCCGCCAGGAGGTCGATCGCTACACGTTCCGCGCACCGGGTCAGGCCACCAGCTACTTCTATGGCTACACGCGTCTGATGGAGCTGCGCACCGAGGTCGAGCTGCTGCTCGGCAGGAAATTCGACCGCCAGGCCTTCAACGACTTCGTGGTCAATCAGGGCCTGCTGCCGCCGGACCTGCTGCGCAAGGCCGTGCTCGAGGAGTTCGTGCCGGCCCAGCAGAAGAAGTGAGTCGCTCGCAGCCGGGATAAGCGCGAAGGGCCGCCCTTGGGCGGCCCTTTCGCTTCAGGGGGCGTAGTCGCGCCGGCCGCTCATGCGCCCGGCAGCACGTAGATCAGCACCGAGAAGAAGTGCAGCACGCTGCCGAGCAGTACGAAGCCGTGCCAGACGGCATGCGAGAACGGCAGCGACTTCCAGAGATAGAACGGCACACCGAGCGTGTAGGCCACGCCGCCGCCGAACAGCAGCCACAGCCCGCCCGCGGCGAGGTTGTGCACCAGCGGCTCGATCGCGGCCAGCGCGCTCCAGCCCATGCCGACGTAGAGTCCGACCGCGGCGAGCCGGAAGCGCTTGAGCGAGGTCAGCTCGCAGACGATACCGAGCAGTGCGAGCGCCCAGACCGTCGCGAACAACCCCCAGCCCCAGGCGCCACGCAGCACGATGAGCGTGAACGGCGTATAGGTGCCGGCGATCAGCAGATAGATCGCGATGTGATCGAACGCGCGCAGGGCCGGCTTGGCGGCCTCGTGTCGGATGCCGTGGTAGAGAGTCGACGCGGTATAGAGCAGGATCAGCGTTGCGCCGAACACGCTGACGCTGACCACGTGGCGTGCATCGCCATACTGCGCCGCGAAGGCCACCAGCACGGCGAGACCGACGATGCTGAGCACGATGCCAAGGCCATGGATCGCGCTGCTCGCGATCTCTTCGGCGAGCGGATAGCGCACGACGGCGGTGCTGGTCATGAGGGTCTCCCGTGCCGGGGAAATGACGGCGCACGATAGCTCAGCCGGCCGGCGATTCCAAACGACCGTTCGAGCCAGCACGGCGCGGGCGCCCGAACCGGGTCCAGCCCCTCGTGCGTCGGCTCCCGGCATGCGGATGCCGCCCGCTCGAGCCGGCGCCTGCGCGTGAAGCGATGACGCTACGGCGAAAGATATGCTTCGTATACCTTGCAGGGTGCGGCGCGGTGCGGTCGGGCACGCATCACGGTGAGGCCGCGAGCGCCCTTCCGGCGGCAGATCGGTTGACCGGGATTGCGCGAGTCGCCGACGCATTGCCGCCCGGCCGATCCGATCGCGGGATACCCGCAGTCGGCACATCCGTTGCAAACGCATGGACGACCGGACCGGATGCCCGTCACGCGGAAACCGCCGCAGACGGCGACGGGTCCTTTCCCGCCAAGGAGCGTCCATGGCCCTGACCCCCGCCGATTCGCATGGTTGTCCGCTCGACCGGCAACGCTTCACCTGGCGCGAAATGGTACCGACGCCCATCAGCAAACTCGACGACGATGCCTTCACGCGCGTGCGCGTGATCCTGATGAACGGAATCGAGCAGGAGGCGATCCGCTTCCAGCACATGGCCGCGCGCATGAACGGCGAGCTGCGCGAGGCACTCGCGGTCGTGCGGCGCATCGAACAGCATCAGGCCACGCTGGTGAACTGGCTGCTCGGCGCGGATCACTCGCCGCTGGAAACCACGATCGCCTACGAGCAGGTCGCCATCGAGGTCACGGCCGCCGTCGCCCAGCGCGAGCCCGATCCGTATCTCGCGCAGACCTACCGCTTCGGCCTGCTCGAGGACTTCGATCATCTCTACCACTACTCGGCGTTGCTCGACCGGCTCGAGGGCAAGGATGCGAACAACATCCTGCAGTGCTACACGGACATCCTGCCCGGCCGGCCGACGGCGCTCGAACACCGTTATCCGCACGACGATCTGCGCCGCCCGTTCGACTTCCGCACGGCCTCGCCGCTCTCCAAGCTGCATGCGCTCACGATCATGGCGAGCGAGCAGCAGACCCATAACTACTACATGAACGTGGGCCCGTTGTTCAGCGATCCGGTCGCGCGCCAGCTGTATGCCGAGATCGCCTCGATCGAGGAGCAGCATGTCACCCAGTACGAGTCGATCATCGACCCGACCCAGGACTGGCTCGAGCAGTGGTTCATGCATGAGTTGACCGAGGTATACAACTACCACGGCTGCGTGCAGCAGGAATCGAATCCACGCCTCCGCGCGATCTGGGAACGCATGCTCGATTACGAGCTGGGCCACCTGCATTTCGTCGTCGAGCTGTATCGCAAGTACCTCGGTCGCGACCCGCTCGAGAGGGTGCCCGAGCAACTGCCCGATCCGATCCCGTTCGCGAGCCAGCGCCAGTTCGTGCGCGACACGCTGCAGTCCGAGATCGACCTGCGCGCGCGCGGCATGGATTACGTCGGCATGGCCGACGAGACACGTGCCTCGCAGGAATACCGTGTGCAGCTCAACGCGGAGGGTTCGCCGTCCGACGTCGTGGCAGCCGGCTATCGCTGGCTGCCGGGCACGGAACTCCTGCGCACCACAGCCGACGTCAACGCCTGAGACCCGGGAGATCGCGATGGAAGAAGACACCACGCTCGGCATGAACCGCACCGGCTTGCAGATGTCGCCGCAGGACGCACGGCGTCTGTCCGAGACCACGACCGATGCGCCCATCGAGGGCCCGGAAATCGGTCGTGGACCGATCGACGAACTGCGCCATCGCTACATCGCCGAGAGCGACGGGCTCGGCTCGGTGCCACCGCCCGGCACGTTGCGCGGCATGCTGCAGAGCGGCATGCAGGCCATCGCCGGGCGGCATGCGACGGTGTTCGTCGACAAGCTCGCCGAGCGGGCCGCGTTCGAGCGCACCGGCGTGCGCCTGTACGATGCACTGCTGACCAAGTACGACGCGTCCGACACGCGTCCGGACGACATGCCGCGCGATCTCGTCGAGCAGTTCCGCGACGACGAGGCACGTCATTTCCTGCTCGTCGTCGAAAGCTTGCGCGAGATCGGCGCCGACCCGACCGCACAGACGCCATGCGCGGACGTGGTCGGCGTGAAGGGCCTCGGCCTCGTGCAGACGATCACCGACCCACGCACCAACCTGACCCAGTGCCTGAGCGTCTTGCTGACCGCCGAACTCGACGATCACGCCTCATGGGAACTGCTCACGACCCTGGCCGAACGATTCGGGCAGATGACGATGGCCGAGCGTTTCCGCGAAGCGCTGCGCCAGGAGGCACTGCACCTCGAACGGGTGCGGGCCTGGTTCAATGCGTCGGTGATGGCGGAAGCCACCTGAGGCATTACCCGGCAAGACGGCCCGCATGATGCGAGGCGAATCGTGTACGTCCCGGATTCCGCAGCGTGCTTCACTGCCGGACGCGGGCGTTTTCGCGGATGCGGCGGAAGTAATCGAGCAGCCGGGCCGGCAGCGAATGATCCCGACGGAGCGGCTCGACGGCGACCCGGCGCAGGCGCTGCGGTGCGGCGCGGGACTCGCCATAACGCTCGCACGCGGCGATCAGCGCACGCCGCAGCAGTTCGCGGCCGAGCGGCTTGGGCAGAAAACGGAAGATCTGGCCCTGGTTGATCAGCTCGATCAGCACGCGTCCGTCGCGCAGCGCCGAGCAGGCGATCGTCGAGGTCTGCGGCGCCTCGCGCTTGAGCCACTTCAGCATGCCGATCACGTCGTCGCGGCTGTGGCTCAGTTCGGCGAGCAGCACGGCGTAATCGCGCTCGACGAGCAGGGCGAGCGCGTGATCCACGTCGCTCGCGGCCACGACCTCGCAGCTCGACGGCAGCAGGCCGCGCACGATGTCGGCCGTCGAGCGGTCCTCGTCGAGCACCAGCACGCGCAGCACCGGCTCCCCGGTTGGGCGTGCGGCCGGCGCGGATGCTGCCGTTTCCGCGAACTCGGCCAGCGCGATCCCGGCCGCCTGCTCCGCGTGGCGATCAGCGCGGGCGCATCCCAGGGTTTCTCGAGAAAGCGGAAGATCTCGCCTTCGTTCATCGAAGCCTCGACCGCAGCAAGGTCGGCATAACCGGTCAGCAGCAGGCGCATCGTGGCCGGTGAGCGCTCGCGCACGCCACGCAGCACGTCCACGCCGCTCATACCGGGCATGCGCTGATCGCTGACCACGACGTGCACGGTCCGCTCGCGAACCCACTCCAGCGCCCATGCGCCATCGGTCGTCGTCAGCACTTCGAAGCGGCTGCGCAACAGCAGCGAAAGCGAGCGCAGGATGCGTTCCTCGTCGTCGACCAGCAGCAGCGTGGCGCGGCTCATCGGCGGTCGCTCCCTGGCGGTGCGACGACCGGCAAGGCGATCAGGAAGCGCGTGCCCTCGCCGGGCGTGGAGGTGACGCCGATCCGCCCACCGTGCGCCTGCACGATCTGCTGGCAGATCGACAGACCGAGGCCGGTGCCCTGGCCGACCGGCTTGGTGGTGAAGAACGGCTCGAAGATCCGCGGCAGCACGTCGGACGGAATGCCCTTGCCGTTGTCCTCGACGGCGACCATGACCCAGGCACCGAGCGCCTGCGTGCGCAGCCGGATCCGGCCGCGGTTGTGCTCGATCGCCTGCGCGGCATTGGTGAGCAGGTTCAGCAGCACCTGGTTGATCTGTGCCGGCGCGCAGCGCACCGGCGGCACTTCGCCGTACGCGCGCTCGACCTGCACGTTGCGCTTCTTCAGCACATGGCCGCCGATGCGCAGCGCGCTCTCGATCAGGGCGTGCAGATCGACTGCCTCGCTGCGGCCCGCATCCACACGCGCGAAGTCCTTGAGGTTGCCGACCAGATCGCCGATCTGCGTGACGCCGTGCAGCGTGTCGTCGAGCAGTGCTTCGAGATCGCCGAGTAAGGCCGGCTCGAAATCTGCGCGCGCCGCATCGAGGCGCGTGGCGGCGGCGGCGAACGCGGCTTCCTCGCCGCCGGCGAGCAGCACGTCGACGACTTCGCCGTAGGCCGCGAGCAGGTTGCCGGCCGCCGACAGCGAGGTGCGCATCATCTCGACGTTGATGCGCACGTAGCCGAACGGCGTGTTGATCTCGTGCGCGAGCCCGGCGACGAGCTGGCCGAGTGCGGCGAGCTTCTCCGACTGCACGAGCCGGTGCTGCGAGGACTTGAGGTGGCGGTACGCGCTTTCCAGTTCGGCAGAACGCTGGCCGAGCCGGGTTTTGAGCGCACGCAGCACGTCGAGCACGATGCCGCCGCCGACATAGGCGCCCGCCTCGTCGACGACGATGAAGTCTTCGGTGATCGACCGGCGGATGTGTGCACCGATCAGGCGGCCGGCCTGCTCGATGTCCGCTGCGGCCGGGATCGTCAGCGGTGCGGGGTTCATCACCGTGGTGACCGAGCGCCGCCCGTGCAGCTCGCGACCGAACGGCTGCATGTACACGCGCATCATCAGCTCGTGACGGCTGATGCAGCCGATCGGCCGTCCGTCGTCGACGATCGGCAGCGAGAGCAGCTCGGCATGACGCGGATCGAGGAAATGCTCGCCGGCCTGCTGCACGCTGCACGCCGCCGTCAGCGGTTCGATGGCGAGGACCAGGCTGCCGAGGCCTCTGCCCGTGACGGCGGCAGCGGACGCGGGCATCGGCAAAGGTACGGGGATGGCGCTCATCGGCGTGTCCTCAGCCTGCGGCGAGCTGCGCCCCGCAGACGCCGTCCTCGACCGCATAGGCGCGCAGGGTCCGGGCCACGCTCTCTGGGTCGCGCACATCGGCGAGCGCCATCAGGCGCACGTCCAGGCGTTCCGGCGCGAACGTGACGTCGAGCCAGCCGCGATGGCTGCAGTCCGCGTAACGCACGTGCGGATTCAGCGCGAGATCGCGCGCCAGCGCCGCCGGATCGCCGTCGTCCGTGGTCAGCGAGCTGGTGACGAATTCGGTCGCGACCAGCGGCGCATCGTCCGCCGCGTAATCGGCCTTGAGGTCAGTGACGTGGAACGCATGCACGTCGCCGCCGAAGGTCACCGCGTTCGGAAGACGCAGCCCGTCGAGATGGCGCAGGAGCCGCTCGCGGCTCGCCGGATAGCCGTCCCAGGCATCGCTCCAGACGCTCACCGCGCCATCGTCGCCGCGCGTGTAGAACGGCGCGATCAGGGTCTGCTGGCCGATCAGGTTCCAGCGCGCGGCGCTGGCCGCGAGACCGGCTTCGAGCCACTCCTGTTGCGCGGCGCCGAGCAGGCTGCGGGTCGGGTCACCGCGGCCCGGGCAGTCCGGTGTGATGTTGCCGGCATACACGCGATCGCGCGTGATACACGGTTGCGGATCGCGATACTGGCGGTCGTCGAGCAGGTGCAGGTCGGCGAGCGAACCGATCGCGAGCCGGCGGAAGATGCGCGTGCCGCCGGCGAGTGCCGCACGTACCGGCATGTGCTCGATCCAGGCTCGGTAGGTGGCCAGGCGGCGCGCATGGAACAGCGCCGGGTCTTCGCCATCGATGGCGAGATCGCCCGCATAGTCGTTGGCGACCTCGTGGTCATCCCAGATCGGCACCCAGGCACATGCCGCGTGCGCGGCCTGCAGATCCGGGTCGAGCTTGTAGTGCGCGTACCGGGCGCGGTAACCGTCGAGCGTGGCGAGCGGCGCATCGCTCTCGTGCCGGCGCAGACGTTCGCCGAACGAGCCCTCGTAGATGTAGTCGCCGAGGTGCAGCACGAGCGAGGGCGCATTCGCCGCGATGTGCCGGTGCGCGGCGAACCAGCCGTGCTCGTAATGCTGGCAGGAAGCCACGGCGAAGCGGAACGAATCCACGCGCAGGCCCGGCGCTGGCAGGGTGCGGAAGCGTCCGGTGCGGCTCACCGCCTCGCCGCACAGGAAGCGGTAGTGGTACTCGCGATCGGGCTCGAGACCGGCGGGCGCGACGTGTACCGCATGCGCGCGTTCCGGCCGCGCCAGTGCATCGCCGGTCTGCACGACGCGAAAGAACCGCTCGTCCTCGGCTACTTCCCAGCGCACCGGCACGGCGAGCGGCGGCAGGCCGCCGTCCGGGACGTGCGGGTCGATGAGTAGACGCGTCCACAGCACCGCACCGTCGGCGCTCGGGTCGCCACTCGCGACGCCGAGGCGGAACGGGTCGTCGAGCCAGTGCGTCGAGCCGGCGAGGCGCGCGAACGGGCCGGTCGCGGCGAGGCTGGCCAGCGCCATGGCGCCGTGCAGCCAGCGCCGGCGCGACGGATCGTGTCCGTCCAGCCTGGTAAGGGTCATGCGCATCGCTCCGCCGGGATTCGACGGGGGCGGAGTCTGGTTCCCGCGCATGACCCGCGGCTTGCACGCGGGTTGCGGCGCGCTTGCGCCGCGGTTGCAATCCGATGAAACGCCGGGCCGCCGCCCGGCGACACCGGCTCAGCGGCTGATCACGAACTTGCCGAAGTCGATGCCGAGATCGACGCCCTCACCCTTGCCGGCGAGCGCGAGCGATACCTCGCCCTTGGTGACCACCTGGGCGCCGGCCGATTTGATCACGCCGGCATGCGCACCGCCCGAGGCGTAGGTGCCGAGCACGTCGGTGATCGTGCGCACCTCGGAGAACTTGCCGCGGCCGTTCTCGATGGTCTGCTTGCCGAACGTGAGACCGCCGCCCTTGGCGCGGATCTTCACCTTCAGCGTCTGGCCGTTGTTGCAGGTCACGGTGCCGCTGCCGCTCGCCGTCTTGTAGAACGCCGACCAGCCGGAGAGCGAATAGCGCAGCTCGCAGTCGATCCTGCCGGCGGCCCGGGCGGCCGGCATGAAGGCGCAGGCGGCGACGAGCAGGAGCAGGGCATGCAGAACCGGTTTGGGCGTGGACATGGCGACCTCCGGATGCTGGCGGGTGTCGAATTCTAACCGCGGCGGACGTAACGGCGATGTGGCGGGAATCGCGCTCCGGGACAGGCAGCGGAGGCGAGCTTGGCGTGGGCGGCGGCTCACTCGTCCGCCACGGTTCCCGATGCCGGAGGCGCCGCGTCGGGCGCTCCGCCAGCGCCGCGCGGAAGCGGAAAGATCCACCGGGCGATGAGCCAGGGACGGGCGAGGAGGAAGATCCCCAGCACGACCTGGACGGCCAGCGCGACCGACGTCACGACGCGATCCGGCGTGAAGAACAGATCGAACAGATCGGTCCGGCGCGAGTAGATCGCCATAGCCGCCACGGCGAACGCCTGAGGCAATACCGCGACGACGACCCACAGACCGATGATGGCGGAGGCGGCCGCCGTGTCCGCGCGGGGCGGCATGCGCAGCTCATCCGGATGCGTCGTCCGCGGCAGCAGCTTGCCGGCGACGAACGAAGGGAATTTCCACAGGAACACCGCGAGGAATACCGGAAGCGCCGGCACTGCAAACAGCGCGAACACGTTGTCCGACCTGAACTGGCCGCTCAGGGTCAGCGCGATGCCGATCATCTGCACGGAGATTACGAGCAGCCAGATCGCAAACACGCGAACGGCCAGGGCGACGATCTGCTGCGGGGTCATGAAAACCTGCCTTTGCCGTATGGATCGAGAAGACGATGCCGCGAATCATCGGGATGGCAATAGCCCGGCCCTGACAGGGCGCGACAGGGCGCGACAAAGCGCGACAGGGCAAGTGCACGCATATTGCCGACTCGATGCAACGCCCTGCCGCACCTCGAACGAACGAGGCGAGGCCATTTGGATATGCATCCGAAACCCTGCACACCGTCAGGCCCGCCTCCGCTAGCCCACCGCCCCTGGCAGGCCCCGGAGATCCGGATCGACCGCTGGCTCCCAGCCACAACCACGCTTCAGCAGCCGCCCTCGCCGTCAGGGCTGCGCGATCACGCCTTCGAGGCCGTCATAGAACAGTCGATCGTCATCGCCGTCGAGGATGATGCAGGCTTCGCTGACGTTGCCGGTAGCGAAAGGATCGCGGTCGCCGACGTAGAGCTCCCATGTCCCGCGCGGATCGAGATTGCGGAATACCCGGAAGTTCGCCGGCAGTGCGATGGCGCCCGCGCTCGGCCGGAAGCGGCAATAGCCGTCATCGCGGCAGATCGTGTCAGTGCCGGCAAGGCCGCTGGCATAACCCATGACCTCGGAATCAGTCGCCGCATCGTCGCCGAACACGATTGGGTAGCCCGCGGAGAGACCTGCCGACGTGCCGCCGCCACCGGCGCCATCGTTAGCCTCCGCCTTGCCCGGCTGGCTCAGCAGCGCGATCGTGTCGCTGCCATCCGGGTGACGCAGCTTCATGACCAGGTCACCGGCATAGCCGTGACTGAGCTTCACGCGCAGGGCGACCGACTCGGCCGATGTGGTCTCCGCGAGCGGCACGTCGATCGTCACCTTGAGCATGCTGGCGAGCGTGCCGTTGTAGGTTCCATCCGGAATCGGTTGCGGTGCGGCGAGGTTGCTGCAGTAGAGCCGGCCCTTCGGCACGCTGCACGTGCGCCGACGCGCGGCGGCCGAAGAATGGGTCGGGTCCAGCTGACTGCCAATCGTATACATCTCACCACCCGTCGCCGTCCGCCGTGCGAATGCCGCACCGTTCGCGACCGCAGCCGGCATGGGCTCGAAGGCTGAGCCGGCCCAGGTGCCACCCGGCCATGGGCCGAGCGGATAGGCATCGACCGACGAAGAAGCAGTGAACATGCCGTCGAAACCGCCCACCTGGTACAGCTCGCCGTACAGGAAGGCGAGACCGGCACCGCTGTGCGCGCCGATGAAATTCGGCCCGGTCTGGTACGTCGGCGTGTAGGCCATGTCGAGACGGAAGGAGTCCGTCCGCACGCTGTTCGTCGAGTAGTCGTAGCCGCCGACTACATAGAGGTACTGACCGACCTGACGGTAACCCGCATAGTTGACCGGGCGCGGTGCTGCGGGCCCAGTACTCCAGGTGTTCGAGGCGATGTCGTAAATCCGTAGATTGGTTCCGCCGCCACCGCCGATGACGTAGACCTTGCCGGCGAATGCACCGGCCACGCCTTGGTTAGCTAGACCCGGCACGTCCGCACCCGCCGACCAGGTATTGGTGGCGATGTCGTAGATTGAGACGTTGTTGCTCAGGGAACCGGATATCCAGTAGATCTTGCCGCGCCACACGGCCGCCTGTGTCTCGATGCCATGCTGGCCGGGCGGGGGTGGCAGTATGATCCAGGCGTCACTGGCGATGTCATAGCGGAACGCCGTGTTGGTCTGCTGGTTCGTCGCGCTCTCGTAGCCGCCGAGGACGTAGAGGTTGCCGTCTACCATGACGCTCGCGAACGACGATCGCGGCGCGGGCAGCGGGGCGATGTCGGCCCAGGCTGAATCGGGCGTACAGGTATCGACCGCCGCCATGGCACTGGCCGTGGTCATGAACCAGCCGGCTGTAGCCAGTAGGCCCCACATTCCGAATACATCGCGCTTCCTGCCTGTCATTACCCTCTCCTCCGCGCGCCGGACGAGTCCGGCGGGACCTGATGCGCCCCCACGGTGCGCCGGCCCTGCGGCCGACATGCCGGCTATCAATGGCTTGGCGAACGGGGAACGAACATGCCCGGATCGGAGCGGACAGTGCCGCAGACACGCCACGTTGGCATGCCGTGTGATGGCATGACTAAGACGACAGCGATGCAGAGGGCGGGGCGAAGCGCGACTCAGCCTGGCGATGCAGCCGCCGGCGCAGGTGCCGACGCGCGCGGACGGGCGATCGCCCACACCAGCAACGCGACCAGGGCGAACGGCAGGGCCAGCACGGCGAGCTTGAGGCCGATCACGAACAGCACGATCAAGCCGATACCGGCGGCGAGCGGCAGCAGCAACAATCCCAGCAGCACCCCGCCGATGCCGAGCAGCAGACCGCCGGCCAGGCGCAGAAGGCCCACGACGAGCGATCCGGCGAGCCACAGCACGCCGGCGGCGAGCAGGAGGGCCAGCCCCACCGGCACCGCCACCACGCCGGCACCGATCGCGACGAGTGCGCCGCACAGCACGAAAACGGCAAATGCGAATCCACACATGGCACCGATCTCCACGCAGGACAGGATGGGTGCATCCTGACAGCGTTTCGCGGCTTGCGCATGTGCGACAGGTCACCGCGGTCGCACGTTTGCGGCTCGTGATCTTCCGCTGCACCGGTCCAGAAGGCCGGCGTTAAGATGGTGCGGTGATCGTCTCCGGAGAACGTCCATGCCCCCGCTCGACCTTCTGGTTCACGTCCGCCGCTACGAGGGCGAACCGCCCGCCGTACGCACCGCGCTCGCCCTGGCCGCACGCGTCCCGGCCAACCTGCATGGCCTCTACGTCGCCCCGATCCCGCCGGCCGCCTTCACCTCGCCGGAGACGGTCGCCGTCCTCGTGCAGGAATCTGATCGTCGCTTCAACGAAGCCCACGATGCGCAGCCGTGGTGGGATGCGCTGCTCGCGCGGCATGG
>CAYYHP010000039.1:0-18759 GCA_964471815.1 uncultured Rhodanobacteraceae bacterium
TCGCCACGGCCACAACTGGCTCTCGGTCGGTCGGCTCGCGCCGAACAAGGGGCATGCGCTGCTGATCGATGCGTTCGCCGTCTACTGCCGGGATTACGACCCGCAGGCGCGCCTGCTGATCGTCGGCAAGCACGACCGCCGCCTCGCGCGCTACACGCGCGCGCTGCGCGCGCGCCTCGCCGCGCACGGCCTCGCCACCTCGACGCATTTCCTCGACGACGTCGACGATGCGGGATTGAAGGCCTGTTATCTCGTCGCCGACGCGCTGGTGCTGCCGTCCGAGCACGAAGGTTTCGGCGTGCCGTTCGCCGAGGCGATGGCGCTTTCGGTGCCGATCGTCGCGCGGGCCGCAGCGGCGATCCCGTCCACGGTTGGTGCGGCCGGCCTGCTCTGGGACGCACCCGATCCACGCCTCTATGCCGCGAGCGTGGCGCGCCTCGTGCGCGATGCCGCGGCGCGCACCGCGCTGACCGCCGCGGGCCGCGCGCGCTATCGCCGGCACTACGCACCGGCGGTACTCGCCGAGACGCTGCTCGCGATTCTCGGGAGTGGCACATGAGCCGCCTCGCAATCCTCGTGCAGCGCTGCCACGCCTCGGTCGTCGGCGGTTCCGAGGCGCTCGCCGTGCATTACGCGCAGCTCCTCGGCGAGGCGGGCCACGAGGTCGAGATCCTGACCTCGTGCGCGGTCGATTACCTCGGCTGGGACAACGCACTGCCCGAGGGCGCCGACGCGGTCGAAGGCATCGCCGTGCGCCGTTTCGCGACGGCGTTTCCGCGCGGCCGCCCGTTCACCGAGCTGCACCGGCGCCTGCTCGCCGACCACGCCGCGAACGCGCTGCGGCCGGCGCACGAGCGCGTGCCGTGGCGCACGGCACTGGCCGAGGAGTTCATCCGCGCACAGGGCCCGTGGTGCCCGGGCCTGATCGAGCATCTCGCCCGCCACGCGACCGACTACGCGGCGGTGATCGGCTGCACCTATCTCTACGCGCCGACCTATTTCGGCCTCGAAGCCGTGCCGGCCGCTCGCACCGCACTCGTGCCGACCCTGCACGACGAACCGCCCGCCTGTCTGCCGGCCTATGCCGAGCGCGCCGAGGCGACGCGCACCTTGCTCTGGCTGACCGATGCGGAGCGCAACCTCGGCCACACACTCTGGAAAATCGATCGCGGGCACACGGTCGGCATGGCCGTCGAAGCGCAGGCGACCGAACCCGAACGCCGCACGCGGCCGTACTTCCTCTACTGCGGCCGCATCGACGCGAGCAAGGGCTGTCGCGAATTGCTCGAGGCGTTCGCACGGCTGCGCGAAGCCGACGCAGCCGACTGCGAACTGGTACTGACCGGTGCGGATCATCTCGGCCTGCCGCGCCGCGCGGACGTGGTTTTCCTCGGTCACGTGCCGGCCGCGCGCAAAGCCGCGCTGATGGCCGGCTGCGTTGCGTTCGTGATGCCCTCGCCGTACGAGAGTTTCAGCATCGTCACGCTCGAGGCGATGGCGCAGGGTGCGCCGGTCATCGTCAACGGCGACTGCGTCGTGCTCGCCGGACATGTCGCCGCGGCCGGCAGTGGCAACACGTTCCACGGCGTCGAGGACCTCGCCGCGCGGATGCGTGCGGCGCTCGGTGTCGACGAATCCGCACGGCATGCCCAGGCCGACGCCGCACGCCGCTACGTCGCCACGCGCTACGGCCGCGCCGCGGTGCGCACGCGGCTCGTCACGGCGCTGGGCGAGGTACTGGACGGCTGAGCCACGCGGCTCGCCATCACCAAGGCGCGACTGCCGTCGCAAGCCATCGCCGTCGCAGCTTCCGCCCATCCGCGCCGGCCTCGTCACGCGTCCTGACATGCCCCACGCGACCCGTTCGCGCCCGACCTTCGCGCAGGCGAGGCAGGCTCTTCTTCGAGAACTTCGGCGGCTTCCTCCGGGGCTGAACCCCGCGCACGCGGGGCAGGCTGATCCGGCCCATGGTTGACGTCGATACTTTGAGGCCGCCCCCCCGCGCATGCGGGGCAGGCCCTGCCGAATGGCGGCGGACATCCGGCATGGATCCATCCAGCCTGGATCATCGCCGCCCAGGCAGCGCGCCGAACGCGGAGAGCCTCAGGCTGAGGTTCTGATTGGATCATCGCCGCGCAGGCGGCGCGCCGACCCGATCCGGCGCCTGATGGCCTTCCGCTGCGCCATGCGACCTCAGGCCACAGGCATTCCGCAGCGGATGACGCGAGACTTGCGCCACGCCGGTTTGCTGCGAAGATCGCCGCTGGTTTGGCGCGATGCCGCCAGCGGGCATCGCGCGATCCGGCCAGCCGTCATCCACGTCCTCTCCGATGCCGATTCCGTTCGCCTCGCTCGTCGCCGGTTTCGCGCTGGTGCTCGCGCTGATCCTGCGTCGCCATCGCGCCGCACAGGTGCTCGGCGTGCTGCTGCCGGCGAGTCTCGCGCTCGCGGCGCCCGCGTTGCTGCCGGCCACCTTCGCTGCGCGTGCGGCCGCGGCGGTGACGATGTTCGCACCGTGGCTGCTCCTGTATGCCGCCGCCGTCCGCGAGCCGCCGCTGCGCTCGCGGCGCATGGCGCTGTATGCGGCCTGCCTCGGACTTGCGGCATGGCTCGTCGCCGCAGCGCCCGCGCACGTCTGGTCGGCGCTCGAGGACGCCCTGCCACTCACGCCGGGCACCTGGCGACCGGCCTGGGCCGCGGCCGGGTTCACCGCCCTCGCCGCGGCGATCATGCTGTTGCGCTGGCTGCTGCGTGGCCTGCCGCTCGATCTCGGTCTCGCACTCGCGCTCGCTGCGGTTGCGGCCGGTCACCTCGGGCTCGGTGGTGGCGACCCTGCCGCGTGGCTCGCGATCGCCATCGGTCTGGCCACTCTCGCGCTGGTGCATGCCGCCCACCGCATGGCCCTTCTCGATGCGCTCACCGGATTGCCGAACCGGCGCGCGCTCGACGAAACCCTCGCGCGCCTGACCGGCCACTATGCGCTCGCGATGGTGGACGTCGATCACTTCAAGCAGTTCAACGACAGCCACGGCCACGATGCCGGCGACCGCGTGCTGATCGCCGTGGCGCATCAGCTCGCACGCACGCGCGGTGCCGAGGCGTTCCGCTTCGGCGGCGAGGAGTTCTGTCTGGTGTTCCGTCGCCCTGGCGATCCGGTCGCGGCATGCGAAGACGCCCGCGCTCGCATCGAGGCCGCGCGCATCGCCCTGCCGAAGAAACGCGCGGGGAAAGGCAAGGCCGTGAGCACCGCACCGCGCACCGTGCAGGTGACTGCAAGCTTCGGCCTCGCCACGCGCGACGCCAACCGACGTCTGCCGGCCGACGTGCTCAAGGCCGCCGATCAGTGTCTCTATCGCGCCAAGCAGTCCGGACGCAACCGCGTCGTCGTGCAGAAGCGGGGCGGGTGACGTCGCGCCACGACAAGCCTCCAGCGCATCGAGCGGCACGAATCTTCAGCCATTCATTTCACGAGTGGCAGCGCCTTTAGCAACGCCGGTACGCAAGTCTTCATCCTGTCGCGGCATTCGCACCTCGCGATTCACACCGCCTTATCCGGACTTGAACGTTTGCGCGGCTAGCGTCGCGCGTGGCCTGCATGCCGACCACGGCGCAGCCCGGTAGCGACCGCTGCGTCATCCATCGCACCGGCGCAGGCCTGATCGACGCCAGCCGAGAGGTTCCGATGAATGCCCGATTGCGACGCGGTGCCGCCACCGCACTCTCCCTGCATGCCGCTGCGACTGTGGCGACCCCGCAGACACCGTATCCAATCCTGTTCGTCACGCAAACGCCGCAGACCGACGATTTCACGACGGTCGCCTCGAGTTTCGGCAATCATCTCGCCGCGCCCGAGTTCGCCGCACGCGGCGGCGACCTGTACCTGCGCTATCCGGACGGCACGCTGCGCAATCTCACGGCCGAGGCGGGCTTCGGCTCGACCGGCAAGAATGGTTTCCAGGATAACCACGCGATCGCGGTGCGCGATCCGGCGGTGTCATGGGATGGCACCCGCGCCGTGTTCAGCATGGTCGTCGGTGCGCCATCGAAGCGATACGAGCAGGGCCAATGGTTCTGGCAGCTCTACGAGGTCAGCCGCCTAGGCCGCGACCAGAGCGTGGTGATCACCAAGGTGCCGCACCAGCCGGCCGATGCGAACAACGTGCAGCCGGCGTATCTCAGCGACGGCAGCCTGGTGTTCGTCAGCGACCGACCGCGCAACGGTGCCGCGCACCTCTACCCGCAGCGCGACGAATACGAGGAAGCGCCGACCCCGACCGGCCTGTGGCGTCTCGATCGGGTGAGTGGCGCACTGAGCCTGCTCGAACACAGCCCGTCGGGCTCGTTCCACCCGATCATCGACAGCCATGGCCGTCTCCTGTTCACGCGCTGGGACCACTTGTTGCGTGACCAGCAGAACGAGGATGCGGGCAATGATTACGGCACCTTCAATTACTCCGGTGAGGAGGCGGATTCGATACCGACCGGGGATCGCCGCGAGGTGTTTCCGGAACCGCGCACGGCCGCACCCGGCTCGGGTCTGCAGGGCCTCACGATGAATCACTTCTTTCCGTGGATGGTGAACCAGGACGGCAGCAGCGAGGAAACGCTCAACCACGTCGGCCGGCATGAGCTGCACGACTACTTCGACCGCAGCCTCAGCGGCGATCCGGCGCTGCGCGAGTTCATCGCAGCGACATCCAGGCGCAGGAATCCGCGCGGCATCGCCAACCTGTTCCAGCTCCGCGAGGATCCGCGCACGCCGGGCCGCTAC
Source organism: uncultured Rhodanobacteraceae bacterium (assembly GCA_964471815.1). GTDB lineage: Bacteria > Pseudomonadota > Gammaproteobacteria > Xanthomonadales > Rhodanobacteraceae > Tahibacter. The sequence continues at coordinate 4,772 of CAYYHP010000039.1, forward strand.
GTCGCCATCGACGCACCGGAATTCGGCACCTTCACTTCCGGCCAGATCGTGCGTTTCGATGCGGGTCCCGAGGTCAATCCGGCGGATATCGTCATCGACTACCTGACCCCGCGCAGCACGGCGCGGCTGTATTCGGATGATGCCGACGTGCCAGCCGGTTTCAGCGGCCGTTTCCGCGATCCGCTGCCGCTCTCGGACGGCCGGTTGCTCGCGGCCCATACCACCCAGGCGCTCACCGCACACAACGAGGGCAGCCGCGAAAATCCGCTGTCGCGCCATGCGTTTCATCTGACCCTGCTCGAACCCGATGCACAGGGTTACCTGCGCCCGGGCGAACCGCTGATCGACGGCGGCATCGGAAAATCGCTGAGCTGGTGGGATCCGGACGTACGCGTGAGCTACTCCGGCCCGCTCTGGGAGCTCTCGCCGGTCGAGGTTCGCCCGCGTGCCGTGCCGCCGCGGACGGGCTTCGCGCTCGCCGCGCCGGAGCAACAGGCGTTCGCCGCCGAGCGCGTGGATGTCGAAGCGTTCCGCCGCTACCTGCGCGCGAACGGCCTCGGTCTGCTCGTCATGCGCAACGTCACCAGCCGCGATGGCGCGGACCGGCAGCAGCCCTACAACCTGCGCGTGCCAGGCGGCGTACGGACCGCCGCCGATGCAGGCAAGCGGTACGACGTCGTGCACATGCAGTTCTTCCAGGGCGATCTGCTGCGCGGCATCGGCCGGCAAGGCCCCGGCGACACGCCGAAACCCGGCCGGCGTGTGCTCGCGCAGGCGCTGCACGACCCGCTCGCACAGGCCGTCAATGCACCGAATCCGGATGGCCCGGCGGGCAGCACGGCGATCGCGCCGGACGGTTCGGTCGCGATGGTCGTACCGGCGCGCCGCGCGCTGGCCTGGCAATCGACTGGTGCCGATGGCACGCCGGTGGTCCGCGAACGCTACTGGATCGGCGTGCAGCCCGGCGAGATCCGCGCCTGCGACGGCTGCCACGGGGTCAATCGCGAGAATCAGGCCGGCGTGCCCGCAGCGCAGAACGTGCCCGCCGCGCTGCGCACCCTGCTCGCACGCTGGCGCGACGGCGAGACGGACCTGATCTTCGCGGACGGCAACGAGGAGCGTTGAGGCGACGCCTGGCTTGGACGCGCGGTCAGGCGGCAGCAAGCGATCGCGCCCACTACAATGGGCCCATGACTGCGCAACCCACCTGGCGCCTCTGCGTCGCCCCGATGATGGACTGGACGGACCGGCATTGCCGGTTCTTCCACCGTCTTCTGAGTCCGCATGCACGTCTGTACACCGAGATGGTCAACGCGCACGCCGTGCGGCACGGCGATCGCGCGCGGCTGCTCGCGTTCGATCCGAGCGAGCATCCGGTTGCCCTGCAGCTCGGCGGCGCGGAGCCGGAACTGCTCGCCGCCGCGGCGCGGCAAGGCGAGGCGGCCGGCTATGACGAGATCAACCTCAACCTCGGCTGCCCGTCGGATCGCGTGCAGGCGGGCCGCTTCGGCGCCTGCCTGATGCGCGAACCGGTGCTCGTCGCCGAATGCCTGGCTGCGATGCGCGAGGCGGTGCGCGTGCCGGTCACGGCGAAATGCCGGATCGGCGTCGACGACCAGGATGCCTACGCCGACCTGCAGCGCTTCGCCGTCGCGCTGTTCGAGGCCGGCGTGCGTGTCGTCGTCGTGCATGCGCGCAAGGCCTGGCTGAAGGGCCTGTCGCCGAAGGAAAACCGCGAGATTCCGCCGCTCGATTACCCGCGCGTGTATCGCCTCAAGCGCGAGATGCCGGATTTCACGGTGGTCGTCAACGGCGGCATCGTCGCGGTCGAACAGGCGCTCGCGCATCTGGAGCACGTCGATGGCGTGATGCTCGGCCGCGCGGCCTATCACGATCCGTACGTACTGGCCCGGCTCGAGCACGCGCTGTACGGCACGCCGCTGCCGGCGCGTGCGGACGTACTGCAGGCGCTGCGTGCGTACGTCGAGGCGGAAGTCGCGCGCGGCACGCGGCTCCAGCACATCGCCCGGCACCTGCTGGGTCTGTTCCAGGGCGAGCCCGGTGCGCGTGCGTTCCGCCGCCATCTCAGCGAGCACGCGCATCGCGAGGGCGCCGGCTGGGACGTGATCGAAGCCGCGCTCGCGACGTGCGGCGCCTGGCGGCATGCGGCATGAGCGCACACGGCATGACGATGCTCTCTGCAAGGCGGTCGGCATGATCGTCACCGACCCCGCCGAATTCCTTGCCCTGGCCGACGACGGCCGTTTTCCGCCCCAGTCTCCGGCCACGGCGCGCGGTGCACTCCTGGTCACGCCACTCGGCATGTCGCTCGCCGCGGAGTCGGCCGCGGACAACCGTTACATGGCGATGCACGAACGCTTCGATGCGGGCCGGGCGCTGGCCGAGCACGCCGCGCTGGCGCGCGCACTGTCCGCCTCGCTGCCGGTGGTGAGCTTCCCGGGCGATCCCGATACGCCGGATGCGGTGTTCCCGAACAACGTGTTCGCCACGGCTCCCGGCCGCGTGATCGTCGGCCGCATGCGGCATGCCGTGCGCCGTCGTGAAGCCGCGCGCGCGGACATCCGTGCGTGGTTCCGCGACCTGCTCGGCTACGCAGTGACCGATCTTTCCGGCATGGACTGTGTCGCCGAGCTGACCGGTTCGCTGGTCATCGACCGCGCCCGCGGCATCGGTTTCTGCGGGCTATCCGAGCGCTGCGACCGCGCGGGCGCCGAGGCGATGCACGCCGCGTTCGGCCTGCGGCTCACGTTCTGCTTCGAGCTCGCCCCCTGCGAGTACCACACCAACGTGGTGCTGGCGGTGCTCGCCGGGCGGGCGGCGGTGATCGCGCCGGACGGCTTCGCCGATCCGACTGTGCCCGCGGCCATCGCCCGTTTCTACGGCGGGCGTACGCTGGTCCTCTCGCCGCGGCAGAAGGCCGATTACGCGGCCAACGGCATCGCGCTCGCTGCGAACACTGTCTGGCTCAGCGCACGCGCCGAACGCGCGCTCGAGCCGGCCCAGCGCGATGCACTCGCGTCCTGGGGCTTCGGCATCGCGAGCGTGGATCTGGCCGAGATCGAGAAGGCCGGCGGCAGCCTGCGCTGTTGCGTGGGCGAGATTTTCTGAGCACGCCGTACGCCACCGGATCCACGGGATGCCCGGCCCTGGCGGCGCCCGCCGCCCACGGTGATTCAGCACGAATTCAAAACGCCCTTTCGACACTGCGGCGGCGCTGCATGGACCGCCGGCGCGTGCTTGCGCGAGGTTCGGCCGAAGCTAAGATGCGCCCATGATCGCCCTGCCGCTGCTCGTCCTGCCCTTGCTCGTCACTGCGCCGCCCGGTTCGGCCGAGGATCGCGCGCCGGCCGCGGAACTCGGCATGGAAGATGCCGTCGAGCGGGTGCAGACCGAGAACCAGGCGCGTGTACTGGCTGCCCAGGAGCTGCACGTCGGCACGAAGAAGATCTACCGAATCAAGTTCCTGACCGCCGATGGCCGCGTGCGTGCGGTGCACGTCCCGGCCGACCGGCGCGACAAGGTCGGTCCGGCAGCCACCGCTGAGCCGTCGCGTTGACGGCCGGCGCAGAGGTCGGGAAATCATCCATCGCGGGCCGGGGCAATGGGGTCGACGCGCTGCGCGCCGGCCGGGTCGTACGGACTGATGCAGGAGACGGACATGCGTGTATTGCTGGTCGAAGACGAAGCCCCGCTGCGTGAGACGCTCGCGGCGCGGCTCAAGCGCGAAGGCTATGCGGTGGACAGCGCCTCGGACGGCGACGAGGGCCTGTACCTCGGCCGCGAGATGCCGTTCGACGTCGCGGTGATCGACCTCGGCCTGCCCAAGCGCTCGGGCATGGACCTGGTCCGCACGCTGCGCAGCGAGGGCGTGCGCTACCCGATCCTGATCCTCTCCGCGCGCTCGAGCTGGCAGGACAAGTCATCCGGCCTCAATACGGGCGCCGACGACTACATGGAGAAACCGTTCCACATCGAGGAACTGCTGGCGCGCCTGAACGCCCTCGTGCGCCGCGCGACCGGGTGGACCAAGCCGATCCTCGAATGCGGCCCGGTCGTGCTCGACACCACGGCGCAGACCGTCAGCGTCGAGGGCCGGTCGGTCGATCTGACGACCTACGAGTACAAGGTGCTCGAGTACCTGATGCTGCATGCCGGCGAGTTGGTCTCCAAGGCCGATCTCACCGAACACATTTACCAGCAGGATTTCGACCGCGACTCGAACGTGCTCGAGGTGTTCATCGGTCGCCTGCGGCGCAAGCTCGATCCGGAGGGCACCATCAAGCCGATCGAGACGGTGCGCGGCCGCGGTTACCGCTTCTCGCTGGCGCGTACCGAAAGCACCGAACCGGCCGCCTGACGGCCGATGGCGCAACGCGCACTGTCGCTGCAGGCGCGCTCGACGCTCGCCGCGGGCGTCGCGCTCGCGGCTTTCCTCGGCGTCACCGGCTTCGCGCTCGATCGGGCCTACTACGACGCGACGCTCGCTGCGTTGCGTGATCGCCTGCAAAGCCACATCTACGCCTACCTCGGCGGCATCGAGCTGACCCGCGCGCAGAAACTGGTGCCACCGGAGATCCCGCCGAACCCCGAGTTCTCGCGGCCCGGATCGGGCCTGTATGCGGTCATCGTCGGCGACGGCATCCGCTGGGAATCGCCTTCGGCTGCCGGCCGCGACCTGCACCTCGATGCGCCGCTCGAGATCAACCAGACGATCTTCCGCGGCCCGGTCGAGACCTCGGCCGGCCATCTGTTCGTGCTGAGCCAGGGCGTGAGCTGGGAAGTGGACGCGCGCAAACCGGTCGCGCTCACCGTGCATGTCGCGCAGAGCGAATCCGAACTGCGCCGCCAGGTCGCCGCGTTCCGTACCACGTTGACGCACTGGCTTGGCGCGCTCGGCCTGGCCCTGCTGTTTCTGCAGTTCGCGCTGCTGCGCTGGAGCCTCGGCCCGCTGCGGCGCGTCAAGCGCGATGTCGATCTCGTCATGAGCGGCGTCAACGAGCGACTCGGCGACGGCTACCCGCCGGAACTCGAGCGGCTCACGGCGAGCCTCAATGAGCTCCTCGAATTCGGCGGCGAGCAGCTCGACCGCTACCGCCACACCATGTCCGATCTCGCGCACAGCCTGAAGACGCCGCTCGCGGTGCTGCGCAGTGAGCTCGACAGCCGCAGCGACGAGAAGAGCCTGCGCGAGGCGGTCGCCCTGCAGACCGCGCGCATGCACGACATCGTCGCTTATCAGCTCTCACGCGCCAGCGCCTCGCGCATGCAGGTGTTCTCGGCGCCGATCGAGATCGAACCGGTCGCCGAGGGCATCGTCACGAGCCTCGAGAAGGTCTATGCCGCGCGGCGCGTCCTCTGCGAGTTCGAGATCGATTCTGCCGCGCGCTTCCATGGTGCGCAGGGCGACTTGATGGAACTGCTCGGCAACCTGCTCGAGAACGCGTTCAAATGGGCGAATGGCCGCGTGCTGCTGACCGTGCGTGCCCTGCCGCCGCCGCGCAGCGGACGCCGCGCCGGCCTCGAAGTCATCGTCGAGGATGACGGACCCGGCATTCCACCGGACAAGGTCGAGCACCTGCTGCAGCGCGGCGTACGCGGTGACGAACGCGTGCAGGGTCACGGCATCGGTCTGGCCATCGTCCAGGACATCGTCAGGAGCTACCACGGCAGCCTCGCCGTGCAGCGCTCGGCCGCCCTCGGCGGCGCGGCTTTCATCCTGCGTTTCGAGGCGCTGTAACAGGCGCCATCGGCACACGGGTCTAGGGCCTCGCTGATCGGCTCCCGTCCTCATCGTTGTCCGGCGAGGCGAGCACTCTCACCCGTGCGCAAGCGGCGTGGGCAGGTGCAGAACGCAAGGGCGAGGTCGTCGTCGCCCGCTCCCACGCAGGCAATGCGAGCGCTTCGGGTCTGATTCCATGACCCGCAGGGTTCGCCTCACTCACGCGCAGGCAGCTCAATCGTCATCACGACACCCGTCCTACGCCGGAATGGTGGCGATCCGGCTCGATGCGGCGTGGCGGGCAGCGCGCGAAGACACCTCGCGGTCTGACCACCGACGCGACCGCCCATCCCCCGCGCCTCCCTTGAAATTGATTTGCAAGCCAATTAAATTCCAGGCATGGCCACCAGGGGATCACGCAGCACCCGTCCACGCGTGCGCGGCCGGCCGGCCGGGCCGACGGCGGATCTGCGTGCACGGCTGCTCGATACGGCCATCGCCCTGTTCGCCAGGCACGGCATCGCCGCCACGCCGCTGACCGCGATCGCAGCGAAGGCGCGCGTGGCACCCGCCCTGCTCCACTACTACTTCGGCAGTCGCGCAAAGCTGATCGACGCAGTGGTCGAGGAACGTCTCGCACCGCTGTTCGAGGGCGTGGCGGCGCGGCTCGCTGCCGCTGATGCGGGCCCGGCCGCGCTGATCGGCGGCTTCGTGCGTGGCGTGTTCGCAATCATCGACGCGAACCCGTGGCTGCCTGCACTGTGGGTGCGCGAGGTGCTGACCGATGGCGGCCAGCTGCGCGCGCGACTGATCGGCCGCTTCGCGCCACAGGTCGCGTTGCGCCTGCGCGATCTCGCCGCGACCGCACAGCGGCGCGGCGAACTCAATCGCGACCTCGATCCCCGCCTGCTCGCCGTGTCACTGGTCGGCCTGACCGTATTCGCGCATGTCGGCGCGCCGATCTGGCGGCCGCTGTTCAGTGCCGACGACGTCACCCCGGATGTCCTCACCCGTCATGTCCTCGCCCTGCTCGCGCGCGGACTGGAGTTGCCCCATGCGCTGGACTGATCGTCTCGCCCTCGCCGTCCTCGCCCTCGCCGGCTGCAGCCGGACCGCGCCACCGCCGCTGCTCGGCACGCTGGAATGGGATCGCATCGGCGTGGCTGCCGAGGCGTCCGAGACGATCCTGCGCATCGCGGTGGCCGAGGGCGACACGGTCGCGGAGGGCCAGCTGCTGCTCGAACTCGATCCGCGCCGCACCGAGGCGCAGCTCGCCCAGGCCGAAGCCGAAGCACGACGTGCGCAGGCGCAGCTCGACGAGCTGACGCATGGCGCGCGCATCGAGGCGCTCGATGCGGCCCAGGCCGCGCTGGCGCGTGCCGAGGCGACTGCCGCGAACGCCGCGCGGGATCGCGAGCGGGCCGCGGACCTGCGCGCGCGCGGGCTCGTCGCACAGGCCGATCTGGATCACGCCGACACCGCACTGCGCCAGGCGCGCGCCGATCTCGCCGCCGCGCGCGCGCGCTGGGCCGAACTGGCGCACGGCACGCGCGCCGAGCAGCTCGATGCGGCACGCGCCGCGCTCGCCGCCGCGGAATCCAGCGTGACGGCATTGCGGCTGACGCGCGAGCGTCTCGACGTGCGTGCACCGCGCGCCGGTCGCGTGGACACGCTGCCGTTCAAGCTCGGCGACCAGCCACCGAAGGGCGCCACGCTGGTCGCGCTGCTGAGCGGCGAGGCGCCCTACGCGCGCGTGTTCGTGCCGGCCGCACAGCGCGCGGCACTCGCGCCGGGCACGCGGCTGCGCGTGCGCGTGCAGGGCATCGCCGAGCCGTTCGAAGCGCACCTGCGCCGGCTGGCATCGGAGGCCTCGTTCACGCCGTACTACGCACTGAGCGGCGACGACGCGAGCCGGCTCGCCTATCGCGCCGAGCTGGAACTCACCGGCGAGGCGGCGCGCAGGCTGGCGGCCGGTCTGCCGGTGCAGGCCGAGATCGTGCCGTGAGCGATGCGGCGATCGTCGCCCGTGGTCTGACGCGCCGTTTCGGCGCGCTGACCGCGGTCGATGCGGTGGACCTCACCGTGGCGCGCGCCCAGGTCTACGGTTTCCTCGGCCCGAACGGCTCGGGCAAGTCGACCACGATCCGCATGCTCTGCGGCCTGCTCGCGCCGAGCGCAGGTGAAATCGAAGTGCTCGGCCACCGCATCCCGCAGGATGCCGAGGCACTCAAGCGCCGCATCGGCTACATGACCCAGAAGTTCTCGCTGTACGACGACCTCACGGTGCAGGAGAACCTCGAATTCCTCGGTGCCGTCCATGCGCTGCCGCGCGCGGGCGCGCGCCGGCGCATCGATGCGCTGCTCGCGCGCTTCTGGCTCGACGACCGGCGCGGCCAGCTCGCCGGCACGCTGTCCGGCGGGCAGAAGCAGCGCCTGGCGCTGGCCGGTGCGATCCTGCACGGACCGGAACTGCTGTTCCTCGACGAGCCGACCAGCGCGGTCGATCCGCAGTCGCGGCGCGAGTTCTGGGATGCGCTGTTCGAGCTCGCCGATGCCGGCACGACGCTGCTGGTCTCCACGCACTACATGGACGAGGCCGAGCGCTGTCACCGTCTCGCCATCCTCGACCGCGGCCGGCTGGTGGCCGACGGCGCGCCGCGCGCGCTGTGCGCCGGGCTCGCCCAGGCCGTCTGGCTGGTCGACTGCGTCACGCCGCGTGCCGCACAGCGCGCGCTCGAGGGCCTGCCCGGCGTCGTCGCCCAGGCGCAGATCGGCGCCGAGCTGCGTGTGCTCGCCGAGCGCGGCCGGCTGGATGCGGCCCGCATCGCGGGCCACCTCGCCGCCCTGGGCATCGAGGCCCAGGTGCACGCCGGCGCGGCGAACCTCGAGGACGTGTTCGTCGCCGCCACGCTGCCACCACGGCAGGCCGCGGGCGAGGAGCACGCCGCATGAACCTGCGCCGGCTGTTCTCGATCATCCTCAAGGAATTGCGCCAGCTGCGCCGCGACCGGCTGACCTTCGCGATGATCGTCGGCATTCCGACCCTGCAGCTGTTGATGTTCGGCTTCGCGATCAACCTCGATGTGCGCCACCTGCCGGCCGCGGTGCTGGATCAGGCCGAGACGGCACGCTCGCGCGAGCTGGTCGCGGAGCTCTCGGCCTCGCAGGTCATCGATGTCCGCTATCCGCTCGCCGCGCCGCAGGAGGTCGATGCGCTGCTGCGTGAGGGCCGGGTCAGTGCGGTGCTCGTGATACCTAGGGACTTCGAAGCGCGTCTCGAGCGCGGCGACCGCGCCGCATTGCAGCTCGTCGTGGACGGCTCCGATCAGGTGGTGCAGCAGGCCGCGCGCCAGCTCGCCGCCTATCCGCTCGACAGGCTGCGCGGCGCCGGCACGGCGCCGAAGGACGCGGGCATCGAGATCGTCAACTTCTACAACCCCGAACGGCGCGCCCCGATCAACACCGTGCCGGGTCTGGTCGGCGTGATCCTGACCATGACCATGGTGCTGTTCACGGCGATGGCGCTGGTCCGCGAGCGCGAGCACGGCAACCTCGAAATGCTGATCGCCACACCCGTCTCGCCGTGGGAATTGACGCTGGGCAAGGTGCTGCCGTTCGTGGGCATCGGCGTGCTGCAGGTCACCGTCGTGCTGCTGCTCGGCCGGCTGATCTTCGCCGTGCCGATCCGCGGGGCGCTGCTCGACGTGTACGTGGCCTCGCTGGTCTTCATACTGGCGAGCCTCGCGCTCGGCCTGTTCCTGTCGACGCTCGCACGGAGCCAGTTCCAGGCGATGCAGCTCGCGTTCTTCACGTTCCTGCCGCAGATCCTGCTGTCCGGCTTCATGTTCCCGTTCGCCGGCATGCCGCGTCCCGCGCAGTGGTTCGCGGAGGCGCTGCCGCTGACGCACTTCGTGCGCCTCATCCGCGGCATCGCGCTGCGCGGCGCCGGGCTCGCCGAGCTGTGGCCGGAACTCGCCGCACTCGCGGTGTTCTCGGCAGCGATGCTGGGTCTCGCCGTATCCCGCGTGCACAAGCGCCTGGACTGAACCGGCTCGGGCGCCGGCGAGTTTCCGGCTATCCTGCCGCGATGAAGTCGCCGGCCTTCCTCGTCAGTCTCGATGCGGTGATCGTCGCGGTCACCGCGGAGGCGCCGCGCCTGCTCGCGGTGCGCGACGAGGACGGCCTCGACGCACTGCCCTCGGGCCCGCTCGATCCCGAGCTGCACCAGACCCTCGAACGCGGCCTGCGCGACTGGGTCGCGCGGCAGACCGGCCTGCAGCTCGGCTACGTCGAACAGCTCTACACCTTCGGCGACCGCTTCCGCGATCCACGCGAACGCGCCGGCGGCCCGCGCGTGATCTCCGGCGCCTATCTCGCCCTGGTCCGCGAACAGTCGCTGCCGCCGCATTCCGACGCGGTCTGGCACGACTGGTATGCCTTCCTGCCGTGGGAGGACTGGCGTCGCGGCCGGCCGGCACTGATCGAGCACGCACTCGCGCCGCGTCTGCACGAATGGGCCGGGCGCGACCGCCGCCGGCGCGAACGCGTGGATCTGACCTTCGGCCTCGATGCGGCGCTGTGGGATCCGGAACGCACGCTCGAACGTTACGAGCTGCTCTGGGAGGCCGGCCTGGTCGCCGAGGCGCAACGCGAGCGCGGCACGGAAGACGCCGCCGGCCCGCCGGCCGGCCGGCCGATGGCGCTCGACCACCGCCGCATCCTCGCCACGGCACTCGGCCGGCTGCGCGGCAAGTTGCGCTACCGACCGGTGGTGTTCGAGCTGCTGCCGGCCGAATTCACGTTGTTGCAGATCCAGCGCGTCGTCGAGGCTCTGTCAGGCAGTCTGCTGCACAAGCAGAACTTCCGCCGCCTGGTCGAGAGTGCCGGGCTCGTCGAGGGCACCGGCCGGCTCGAACACGCGACCGGCGGCCGCCCGGCCGAGCTGTTCCGCTTCCGCCGCGAGGTGTTCCGCGAGCGCCCCGATCCCGGCGTGTACTTCCCCGGCGCGTGGTGGAGCCGCTAGGGCGCCTCAGCGCCGCGTGCCGAGATACACGCCGAGCGCGGCGAGGCCGAATCCGGCGAGCTTGACGAGGGTCAGCGTTTCGCCGAACACCAGCCAACCCATCGCCGCGGTGACCGGCGGCACGAGATAGAACAATGCGGCGACACGCGTGGCCGCGCCGCGCCGCAGCAGCGCGAACAGCAGCGCGAAGCCGCCGACCGAGTTGACCAGCACCAGCCAGCCGATCGCGCCGAGCGCCGCGAGACTCAGGTCGTTGCGCAGACCTTCGATGAATAGGGCGATCGGTGCGAGCGCGACGGCCGCCGCGGCATGCTGCACGGCGAGGCCGACACGCAGGTCCGGCGTGCTCGCATGACGCTTCTGGTAGAGCGTGCCGGTCGCGATGCCGATGAGTCCGACGCCGAGACTGAGCCAGGCCGTCACCGGCGCGGCGCCGGGATCCATGCGGTCGGCGAGCACGAGCAGCACGCCCGCGAAACCGAGCGCTAGGCCAAACCAGGCGAGACCGCCGAGGCGCTCGCCGGCGAGGCGCGCGAGCACGGCCGTGGCGAGCGGCATCGCGCCGATCACGAGCGCGGCGATACCCGCGCTCGCACCGAGCCTGAGCCCCGCATACACGCCGCCGAACTGCAGGGCCAGCGACAGCAGGCCGACCACGGCGCTGTGCACCAGCTCGCGCGGTCTGGGCCAGGCGGCGCGCGAGACGGCCGCGAGCACGGCGAACACCAGTGCGGCGAGCACGAATCGCCAGACCAGCGCGGTGAACGGCCCGACGTGCGCGACCGCGACCTTGCCGGCGAGATAGCCGGTGCTCCAGACGACGACGAAGCCGCCGCCCGCGAGCCGGGCCAGGCGCACGGTTCTGGCTTCGCTCGCCACCGTGGCCGGCACGCGGTCCATCTGTTCGCTCGCAGGGCGCATCGTTCGATCCTCTTCGATCGGGAGCCGCCGGTCCACCGCACGCCGCCGGTGCCGGCACGCCGATCCTGCCGACGACCGACGCTGCGATAAACTCGCCGAATCGCAAGTCCTCGTTGCCTTTCACGCAATGCGGCGGAATCGCCGGTGGCCGACCGACTGAACCAGATCAGCGCCTTCGTCGAAGTCGCGCGCCAGGGCAGCTTCGTGCGCGCTGCCGCACGGCTCAGCGTGAACGTATCGGCGACCAGCCGCGCGGTCGCCGCACTCGAAGCGCGTCTCGGCGTACGCCTGCTCCAGCGCAGCACGCGGCGCGTGGCCCTCACCGAGGCCGGGCGCAGTCACTTCCGGCGCTGCGAGGCGCTGCTCAACGAGATCGACGATGCCGAAGCGGCGGTCGGCCGCGCGGCCGGCGCGGTCGAGGGCCGGCTGCGTGTGAGCGTCCCGACCGGGCTCGGCCTCACCCACCTCGCCCCGGCCCTGCCGGAGTTCCTCGCCGCACACCCGGCCGTCACGCTCGACCTGCACTATGCGAACCGCATCGTCGATCTGGTCGAGGAAGGTTTCGATCTCGCGATCCGCGTCGGCGGCGTGCTCGATCCACGCCTGGTCGCGCGCCGGCTCGCGACCAGCCGGCGTCTGCCGGTGGCGAGCCCGGCCTGGCTCGCCGCGCACGGAGCGCCGCGTCGTACCGCCGATCTCGCACGGCATCCGGCCCTGGTCCTCGACGTGGGTGCCGAGCCGGAACGCTGGACCCTGGTCCGCGCCGGCCGCGAGCGCCACGTGCGGGTCACGCCGCGCCTGCGCTCGGGCAATGCGCTCGCGCTGGCCGCAGCCTGTCTGGGCGGCTCAGGCATCGCGCTGTTGCCGGACTTCGTCATCGAGGCGCCGCTCGCGCAGGGACGGCTCGTGCGCGTGCTGCCCGGCTGGGCCTCGCCCGAACAGGGCATCCATGCGATCTATCCGGCCAACCGCTTCATTCCGGCCAAGGTGCGCGCGTTCGCGGACTTCATCGCCGCGCGGCTCGCCACGCTGCGCTGAGCCGCTTCAGCGCAGGCGCGCGACCGTCGCCTGCGCGTAGCGCGGGCGCAGCACGCGCCGATGCGCGGGATCGGGTGCACCATGGCGCGGATCGAGCGGGAACACGGTGAGCTGGCGCGGCTGCACGGTCACCGCGAGGCCGCCGTGCAGGCCTCGGCGCTGCGCCTCCTCGCTGCCGAGTTCCGCTTCGAGCGTCCGGTCGAGCGCGGCCACTTCGAGCTCCAGACGCGCCACGCTGCCAGCGTGATAGACATGCCGCAACGTCGCCTTCCAGCCGGCTTCGAGCGCCGCGCCGGCGAGCGCGAGATGCTCCGGGCGCAGGTAGGCGATGCCGCGTCCGTCGGCGATGCCGTCGAGCGGTTCGGCCTCGAAGCGCAGGTCGCCGGCCTGCACGCGGCCGCCCGCGATCTGCACGTCGAGGCGGTTCGAGCTGCCGATGAACTCGAACACGAACGGCGTGGCCGGCTGACGGTAGATCTCGTCGGGCGTGCCGACCTGTTCGATGCGCCCCTGGTTCATGACGACCACGCGATCGGCGAGTTCCAGCGCCTCTTCCTGATCGTGGGTGACGAACACCGTGGTCAGGCCGAGCTCGTCGTGCAGATGGCGCAGCCAGCGGCGCAGCGCGGTGCGCACCTGCGCATCGAGCGCGCCGAACGGTTCGTCGAGCAGCAGCAGGTCCGGCTCGATCGCCAGCGCGCGGGCCAGCGCCACGCGCTGGCGCTGGCCGCCGGAAAGCTGCGCCGGATAGCGCCCGCCGAGACCGTCGAGCTGCACGCGGCGCAGCAGCGCCTCGACGCGCCGGGCGATCTCGGCGCGGCCCGGGCGCCGCCGCCATGGCCTTACGCGCAGGCCGAACGCCACGTTCTCGAACACGCTCATGTGCGCGAACAGCGCGTAATGCTGGAACACCACGCCGACCCGGCGCTCGCGCGGCGCGATGCCGAGCAGGTCGCGGCCGTCCTGGCTGAGACCACCGCGGTCCGGCCAGTCGAGGCCGGCAAGGATGCGCAGCAGCGTGGTCTTGCCGGATCCGGACGGGCCGAGCAGCGCGACGAACTCGCCCCTGGCCAGCGTCAGGCTGACCTCGCGCAGTGCGACGTAATCGCCGAAGCGGCGCTCGATGCGGTCGATCTCGATGTCCATCTCAGTGCCTCCGCGGCGCATGCGCCGCGAGTTCTTCGCCGTAACGCCACTCGAGCAGCGTCTTCAGCGCCAGCGTGACGAGCGCCAGCAAGCAGAGCAGCGAGGCCACCGCGAACGCAC
>CAYYHP010000040.1:0-18234 GCA_964471815.1 uncultured Rhodanobacteraceae bacterium
TTTCGCCGATTCCTCTCTACTTTAGGCTGGTCCAAAATCCCGGGGAGGGGTCACAAGGTCAAGAACGGTATGGATGACTTCTGCTACGGCGGAGCGTTCGCCGATTGGGCGGCGGATAATGGCTACGGGAATTTCGACTCCTCCACCGTGCCGGATTGCGTGATCCTTAATCCGGGCAAGGATGCGGAGTTCGCCCTTGATCTCAACAACGATGGCAACCTGACCACCGTCAAGATCCCGGCCAAATATTTCGGCTTGCCGCAATACAACCGAAAGTACGCGGCGCTCGAGTTTTTCTGGGAGAAGGTGTGGGACGGCAAGTGGTACCTGCAGGGTTCGTACACTTGGTCGCACAGCTACGGCAACGTCGAGGGCTACGTAAACTCGACGATCGAGCAGGAAGACGCGGGCCTGACCCAGGACTTCGACTTTGCCTCGTTCGAGCAGGGCGCGAGCGGCAATCTGCCGAACGACCGTCGCCATAGCTTCAAGCTGTTCGGTATGGTCCAGGTCGCTCCGGATTGGCGCGTATCGAGCAACCTGCTCGTGCAGTCCGGTCGTCCGATCAACTGCTACGGCTTCGTTCCGAGCACGGTATCTGACTTCGATCCGAATGACGGCGGTTCTGGTTCGTACACCTCGGCGTCGAGTTTCTACTGCGTCGATGCAAACGGCGACTCGGTGCTTCACTCGCGCGGTTCGTTCGGTCGCACACCGTGGATCACGCAGCTCGATCTGTCGGTCGCGTGGCAGCCGAAGGTGTGGAATGGGGATCTGACCCTGAAGCTGGACGTGTTCAACATATTCAACTCCCAGCGCCCGGTCGATGTGAACGAGATTGGTGACGTGAACCGTGCATCGCCGGCCCACAATCCCAACTTCATGCTGCCCGCCACCTTCCAGACTCCGCGCTACTTCCGCTTCACCGCGCGTTACGACTTCTCGCTGTAAGGCGAAACGCAACACCGCTCCGGGGCGTATGCCCCGGGGTCTTGCAAGCTCTCCAACTTGGCCGCCGGCAGTTTTGCCGGCGGCCCTTTCTTTTCCGGCTCCCGTCGCGACCGGTTTGCGTCCACGGTCCCGGGCACACGCTGGGCTGCGTTTGCCGTGGCCCGGCGCTCGCGTCACACTTCGCGTCCCGCAGCCTGACTTCCGACCGCCGTGAACGACGCGCAGGACACCACCCATTTCGGCTACCGCGACGTGCCCGTCGCCGAGAAGCAGAAGCTCGTCGGCCAGGTGTTCACCTCGGTTGCGCAGAAGTACGACCTGATGAACGACCTGATGTCGTTCGGCATCCATCGGCTGTGGAAGCGTCACTTCGTGTCGATCGCGGGTATCCGCCCGGGTGATCGCGTGCTGGATCTGGCCGGCGGCACGGGCGACATCGCCGCGCTGCTCTTGCCGAAGGTCGGTGCGGAAGGGCAGGTGGTGCTCGGCGACATCAACGCGGCGATGCTCGGCGTCGGCTGCGATCGGCTGACCGACGACGGTCTCGTCCGCGGCCTCGCCTTCGCCCAGCTCAATGCCGAGGCGTTGCCGTTTCCGGATCGCAGCTTCGATGCCGTGACGATCGCCTTCGGCCTGCGCAACGTGACCGACAAGCAGCGCGCGCTCGGCGAGATGCAGCGCGTGCTCAAGGTCGGCGGCAAGGCGCTGATCCTCGAGTTCTCCGAGGTGCAGGCCGGCTGGCTCAAGCCGCTCTACGAATTTCACTCCTTCCAGGTATTGCCGCGTCTCGGCCGGTTGATCGCCAGTGATGCCGAGAGTTACCAGTACCTCGCCGAGTCGATCCGCAAGCATCCGAACCAGGCGACGCTCGCCGCGATGATGACCGAGGCCGGCTTCGCACGCGTCGAGGTGCGCAACCTGCTCGCCGGCATCGTCGCCATCCATCGCGGTTACCGGATCTGATCCCGACTGGCCCGGCGCCGCGGCGAAACGGTGGTCGGGACGACCGGATCGGCTAGAGTCGCGTTCCCTGCCGATCGACCGAGGAACGCATCGTGTACCGATTCGCTGCCGCCCTGCTGCTGGGGGTTTGCCTGAGTCCGTTGGCGCTGGCCGCCACCGATCCGAACAGTTATGCGAACATCGACCAAGTCCGCGTCACGCGGCTCGGGCTCGATCTCGACGTGGATTTCGCGCAGCGCCGTCTCAATGGCACGGCCGAGCTGGCCCTCGACTGGCGCGATCGCGAGGCCCGCGAACTCGTCCTCGATACGCGCGATCTGGTCATCGAATCGGTCGATGCCGTCGCGGTCGGCGGGCCGGCGCCGAAGCCGAGCTACCGTCTCGGCGCGCGCGATCCGGTACTTGGTGCATCGCTGCATATCCAGCTCGATGGCCCGGCGGCGGCGGTGCGCATCCGCTATCACACCTCACCCGAGGCGTCCGGTCTGCAATGGCTCGCGCCCGCGCAGACGGCGGGCCGCAAGCAGCCATTCCTGTTCTCGCAGTCGCAGGCGATCCATGCGCGCAGCTGGGTGCCGCTGCAGGACACGCCCGCGGTGCGTTTCCCGTATACCGCGACGATCAAGGTACCCAAGGCACTGCGCGCGGTGATGAGCGCCGACAACGATGCCGGACATCCGCTCGATGGCACGTTCCGTTTTCGCATGGAGCAGCCGATCCCGTCCTACCTGCTCGCACTCGCGGTCGGCGATCTGGCCGTGCGCGAGACCGGCCCACGGAGCGCGGTGTACGCGGAGCCATCCGTCGTCGAGAAGGCCGCCAGGGAATTCGCCGACACCGAAGCGATGATCGCGGCGACCGAAAAGCTCTACGGCCCGTATCGCTGGCAGCGTTACGACCTGCTCGTGCTGCCGCCGAGCTTCCCGTTCGGCGGCATGGAAAATCCGCGCATGACCTTCGCCACGCCGACCGTCATCGTCGGTGACAAGAGCCTGGTCTCGCTGGTCGCGCACGAACTCGCGCATTCCTGGTCGGGCAACCTCGTCACCAATTCGAGCTGGAAGGACATCTGGCTCAACGAAGGTTTCACCACCTACGTCGAGGGCCGCATCGTCGAGGCCGTGTTCGGCCGCGAGCTGGCGGACATGGAAGCCGTGATCGGCCAGTTCGGTCTCAAGCAGGAAATGGCCGGCATGCCGCCTGCGGACCAGCGCCTCGCGCTCGATCCGCTCGTTGGCCGCGACCCGGACGAGGTGCTGTCGGATGTGCCCTACCAGAAGGGCGCCTGGTTCCTGAATTTCCTCGAGCGGCGCGTCGGTCGCGAGAATTTCGATGCGTTCCTGAGAGGCTATTTCGACCGCTTCGCATTCCAGAGCATCGACACCGCTACCTTCGAGGCCTATGCGCGGGACAACGTGCTCGCGAAACATCCGGGCAAGGTCAGCGAGGCCGAGTTCGCGACCTGGCTGCATGAGCCCGGCATTCCATCCTTTGCCGAACCGGCGCACTCGGCGCGTTTCGATGCGGTGGATGCCGCACGCGCCGACTGGCTCACCGGCAAGCGCGCGGCGAAGGCACTTGGCACCGCGACATGGAGCACGCAGGAGTGGGTGCGCTTCCTCGAAGGCATGCCCGAGAAGCTCGAAGCTGCGCAGATCAAGGCGCTTGATGATGCCTTCCACTTCACCGGCACGCCGAACGCCGAGATCGCACAACGCTGGTATCCGCTCACCGTGCGCAGCGGTTACACGAAGGCACGTCCGGCCATCGAGCGCTTCCTCGTCGGCATCGGCCGCCGCAAGCTGATCATGCCGACCTGGGAAGCTCTGGTCGCCACGCCGGACGGCCTCGCTTTTGCGCAAGCGGTATTTGCCAAGGCGAAACCGGGTTATCACCCGATCACGGTCGCCTCGGTGCAGACGACTTTGGAAAAGGCGGAAGCGAAGAGGAAATGACGGACGCCGAGCGCCTCAGGCGGTTCCCGTATGAGCCGCTCGGTGGGGATAAGGTTGTTGCGTGGCGACTCGCTCGCTGCGTATGAGCCGACGGACAGGCTATGCCGACGCGCAGGCGGGTGGCCATGAACCCTGTCCCGATGCGGCCACCGGATCAGTGCAGGGAGTCCGCCAGCCGACAGGCGGTAAAGCGTCGCTCGCGGCTCACCCCGGGCCCAGCGCGGCGAGTTCGCGTTTCGCGGCGTCGAGGTGGTCCTTCTCCTTGCGGCGGTAATAGCCCGGCGCGACCTTGGCGCGCTTGAGCATGTCCTCGAACACGGCGCGCGCCTCGCGGTAACGCTCCAGGCGCTTGAGCAGGCGGCCGTAGCGCAGACGCGCTTCCTCGCCCGGATAGCTCGTCGACAGCGTCTCGTACTCGTGCAGCGCACCGGCGGTATCGCCGAGCTCCTCGAGGCAGCGCGCATACAGGAGATGTCCGTCGGTCGAGCGGAAATCCGGGTTCGCCGCGATCAGCGCATCGAGCGTGGCACGCGCATCGGCGAATCGGCCGAGGCCGGCCTGGGCCTGGGCGAGACCGAGCATGAAGCCGGGATCGGTGTGATAGATGCCCTTCAACACGGACTGGTACAGCTCGGCCGCGTTCGCGTGGTCGCCGAGCCGCAGGCATTCCTCGGCGAGGCGCCGGCGGTTGTCGACGGTGTCCGCGGCCTCGAGCTCCTGCGCGATGCGCCGGCGCTGGCGCTCGGGATCGAGCGTCTGCACGACCTGGCGCGCGAGCTTGTGGCTGCGCGGGTCGTGACGCAGGTCCGGCAGCATCTGGGTGACGATGTAGACCAGGCTGCCGAGGAACGAGCCGATCAGGATGATCCACGCCCACCAGTACGGCCGCCCGGTGCGCACCATGTGCACGAGGCAGAAGAACTGCAGGGCGATCGAGGCGATGACGAGAACCGGCATGGTCGGTGCTGAGCGGAGAGAAGGGCGGCATCCTGCATGGACGCTCGAACGCATGCAATCCGAACATCCGCGACCGCTCGCCGCAGCGACCTGAAGGCCGCCCCGCCGCGGGCCGGGCCGCGACGGGGCGGAGTCGATCATGGCTTTTGCGCAGCCTCGCGTGCAGCGCGGAATTCGCTGTCCGGCGCCCACTTCGGCCAGGCATCGCTGCCGGCGAGCTGGCGGCCGACCGCGTACAGCGCCTGCAGATCCTCGACGATGCCGTCGAGCTTCATGTCGTCGCGATATTCATCGGCCGGCTTGTGGTAGCGGTTGCGCGTGTAGTCCGCCATCGCCTCGCGGCCTGCGACCTCGCCGCCATCCACGAGATCGACGCCGCCCTTGGCATACAGGGCCGGTACGCCCTTCTTGGCGAAGTTGAAATGATCCGAGCGGTAGAAATGACCCTTCTCCGGCGTTTCCTCGGCGGTCACCACACGGCCCTGCGCGGCAAGCGCCTCCTTGAGATAGCCGTCGAGTTCCGACTGACCGTAGCCGACCACCGCCATGTTCCTCTCGCGACCGATCGGATACATCGCATCCATGTTGATGTCGGCGACCGTCCGGGACAGCGGGAACGGCGGGTGCGCGGCGTAGTATTTCGAGCCGAGCAATCCGGATTCTTCGAGCGTGACCGCAGCGAACACCACCGAGCGTGCCGGCGGCGGATCCTGCTTCGCGAACGCCTCGGCGATCTCGAGCAGGCCGGCCACGCCGGTGCCGTTGTCCACCGCGCCGTTGTAGATCTGGTCGCCGGTCAGGCTGAGATCACGGCCGAGGTGATCCCAGTGCGCGGTGTAGACGATGTACTCGTCCGGATGCCGGCTGCCCGGCAGGTAGGCGATGACGTTGTCCGAGCTGCCGGTCTTGATCACGCTCCTGATTGCGATCGAGGCCTTGGCGGCGAGCGGCACCGGTTTGAAGCCGTGCAGATCGGCGCCTTTCTTCAGCGCGTCGAAATCCTGACCGGCCTTGGCGAACAGCCGGCGCGCGGCTTCGGTGGTCAGCCAGCCGGCCACGTCGAGTCGCGGAGCCGGATCCTCGCTCGCCGGCAGGTCGAACTGCGCACCGCTCCAGCTGTTGTCGACCACGCTCCAGCCGTACGCCGCGGCCTCGGTGTCGTGGACGATGAACGCCGCGGCCGCGCCTTGGCGGGCGGCTTCCTCGAATTTGTAGGTCCAGCGGCCGTAGTAGGTCATCGTGCGGCCCTTGAACAGGTTCGGGTCCTGGTTGCCCCAGCCCGGATCGTTGACCAGCACGATCACCGTCTTGCCCTTTACGTCGAGGCCGGCATAGTCGTTCCAGTCCTGCTCCGGCGCGTCGACGCCGTAACCGACGAAGACGATGTCGGAGTCCTTCACGGCCGCCTCGGGCTTGGCCGAGAGGTTGCCGACGACCATGTCGGTCTTGCGCACGAACTTCTCGATGCCGCCGCCCTCGGCCACGTCGAGCGTGACGTCGGTATTCTCCAGCGTGATCGACACGGTCGGCACGGACTGGAAGAAGCTGTCGCCGTTGCCAGGCTTGAGTCCGATCTTCTCGAACTCGGCCTTGAGCCAGGTGGTGGTCAGGCGCTCGCCGTTCGAGCCCGGCTCGCGACCCTCGAATTCATCGGAAGACACCTTTTTCAGGCGCGTGGCGAAGCTCGCGGGATCAATCGCACCCTTCGCGGCCGGCGTCGCCGGACTGCCGGCGGCTGTCGGAGCGGCCGTTTTCGGTGGAGTGGATTCCTGCCGCGACGAGCAGGCGGCGACGGTCAGGATGACCGCGCCGGCAAGGGCGAGACGACGCATGGGACCTCCGGGCACAGACGCGAAGGTCCGAGTGTAGGGGCCGCCGGCAGGGCGCAGCTAGGCCGAAAGTCACGCCCGCGCCAACCCGACGCAGGTGCGGTTCGCTTCAGCCGTTCGGCCGGTCGCCGCTGAACTTCACCGGCGTGGCGCCTTCGATCGGCCCGACCTTGGCGCTGTCGCTGACGAGAAGCTCGACCTCGCGCTTGAAGCGCAGGCTGCCTTCGACGACGGCGCGCGGGCCGATGACGATGCGCGGCGGCTTCGGCTTGCCCCAGCTCCAGCCGGTGGAATTCGGCCGCTCGACGAGCAGGCCGCCTTCGACGTGCGAATCGGCGCCGATCTCGACGTCGCCGCCCACGGTCTCGATGCCGCCGCCGACGTGCGCGGCATTCAGCGCGATGTGGCCATTCACGTTCGACAGGTGGCCGGCCACGTCGGCACCGCGTTCGAGTTCGATGGAACCGTTGACGGCCTCGACCGTTTCGGCGATCCGTGTCCGGGCGGCCAGGGCGATATGTCCGTTGACGGTCTCGATCGAGCGCGCCGCACAATCACTGCCGAGCTCGACGGCGCCGTTGACGGTCTCGATGCTCTCAGCGCTGGCCTTGTCGCCCAGATGCACCGAGCCGTTCACCGTCGAGAGCTTGCCGGCCGTCTCGCCCTCGTGCAGGCGGATCGAGCCGTTGACCTTGTCGATGTCCGCACCGGATCCGGCGCCGGCGGCGGTAGCGAACAGCAGGCCCAGGAACAGCACGGTCGGTCGGCGGATCATCGGCATTCTCCTCGTCGTCGATGCGGGTGGCAGGGCTTCGATGCACGTGGCGCGCAAAGGGTTGCATCCGCCGCTGCGCTCACGCCGCGATGGGGGCCATCCGCTACCATTGCCGCTCCCGCTTCCTGCCGGACTGCCGACGTGCCCGTACCGCGACCCGTGCTGCTCCTGATCCTCGATGGCTGGGGCCATCGCACCGAGACCGCGAACAACGCGATCGCGCTCGCGGACTGCCCGAACTGGCGGCGCCTGCTCGCGACCTGCCCGCACGATCTAGTCGAGACGCACGGCCTCTACGTCGGTCTGCCGGACGACCAGATGGGCAATTCCGAAGTTGGCCACATGAACATCGGCGCGGGTCGCGTCGTCTACCAGGACCTGACCCGCATCGACCAGGATCTCGCCAGCGGCGCGTTCTTCGCGAACGCCGCATTGCGCCGGGCCTGTGCTGCAGCCAGGGCCGGCAGCGGCACGCTGCACGTGCTCGGCCTGGTTTCGCCGGGGGGCGTGCACAGTCACGAGCGGCACATCCACGCGATGCTCGAGCTCGCCGCGCGCGAGGGCGTGCCGCGCATCGCCGTGCATGCCTTCCTCGATGGCCGCGATACGCCGCCGCGCAGCGCGGGGCCGAGCCTCGCCGTGCTCGAAGCGAAATGCGCGGCGATCCCCGGCGCCTTCATCGCCACGGTCGGCGGGCGCTACTACGCGATGGACCGCGACCAGCGCTGGGAGCGCGTGCAGCTCGCTTACGACGCGATCGCCGAAGCGCAGAGCGGGTTCCACGCGCCGTCCGCGTCCGCGGCACTCGCCGAGGCCTATGCGCGCGGCGAGAACGACGAGTTCGTCAAGCCGACCGTGATCGGCAATGGCGCGAAGATGGCCGATGGCGATGCCGTCGTGTTCATGAACTTCCGTGCCGACCGCGCGCGCCAGCTGACCCGCGTGTTCACTGATCCCGGGTTCGACGCGGTGGCGCGCCCGCGGCGCATCGTGCTGTCCGCCTTCGTCACGCTGACCGAATACAGCGCCGAGCTCGCCGTGACCGCGATCGCCTATCCGCCGCAGTCGATGCGCAACACGCTCGGCGAATATCTCGCCGCGCTCGGCAAGACCCAGCTGCGCATCGCCGAGACCGAGAAGTATGCGCACGTCACGTTCTTCTTCTCCGGCGGCCGCGAGGAACCGTATGCCGGCGAGGACCGCATCCTCATGCCGAGCCCCAAGGTCGCGACCTACGATCTCAAGCCGGAGATGAGCTGCCCCGAAGTCACCGAGCGGCTCGTCGCGGCCATCGGTTCGGGCCGCTACGACTTCATCATCTGCAATCTCGCCAACCCGGACATGGTCGGCCACACCGGTATCCTCGCCGCAGCGATCAAGGCCGTGGAAACCGTCGATGCCGCGCTCGGTCGTCTCGAGACCGCGATCCGCGCGGCTGGCGGCGCGATGCTCGTCACCGCCGATCACGGCAACCTCGAGCAGATGGTCGACGAGAACGGCCAGCCGCATACCCAGCACACGGTCGGCCCGGTGCCGCTGCTGTTCGTCGGACCGCCCGGGCTCGGCGTGAGGCACGGCGTGCTGAAGGATCTCGCGCCGAGCGTGCTCGACCTCATGGGCCTGCCGAAGCCGGCCGAGATGAGCGGCGAGTCGCTGATCGTGCGGGCCTGACCGACGGCCATGCCGCCCCGCGATGGATACGGGTACGAGGCCGTGGCGTGGCGATCAGAGCGACGGTTCTCCGCGGCTGGTAACGAGTGCCGGCGAGATCGAACCTCGTGTGAGGCGAACGATGGCGTCGAGTAGCGTGCGAGGCGAGACACAGCGCTGGCTCGCGGCGACGTTGCTCGCCATGGCGGCAGTCTCCGGCACGGGCCGGCTCGCCGCGCAGGAGCGCACCGCGACGGCGACCGCTGTGCCCACGGCTGCGGCGGCGAAGGAACCGGCACGTCCCGCGCTCGATCTTTCCGTGCCGGCCGACGAAGCCACGCGCAAGCGCCGCGAGGCGGAAACCCAGCAGCAGCTCGAGAAACTTCGCACCGAGATCAAGGCGCTCGTGGACAGGCAAAGGTCCACCGAGACCGAGAAGGGGGGCATCGTCGTCGAGCTTCGCGAGCGCGAGACGAAGATCGCCGCGGCGGCGAAGGAAATCCGCACGCTCGACGAAACGCTCGCCACGCAGCAGAGGAAGCTTGCCGAGCTCGATGCGCAGCGCGGCGAGATCGAGGGCCGGCTCGCAATTCAGCGCGAGGCACTCGCCGGCTTGCTGCGCTCGGCCTATGCGCTTGGCCGGCACGAGGATCTGAAGCTGCTGCTGCAGCAGGACGACGTCGCCGCGATCAGCCGCGTGCTGGCCTATCACCGCTATTTCCAGCGGGCACGCATCGAACGCATCCAGGGGCTGCTCGGCGACCTCGCCGAACTCGCCCGCCTGCAGCAGGCGATCCGCGAACAGAACGCCCAGCTCGACGCGACGCGCAGCCAGCGCCAGACCGAGATCGACGCGCTGGAGGCCGAGCGCGTGCAGCGCCGCCGCCTGCTCGAACAGATCGACGCCACGCTCAAGGACCAGCAGTCCCGCCTCGCGGTACTCGGCAAGGACGAGAAGGCGCTGGTCGATCTGATCGCCAAGCTGCGCGACGTATTCGCCGACATCCCGCCGACGCTCACCGGCGCCGAGCCGTTCGCGCAGCGACGCGGCAGCCTGCCGTGGCCGCTCGCCGGCAAGGTCGCCGTAGCCTATGGCGCGAACGACGAGAGTGGCCGTGCGATTTCGGGTCTCGTCATCGCCGCCAAGGCCGGCGCGCCGGTGCGTGCGATCGCGCGCGGGCGCGTGGCCTATGCCGACTGGCTGAAGGGCTATGGCCTGCTCGTGATCCTCGACCACGGCGAGGGGTTCATGAGCCTCTACGGCTACAACGATGCGCTGCGCAAGGAAGTCGGCGACTGGGTCGATGCCGGGGAGATCATCGCCAGCGCCGGCTCGAGCGGCGGGCGCGCGAACCCGGGCCTGTATTTCGAGCTGCGCGAGAAGGGCAAGCCGCTCGATCCGCGAACCTGGCTCGCCGCCCAGCGGCCGTGAACGCGCAACGCCGGGCACTTCGGCCGGGAAACGCGGTCTGGAGGCGGGTTGCCCTTGCGGCATAATCGTCACCTGCGAGCTGTTGAGAAACAGCCCGATGGCGCAGGCCACGGATGGGCCGCACGAAGATCGACCGCAAGCGATCGTGCCGGCGTTCGATTTTCCGAGAGCGTACGCCAGCCCGGCTGGCATCGTTCGACCGATCAAGACGCAGGAAGCCGCTCTGTCTACAACCCGTTCGCCCGCGGAGTCACCCATGCGCCCGTACCGCCTGTTGTCGATCGCCCTGCTCGCCGCGATGCCGGCCCTGCATGCCGAGGGCCCGCCGGCCGAGGCGATCGCGCCGGTCGGCGAGACGCCGCCGGGCGCTCCCGCCGGCGTGAGCATCGAGGACGTACGCACGTTCACGGCCGTATACAACCTCGTCAAGCAGGCCTACGTCGAGGACGTCGGCGACCGGCAGCTCATGCAGGCCGCGATCAAGGGGCTGCTCGCCGGTCTCGACCCGCACAGCGAATACCTCGACCAGCGCGCCCTGACCGAGCTCACCGAGGACACCAGCGGCGCCTATGAAGGCCTTGGCATCGAGGTGATGACCGCCGAAGGCGTGCTGCGCGTCGTCGCACCGATCGACGACACACCCGCGCAACGCGCCGGGATCAAGTCCGGCGACGTGATCACGCGCATCGACGGCAAGCCGGTGCAGGCCGATACGCTCGATACCGCCGTCGAATCACTGCGCGGCAAGCCCGGCAGCCCGATCACGCTGACCGTGCTGCACGAGGGCGCCAGCGCACCGGTCGAGGTCAAGCTCAAGCGCGAGACGATCCGTGTCGCGAGCGTGCGTGCGAGCTGGATCGAGCCTGGCTACGCCTACGTGCGCATCGCCCAGTTCCAGGAAGACACCGGCAGCGAGTTGCGCAGCAAGTTCGGCAAGCTCCTGGGCAAGGACAAGGCCCTGCATGGCCTCGTGCTCGACCTGCGCAGCAATCCGGGCGGCCTCCTGACCGCGGCCGTCGAGGTCGGCGATGCCTTCCTCGACAGCGGCACGATCGTGACCACCAAGGGCCGGCTCAAGGAAGCCGCGATGAGTTTCAGCGCGACCAGCGGCGACATCACCAGCGGCACGCCGATGGTCGTGCTGGTCGATCGCGGCACGGCCTCGGCGGCCGAAATCGTCGCCGGCGCGCTCAAGGACAACCACCGCGCGCTGGTCATGGGTCAGAAGACCTTCGGCAAGGGCTCGGTGCAGACCGTGCTGCCGCTCGACGACGGCCATGCCGTAAAGCTCACCACGGCCCGCTATTACACGCCGAGCGGTATCTCGATCCAGGCCTACGGCATCGCTCCCGACATCGCCCTGCGTGATCTCAAGCTCACCGCCCGCGATACCCCGCCGACCCTGATCCCGAGCGAACGCGATCTCGCCCGGCATCTGAAGGGCGACAACGAACAGGACACTGCCGCCGACACGGCCGGCGGCGAAGCCAGTGACGATTACGCGCTCGGCGAAGCCCTGCACGTCCTCAAGGCCATGGCGCTGCATGCCGCGCCGAAGGGTGGACGCAAGGGCTGAGCGGACCAGCCGCATAGAGAGAGTGGCTGCCGTCTGGCCGATCGCGGTCAATCATACGAATGGTTAAAGCAATCGCCTTCTGCTCTGGCGATTAAGGTAAACACCCCTAACGGCATGCTGTGAGAGCATTGCTCTTGAGCACCGGTTTCGCTGCCGACCGATCCAATCCGGCAATGAGTATTCTTTGAAACGTGTGCCTGAATCGTTTGATTTCCCGCCACGTTAGAATCAACTTTCGGTGCATCGATCGTCATATGTGTTCGGATTGGCCATGAGGGGGCTTCACAAACCGACGTCTATACGCCGAGTGGTGGGGCAGTCCAATCCATCGTTAGAGGAATGATGCAATGGCGTGGTTGCGATCACTGCTTGCAATGGTGGGCATGGTATTCGTCACCAGCGTCATCGCTGGTGGATCCCAGATCGAGAAGGAGGCGGTCGCCTCCGCCGAATGGATCGCCAAGGCCCTGACGGTTTCCGGTTACAAGGCGGATTTCTCGATCGAGAGCCTCAGGGAAGTCGATCGTTTCTTCGATGAGCAAGTCCCTGATGGCCATGCCCGACCAGATGGATTGCTGTCGCGTGATGTCGGTGCGCGCCTCTTTGCGCTCGGCAGTTACGTCGGCGAGGTGATACGCCGCGCCAGCGGCGGGGAGTGGCAGGGAGACGACAAGGATCCGCGCGCCGAGATCAACATCGCGCTGCGCCTGAAGGACGGCACGACACTCTGGCCCGTGCAGCGGGTCATGAAGCGATTCAAGAATGGCCGCGAGGACGGCGTGTATGTATACGGCTTCGTCGCAACACACCCGGACTCCGCCAGATAGCTGATCACCGCTGTGGCGTGGGTGATCCCGTGGCGCTAATACCGGTGTGGTAGCTGCCCGTGGGCCACGGTGGCGGAATGTATGCGCGCATCAGCGCCAGGCTCACCGCCCCGGTTTCGGCGGTGCGATCGGGAAGGGCGTGACCTTCTCGCCGCTCTGCGCGTCGCGGATCGCGAGCGTGCCGCGCTTTTCGACTTCCTCGACGCGTACCACGGCGTGCATCGGCAGATGCAGCACGCGGGTGTGCTGGAATTCCTCGCGCAGGCGTTCCTCGGTCGGGTCGATGACGAGGCTTTCGCCCTGCGGCTCGAACACCAGGTCGGCGACCTCGGTGAAGCCCCACAGCGTGCTGCTACCGACGTGCCGGGCATACAGCTCGTAGCTCTTGCCCTGGTTCAGGAAGGTGATCTTGTAGAGGCTCTTGCGCATGCGGGGATTCTGGCGCGCGTGACGCGGCGGCTCAATCCTCGCCGTCAGCGGCGCATGCGGCGTGCGATCGCGGGGCGCGAGATGAGCGCGAACAGCGCGCCGACCGCGAAGCCGGCGATGTGCGTCCACCACACCACCGTGCCGAAGGCCGGGCCGACGAAGGTGAACAGCAGTTGCAGCGCGACCCAGAAGCCGATCAGCAGCGGTGCCGGGATCTTCACGAATTCGAGGAACAGACCGAGCGGCAGGACCAAGCCGAGCCGCGCGCGCGGGAACAGCGCGAGGTAGGCGCCGACGACCGCGGAGACCGCGCCGCTCGAGCCGACGATCGGCGCGTCGGCCGCGGGCAGCGTGAACGCACCCGCTAGGTTGGCGAGTGCGCCGCCGAACACGTACAGCGCGAGGAAGCGCCGCGAGCCGAGCGTGCGTTCCGCGCTGAGCCCGAAGATCATCAGGAACAGAAGATTGCCGATCAGATGCAGCCAGTCGGCATGCACGAACAGCGCAGTGACCAGACGCAGCGCCCGCAGGCCCTGATGCAGCAGCGGCACGCTGCTGTCGAACAGGCGCGAGGGCACCGTGCCCCAGCGCGCGAGCAGCTCGGCACGTTCGGGGATCGCCTCGGCGGCGAGCCAGAAGAATGCGAGCACCGACAGCGCGACCAGCAGCATCGTCGCCCAAGGCGGCAGCGGACGGCGCCGGCTCTCGACGTGGACGAACATGTCCGCGGCCCCCTGGCGAACCGGGCTAGTTGCCGAGCCGCGGCAGCAGGAAGCGCGTGCCGTGCAGGTCGAGGACGACGCCGTCCGGACGGATCTCCTGCACGGTCACGTCGCTACCGAGACTGTCGCCCTCGATCTGGCGGCTGCCGTTCAGCACGACGAAGCGCTGCTTCGGATCGCTCGCGTAGACGTGCATCGACAGCGACAGCGCCGGCAGGGCCTTGCGCTGCGCATAGGGCAGCTCCCAGAAGCGCGGTAGCGGTGGCGCGGTAGCCGCATTGGCGCTGGCCGCTGCGGGATTGCCGGCCGCGGCGGGCGGGCTGCCGGCAGATGGCGCAGCCGTTCCCGCCGCAGGCGTCGTGGGTGGGTTCCTGGCCGGTGCCGCGGCCGCCGTGGCGGAGGCCGGGGGATTCGTGCCCGGAGGGGGCAGCGCAGAGGCCGGTGCGCCCGGAACGGCCGTTGCCGATGGCGTAGCCGCGGCTGCGCTCGCCGATGACGTTCCGACGGAGCCGGCGGGCGGAGCCGGCGGGCTGCCGGCTGCCGTGGCAGCGGCCGGGGGCGGCTGGGCCGCTCCCGGGATCACGTTGCCAGCGGGTGGCTTCTGACGCGATGCACCCGGTGCGGGCGATGGCGCTTCCGGCGGATGCGCGGGCGGCGTGCGTTCGGCGAGCGTCGTCGCCGGTGCCGGATGCGGTGCCGTGGCCGCGGCATCGGGATTCGCCGTGGGCATCGTCACCGGCGGCACGCCTTGCGGTCGTCGTTCGGCGGCATTGCCATCGGCCGGCATGGAGGGCACCGCAGCACCCGTGGCCGGTCTCGCGACGCCAGGGGGCATGGAGGGTGGATTCGCAGCCGAGCCCGTGGCGGGCCGGTCCGCAGAAGCCGTCGCATTCGACGGTGCCTCGCCACCCGGGCGGCGCATTTCCCACAGACCGTAGCCGCCGGCGATCGCGATCGCCACGAGCAGGAACGGCAACAGGCGGCGCGGACGGCGCGTCGGCATCACCGGCGAGCCGAGGGTCGGCGGCTCACCCAGCCGGCGTTGTGCCTCGGCCTTCTTCAGGGCTTCATGGATCAGGGACATGCGTTGGAGATTCCGCTCATTCCACGTTGCGCGCGAGATGCGGGCCGTCGGGCGACAGCGCCGCGAGTGCGAACAGCGTCTCCGGGCCGACGATGCCGTCGGTGGCGAGGCCATAGGCGCTCTGCAGCTTGCGCACCCGCTCTTCCAGCGGCGCATCGAAATACGCCGGACCGAGGTCGCCAGTGACGCCATCGAGCCGCGCGAGTTCCTGTTTGACCCAGGCGACGCCGGGTCCGGTATCGCCGCGCCGCAGCGTCACCGGCACATCCGCCGGCAGGCGCCATACGGCGATGAACTCGCCCTGCCAGAGCCGACCTAGCTCGCCACGCGGCACGCCATGGGTCTGTCCGGCGAAGTCTAGCCGAAGCCGTTCGGTGTTCGCCCCGAGCAGGAGCGCCGGCGCCTGCTGCTCGCCATGGCGCAGGATCAGCAACAATGGCCGATCGAAGCGCAGCAGCTGGGGCAGCGTGGCATGACCGCGCACGCAGTTCAGGCCCGCGAACACGACGGCAGGACACCGCAGAGCCTCCTTGACCGAGACTTCGCCGGAATTGACCTGCCAGCGCGCAAGGAGTTGCGTCCAGGCCATGAGCTCGGCGTCTTTGGCCGTGGCGAACTGGGCCTCGATGTGCGCCACGGTCTCGTCGATGGGCGGCGCGGGCGGTGGCGGCAATGGCGCGGGCGCCGGCGGCGGGCTCATCACGGACCACCCGATCCCGAGTGCCGCCAGCAGCAGCGTGGCCAGCACGATCGCCCAGCGTCCGTAGCGGCGCAGGTAGTAGCGCGTATGGCCGGGCAGGGTTTCGTCCGCGGCGCGGTCGACGAGCCGCTCGCCGATCGTTTCGGCCTCCCGCGCGTAGCCGGCCATCAGCGCGCGATCGGCGATCACGTTGATCAGGCGCGGCACGCCGCCGGAGCGCTGGTAGAGCGCGCGCAGGCCGAGCCGCGTGAACGGCATGCGTCGCAATCCCGCGACCGCGAGGCGGTGCCGCACGTAGGCCTCCGTCTCGGCGGCATCCAGCGGCATCAGGTGATAGCGTGCGGTGATGCGCTGGGCGAGCTGGCGCAGGTCCTCGCGGTCGAGCAGCTCGCGCAGTTCCGGCTGGCCGAGCAGGATGATCTGCAGGAGCTTCTGCGTCGGCGTCTCGAGGTTGGTCAGCAGGCGAACCTGCTCGAGCGCCTCGATTGACAGGTTCTGCGCCTCGTCGACGATCAGAACCACGCGCAGGCCCTGTGCATAGGCATCGAGCAGATACACGTTCAGCGTATCGACCAGCGCCTTGAGGCTGCCGCGCCTGCCGGTGATGTCGAGCTTGAGCTCCTCGCAGATGGTCTCGACCAGCTCGGCCGGCGTGAGCTTCGGATTGAGCACCAGCGCGACCCGGGTGTTCTCTGGCAGCTGTTCGAGCAGCAGACGGCAGAGCGTGGTCTTGCCGGTGCCGACCTCGCCGGTGAGCTGTACGAAGCCACCCGATCCGCCCTTGCCGATCCCGTAAAGCAGGTGCGCGAGCGCGTCCCGGTGGCGCTCCGAGAGGAACACGTAACGTGGATCGGGCGTGATCGAGAAAGGCGCTTCCTTCAGCCCGTAGTGCTCGAGATACATGGATCTAGCTTACCCGATGGCCGTGTCGGCCTCGTGGTGTTCGTTCGAAGGGCCGTGCCGCCTTCTTCGCTACACACCCGGCCATCGCCGGGATCTGGAGGGCTTGCCATGATCCGTCGCCCGCTGTGCTGGTCTCTCGCCGCGGCCCTAGTGCCGGTGTCCGTGGTTGCCGGCGCCCCTGTGGAGGGGCATTGCACCTACGAAGGCCGGACTCTGGTCCTGGTCGATGGCATGGCCTACCGCACCAAGCCCGGCGCCGCGGAGATCGTCATCGCGCTCGGATCGACGCGGTTCGACCGCGCCAGGCCCCTCGCGGCGCAGGATCCGGAGGAAGATCAGCGCCTGCAGTCGCGCGAGGCGGGCACCGGTCTCGTGCAGATCATCCTCGAACGCGACGACGTGCTCGCCGTCCACGTGCAGCTGGCGGATGGTTCCGCCATCTCGCTGGCCGGGCCGGATGGCCTGAAGCTCACGCGGAACGACGCGACCCGTGTCGCAGGCGCCTTCGCCATCGCCAACGAGGCGCTGAACCTGACCTGCGACCTGCATTTCGATGCCGGCCCGGTGCTCGACCCGCATCCGTAGACGATCTGCGCACCGCCGGGACTGCCTGTGGTGCCCGATCGGCGTGCAGGCCACGACGAAGCAACCGGATGCCGGCCACACGGCGGCCGCTTCAGGGCAAGGCAGCGAATGCCGGTGGGTGTGCCGGAAACCGCCGGTCAGCGCGGCTCCACTCCGGCCTCCGGGTGATCCGGTACGGCATTCTCCTCGCCGTCCTCGCCCCTGAAATGCTGCGGCAGATACACGGTGAAGCAGGCCCCCACGGACAGCTCGCCTTCGGCCTCGATGCGCCCGTGATGACGCTCGACGATGCGCTGGACGATGGCCAGGCCGATGCCGCTGCCTTCGTAATCGGAGCGGTGGTGCAGGCGCAGGAACGGCTTGAAGATGCGCTCTCGGTCCGCGGCAGTGAAACCGATGCCGTTGTCCTGCACGCGGATCGCCCAGGCCGGCTCGCCGCGCAGCTCGATCGGTCGCGCATCGACCACGACCCGTGCGGGACGTCCGGGCACGACGAACTTCAATGCATTGCCGATCAGGTTCTGGAACAGCTGGCGGAGCTGGGTGCGATCGCCCTCGAGGGCCGGCAGATCGGCTACGGTGACTTCGGCGCCGTTCGATCCGATGCGCGCGCCGAGATCGTCGAGGACTTCACCCACGACGACGTTCAGATCCACCGCCTCGAATGCCGCGGCATGTGTGGCGACCCGTGCATAGCCGAGCAGGGCAGTGACGAGCTGATCCATGCGCTGCGCGGCGCCGCGCATGCGGTTGAGGTAGTCGCGCATCTCCTCGTTGCCGCTGACGGCCATGCGTGTTTCGAGCAGCTCGCCGAACAGGACGATCTTGCGCAGCGGCTCCTGCAGATCGTGCGAGGCCGCGGCGGCGAAGCTCTGCAACTCGTGATTGCGGGCGCT
>CAYYHP010000041.1:0-18136 GCA_964471815.1 uncultured Rhodanobacteraceae bacterium
GACAGCCCGCCGACCACCGTGGCCATCAGGCTGCCGCTGTAGCTGCCCGGGCTCAGCACGTCGGTTGCTTCACTGGTGTTATCTGTATGCAGGCTCACCGCCGTCGACCATCCACCCCACGCGCCAATAAAAAATGGGCAGGTAATATTTGGGCCGAGTTAACTCGGAACTGAGCAACGCGGGTGTCAATCTATTTTCAATAAAATCACACCCACCGCCTGCCCGTGAAGCCAGAGCTCAGGTATACGCCTTATTAGCACTCTGCCGGTTATCGGTAGATAGTTCCTAAGCTCATGGTCTTCGCATAGGACCCGGCAATGCAGTTACCGTTATTGTCCAGCCGTTTTTGCTGGACAATGTCCCAGTTATCGACGGGTAATTGACTACAAATCATAGGGGCTGCCGGAAGTCCAACTGCCTTATCTAGCTGTTTCTCGTAGGCAACAAGGGTGGGGAGCGGAAGCTGTGATTCATCGCCAAGCTGTTGATTCGATGGCGATATACCGTATGCAAGAGCCTGGTAAAAATCGTACAGCATTCCGAATTTGATTCCTGGCTTTGAAATCACGCCCGGACAATCCGGTATCGCTTTAGTGTCATAGCTGGAAATGGCGCCCCAATAATTGGAAATGCCCCCAGCGCAAGTGTAGTGTTCGTCATACAAGACACTATTAGAAATGGCGACCAACTGTGGGCTGGCCGCTGTGTTGCCATTGTAGATTGCGGAGAGACCACTGTTAGCATAGAGGGTGACATTTGAAAAGTTGACCCCCGTCTTATCTCCAGTCAGGATTGCGGATCCATGCGCACTGATTGATTGCGATCCATTGGGAGTTAACAGCATATTTTCAGCTGTGTTATTAGAAAATTGAGAACTAACAATATCGGCTTTCGTTAAAATATTAGAATCGTTCAATTCAATTGCAACCGCGCCACCACCTTTAGATCTATTCTGCTGAAAATAGCATGAATTGCAAAGAAATGGTGATCTAGCATAGACAGCGCCGCCGCGACTAATTCCGTTAGTGATAATAAATGCAGAAGCCTGATTTCCTATAAATACAGTACGACCCGTGATATTGATGGGCTTAGAGCCCGCCGCGTCGACCGACAGGCCGGCGCCAATGTAAATTGCGCCGCCACTCCCACCCGACTTGGTGAAATTATTTTCAAAACGACTGCTTAAAATATTCATTTTGCACGTCGTTTTAATCGCGCCACCGCCTTCAGGCTCGTAATTGATTAAATGTTGGCCGTACGCTGAATTTCCGCGAAATGTAGTATTAACAATACTAAAGACCTCTTCGACTCCAGAGCTGCAATTAATGGCGCCTCCGCTGTACCATGCGTTATTGTCATCGAAAACGGTATGATCAATGAAAGTCTTCCCGGACCTATTTAATGCGCCGCCCTCATTGGCTGTTGAATTTCCGATGAAAGCCGAGTTGACAATCTCTAGAGTGCCACCCGTGACCATCATGGCACCGCCGGGGCCGGTCGACATTGATTTTTGTACGCGAGTTTTGAATATCTGAAGCCGGCCCGTGGAAGTAAGATCAGCATATATGGCTGAACCAGATCCATCAGTATTGGCATTCTGCAGTGTCAGCCCATAAAGTTTGACACGGAAGGATTGATAGTTAGCTCCTGGCGGGGAAGTTCCGACAATATTGAAAATTCGATGGTTAACACCAGGATTGTTGGGAGTTACCCCGCCGTCAATGATTACGTCGTGGCTGGCAATGATGTCTAGGGTGTCGATCACGTCCGCGTCATGCGGATGGTTGATATAGATGGCATCTTGCAAAACTATTTTGCTTACAGTAGGCGCGAATACGATTGAATCTTGCCCAGTCGCTTTAGAGTTTGAACAGTCTTTAACGGGAGGAAGCTGCGGGGAATTCGCTTCGCGAAAGGCAGCTATCGCTTCGCGCAGACTGCACTTT
Source organism: uncultured Rhodanobacteraceae bacterium (assembly GCA_964471815.1). Lineage (GTDB taxonomy): Bacteria > Pseudomonadota > Gammaproteobacteria > Xanthomonadales > Rhodanobacteraceae > Tahibacter. The sequence continues at coordinate 1,947 of CAYYHP010000041.1, forward strand.
CCATCCTGCACTTCGAGATCCGCATCGGTGGTGACGGTGAATTGTGTGGCAGCAGCCTGGAATGTAATCAATAGTAGAGCAATTAAAGCGTTGAACGAACCTATCCTACGCGCGCTCCGGCGGAAGAGAAGGCCGTGACGGATAGCGAGAGAAGTGACTTTTGACATGCCGTGTGGATCCTTATTTAAGAATGAGCTTTATTTTAATGAATGCGATCTTGCAGGCTCATGGAAGTAGAGCAGGTGGCGTTACCGGGCTAGCGGTGCCCATCTCAGGTAAGAATGATCTACTCAAGAACGAACAACGTCTCCGATCCGAACACCGGCACCTGAGTCGATAATCTAAATCTGATGATCTGAACGACCGTTCAGGTGCCACGATGCAGATCGAACAGGCTGAGATCGCACATCCTCATGCAGATCCCGCATGTGCGCCTCGGCTTGCTCCAGAGCTATCAGCGAGCGAAAGCGTGACTATGCGATCGTCATCCGCTTCAACAACACGGCGGTACCCGGCCACCATGGCGGTTGGGATGTTCACAGCCCTCACCTAGAACGCGTGCCGCGGCCCGAAAGGAGTGCTCGACTGATCGGATAGGCTGGCGCTTTGCGCCAATTAGTTCCTGCAATCACTCGAAGCCGCTGCGGAATACGCCGACCGCGTCGATATCGCTCGCCGCTTCATCGCCGGGCGTAGGATCCTGCAGCCCGGCCGGCGGCGTGAGGCTCGCGCTGAAGGCGGCCGGCGCCTCGGGCAGCGGTGCGACCAGCGCATCGACGAGGAAATCCAGCGTGCTGCCGGCCGGCAGATTGATGTTCATCGCCAATGGTCCATTGCCGCTCGCCGCGGCGCAGTTCGTCGCCGTGCCGCTGCAGGCCCAGACGAGCCCGGACAGGTTGGCGCTCGTGACCGTGGCGAGACCGACACCCGTGGCGGCATCCGGCCCGAGATTGGTGACGGTGACGCGATACTGCGTGCTGCTGCCCCCCCGGCACGAGTGTGCCGCCGTTGTCGACGCTGACGGACAGATCGGCATCCGGACGCGCGTCGAGCGTGAGGTCGAAACTGCCGGTCGTGGTCTTTGCGCCACCCGTACCGCTGTTGCCCTGATCGTCGGCGGTCACATCGACCGTGACCGTGCCGTCCGCGTTCGAGGCTGTCGTGTAGGTGACCGTCGACGCGGCGAGGAAGGCACTCAATGCCGTCGCCGTGCCGGAAAGCTGCCGGCTCGCCGAACCGCTGCCGGATACCGTCACGCCTGCACACGAAGTGGCCGCGAAAGTCCCGGCCGGTGCGCCGAAGGTCAGCAGCAGCGCGGCATTGCCCGCATCGGTATCGCCGACCGAGATCACCGGCAACGGCGTGGCCACGTCCTCGACCACCACGCCGCCGGCCGGCAGCGTCAAGACCGGCGCGTCGTTCACGGCCGTGACCAGCACGCTGCGTGTCGCGCTATCGGTCAGGCTGCCGTCCTCGCGGTGAAGGTCACGGTACGCGCCGCGACGGCGGGATCCTCCGACGCGCTGTCGAAGCGGAACGCTCGCGCCACGGCCTGCACGTCGGCATTCGACGCAGTCGCATTGAAAGTGACGGTCAGCGCCGTGCCACCACTCGCACTGGTCGCGCTCAGCGTACCGACGCTCACGCCGTTCACGAGCACGCCGGTGCCGGCGGTGGTCCCGCTGCCGGCGCAGAACGTGAGGCGGTCGGCCGCATCGGCCCCGGCCGTGATCTGTGCCTTGATCGAGCCGCCGTTCCACTGGCTGTTCGGATCGGTGACAGTGACGGCGGGGTCGATCAGCACCGGCGCACCGTTCTCGGTGTAGGTGCTCGAGCCGGCACTGGTGACGATTGTTCGGCGGGCTCGGCGGCAGCACGACGGTGATCTCGTCGATGAATGCCATCGCTGCGAAGGTCGGGTCGGTCTGGCCGCTGATGCGGATCTCGTCGACGACCGGGTTGCCGCTGAACACCACGCGCTGCGTAGCCCCCGCGGCGAGCGTCCGGGTCTGCACGATCGTGCCGTTGTTGTGCGCCTGGATGGTCAGCGCGGTGTTGTCGTCGAAATTGCCGGCGATCAGCGAGTGCAGCGTGAAGTCGGCCGCGTCGGTACGCGTGACCGTCCAGGTCAGCGTCGTCGCCGGCGCCGTGTCCAGCGCACGTACGGCCGGTGCGAGCGGCGCAGTCTGCGTCCAGAGCTGGGTGTAGCGGGAGTTGCCGCCCGTCAGCACGAAGTGATAGCCCTGATGATCGAACGTGGCCGGACCGGGTGAGGTGAGGTTCAGCCCGCTGAAATCGACCACGGTCTGCGTACCGGCCGGTACCGGTGTCGGCTGGACGCGCACGCTGACGTCGTTGCCGGACGCCGGTGCGCCGTCGCCGTCATCGACCGTCACGCGCACGGTGCGCGGCGCGAGATCGGGATTCGTGGCGTTGCTGTTCGCGTACTGCAGTGCACGGATGAGATTCTGCACGCGTGCCGGCGTGGCGCTGGCATTGAGGGTGACGACGAGATCGTTGCCGCTGGTGCCGCTGCCGGTGGTCGTGCCGATCGGCGTGCCGGCATCGCTGACCGTCGTGCCGCTAACCGCGATCGTGCCGAGGTTGCTGACCGCGAGCACGTCCTGCACCGGTCACGGGTTGGCAACCACCGCGTCGGTGACCTTGCCGCCGCTGAAATCGGGCGAATCACTGTCGGTGACCGTCGCGGCCGTACCCTGATCGAGGGTCACGGTGGCACCGCCCTGGGTGTAGGTCGCCGTGTCGCCGGCCAGATTGCCGACCACCGGTGCGGCGTTCGCCACGTCGAAGACGAAGGTGACGAACACGCCGGCATAGGCCCTGGTGGTATCGACGTCGCAGACGATGCGCACCTGATCGATCGCGGCATTGGCGAAGCTCAAGGTCTACGCGGTGTTCGCGGCGACCGTGAATAACTTGACCACGGTCGCGCCGAACCGGCCCTCGACGGTTATGGTCTTGTTGCTGGTCAGGTTCCTGACCCACGAGACCATCGCGAACGCCCTGTTGTCGCTGCGCCTGATCGTCACCGTATCCGTCGCGAGGGTCAGCGACGCGAACTTGATGCCGTTCCTGCCGCCGTCGCCCGGGCAGGTCTGGAAATACGGTTGACCGCCGTTGGCGACCTGGTTGCTGGTCGCCGAGAATGCGAAGCCGGTATCGGTGAAGCTGCTCGGGAAACCCGAGAAGCTCGTGCCGTTGAAATGGATGGTCTGCGCGGCCGCCCAGGCCAGGCCCGGCAGCCATGCGAGCAGCCCGAGGCCGATTCGTGCCAGACGCTGCGTGACTCGAAGCATGTTTCCCCCTGAACCCGGCCAGCCTGTCGCGGATGGTCTGAAGCGGCCCATCCTCCCTCCGGGCTCTCGGGCATACGGAGCGCAAGAACGCGGCGCCGGCTATCCGCGGGGCGGCACATCCCGGCGAAGATGCGACCGGCCCGTTCCGGCCAGCGGGCCGGCTCAGCCCCGTGGAGTCCGGCTGGGACGCCCTATTCAGAAGCCTCTACGCGTACTGACCGGGTGCCGGTCGCTCATCCGCAGGCAGGTTCGGCCGGCCGCCGGGACATGCTTTATTCATCCGCACGGCTCACGCCTGGATCGACGCGAGCCGATGCCGAGGCGTACGAGATGGCGGTACGGGAGCGGCCTCACGTGTGGCCCCGACCGAGCCACGCCTCGTCACGCCGGCCTGGTCATGGCTGCACAGGCAGGACTGGCCGTGGCCCGGACTGCAAAGTCTGGAGATGAGCCACCGACAGGAGTCGATCATGGACGAACGGACTGCACACGACCGGTCGGGACCGCGCCCGGCCGGCCATCATCCGACCCGCAAGACCCACTGCAAACCTTTCACGCGCACCGTGCTGCATGGCCTCGGCATGGCGATGGCTGCGGCCATCCTGTGCCCACAGCTCGCCTTGGGCGATCCGTGGATGGACGCGGGCGAGAAGCACACCTGCAGTCTTACCCCCATCGGTGGCGTCAGGTGCTGGGGTGGCAACGACTACCGGCAGATCGGCGACGGCACGACTACGGATCGGTACACACCGGTCGACGTGCCCGGACTGACCAGTGGAATGGCGATGCTTGCTTCCGGCAACAAGGCCACCTGTGCCTTGGCCACGCAGGGCGGCGTGACATGCTGGGGCGACTGGAACGGGAATGACGGCAAGAACGGTGCGCCCGCTCCCATCGCCATCACCGTCTATCCCGATGGGTCCGGCGTGAAAGCCATCTCGATAGGCGATCTCCACATCTGCACGATCACGGCAGCCGATACCGTGCAGTGCTGGGGCTACAACTAGTTTGGGCAGCTGGGCAATGGCAGCACCAGCGATTCGGCAGTCCCGGTGGATGTCTCCGGCGCGGGCAGCGGCGTCACGCTGCTCGCCAACGGTGACTAGCACACCTGCGTCGTGACGACCCAAGGCGGCGCCCTCTGCTGGGGCAGCAATGACAAAGGTCAGTTCGGCAACGGCAGTACCGCGAACGGTGCGCAGCCGGTGCCGGTCAGCGGTCTCGGACCCAGTGCCGGAATCAAGGCGCTCGCGGCAGGCGACGACTTCACTTGCGCCGTCACGGGCACCGGTGGCGCGAAATGCTGGGGGATGACAACAGCGGAAAACTCGGCAATGGCAACACCGTCGACCACAGCACGATACCGCTCGACGTCTTCGATCTGACCAGCGGCGTCAAGTCCGTCTCGACCGGAGCCAGGCATGCCTGCGCCCTCACGATCACGGGCTGGGTGAAATGCTGGGGGGCGAACGACAAGGGCCAGCTCGGCAATGGCAACCTGACCAACAGCGCGAAACCCGTCAATGTCACCGACCTGACCTCCGGCGTCATCGGAATCGCGACGGGCGACAACCACAGCTGCGCGCGCCTGTCCGGTGGCAAGCTCAAGTGCTGGGGTGACAATTCGCAAGGCCAGCTCGGCACGGGACCGGGCATCTACCTGATACCGACCGACGTAGTCGGCACCCCCTTCACCGACAAGATCTTCAAGGGCGATTTCGAGTAATGCCGATGGCGTTCGGCTCGCCGCGCGAGGCGTTACTTCGCATCGCGCAGGCGCGGCTGCGCCTCGCTGTCTATTGCCAGGCCAGGGACGTCAGCCTTGCCAGCAGGTAAGCAACCTTCCCTGGTGCGGCTTCCGCTCGGCGTCCTGCCTCGCCCTTGCACGGGCACGCACTACCCTATAACAGCGCGTAAGCGCCCGTGGCTCGACCTGCCGATGGCGTTCAACGCCGCGCGCGATGCGCTTCACCGCATCGCGCAGGCGCGGCTGCGCGCGAGGCGACGCCTCGCTGTCTGTTGCTAGGCTCGGCCTTCCTGGCCTCGCCAAACAACCCGGCCATCGGCTTCCTGCCGATGGCGTTCAACGCCGCGCGCGATGCGCTTCACCGCATCGCGCAGGCGCGGCGTTTCACCCCCTCTCCAGCAGTTTGCGGAGGTCGAGGAGGGAGGCGTTGGCGCGGGAGACGTAGTTGGCCATCACCAGCGAGTGATTGGCGAAGAAGCCGAACGGACTGCCGTTGAGGATGACCGGGCTGGAGACGGTTTTCTGCGCCTCTTCGAGTTCGCGGATCACCTGCTTCAAGCTGACCACGGCGTTCTTGTCGCGCAGCACGCCATCGAAATCGACTTCGATGGCCTGGAGCTGGGCGAGCAGCGCCCACGTATAACCGCGCGATTCGTAGAAGACGTCGTCGATCTGGGTCCACGGCGTGCGCACGATGCTCGCCCCGGGCGTCGGCGTGGATTGACGTGCGTTCGGGTCGCCGGCGAGATTGGTGTCCAGGCGCAGCTGGCCGACGCTCGCCGAGAGCCGCTGCGAGAGCGAGCCGAGCCGCGTGGAAACGAGCTGCAGATAGTCGGAGAGATTGTCGGCGCGCGCATAGAACTGCGCGTTGGTGTGGTCGTTGTCGGCGAGACGGACCAGATAGCCTTCGAGGTGGCGGATCGCCTTGCGGTACTGGCTCTCCGAGCTCGGCAACAGCCAGCGATCGTTCGGGCTGGACAGCAATGGCTCAGCCTCCTGCAGATCCACGTCCTCGGTGCTCTGCGTCTGCGAGCGGCTGAAGTCGTTGCGCAGCGCACGGGCGAGATCGCGGCACGCGGTCAGCGCACCGAATTCCCAGTTCGGCAGGTTGTCCATCAGCACGCCGGGCGGCAGGCGGTCGTTCGAGAGATAGCCGCCACGCTTGTCGAGCAGGGTGCCGACCGAGGCGATCAGCGTGGCCGTGGTGGTACTGCCGGTGACGACGTTCTGATGCAGTGCGGCCGAGCGCACTTCGGTCGTCCGGCGCACGTCGAGCGGCACGGGCTCGGCATCCCACCACCATATCAAGGCGAGGATCACCAGCACGGCGGCGCCGAGTGCGGCCGCCGCCGCATACGGCCAGATCCGGCGGCGCGGTGCGGGCGTGACGGGAACGGAGGACATCTCGCGGCTCCAGGTGGGAAAAGTACGTTGCCGCACTCTACCCCGCGCCCTTCGACACCGGAAGCTGAAATGCCGGCATGCCTGCACGGTGCTCGATCACCGAAGTCAGAATCCCGGCAGAGCCATGTCCTGGGCCGAGCCCGTATTACGCCTTCCATCTGGCTGGTCCCGATCCTGTGACCGGCGCACGGTTTCATGGTCTCCAACCGGGAACGGGACTTGCATCGAGCACGGTGCTCGCAACCACCAGGAAGCCTCGTGTCCTCTTTCCTTAGTCCCGATGATGATGGCCCCGGCCAGGTCGGCATCCTCTATGTGGAAGACAATCCTGCGCTGATCGACACGCTGGAGCGCCGGCTCGAAAACACGCGTCCGGACTGGACCCTGCATGCGACCGACAGTGAACACGAAGCCCTGGCGCTGGCCGAGTCCGATCGGGTCCACATTGCTCTCGTGCCGATCGATAGCGGAGCCATCAACGGGCGTGATCTGCTGCAGCACATCGCACGCCGACGCCCGGGCATTCCGCGCATCGCGCTGACCCAGGGCGCGAGCCCGGACGTGGCGCTCGGCGCGCTGGGCGTCGCGCACCAATTCGTGCCGCACTCGGGCAAGCCCCAGGATGTGATCACCGCTATAGATCGCGTGCTGTCGTTGCGAGAAATCCTCGCCAACGACCGTCTGCGTGCGGCACTCGCCGGTATCCAGCGTTTACCGTCCGCGCCGACGCTGTACCTGAAGCTGGCTTCCACACTGAACGATCCCTACAGCAATGCCAGCCAGGTGGCCGATCTGCTGCGGAGCGATCCCGGCATTTCCGCACAGATCCTGCGGGTGAGCAATTCGGCCCTGTTCTCGCGCGGCCAAGCCATTACCAACCTCCAAGGTGCCGTCGCCCGCCTGGGTGTCGAGATGGTGCAGCGCATCGCCCTCGCCGCGGAGACGTTCAGTAAGAACGCCGTCATGCCGGGCGTGGATGTACATCAAGTGCAGTTGCGCGGCCTGCTCGCTTCGCGACTTGCCGAGCACATCGTGACTGATCGCGAGCAGGCCGCAAACGCGGCCACCGCGTGCATCCTGGCCGACGTGGGCTTGCTGCTGCCGTGCCAAAGGCTCGCTGCGATGCGTTGCTTTGGCGAGCCGAACGACGACGACATGCCGCCCGAACACGCCCAAGCCGGCGCCTACCTACTCGGCCTCTGGGGCCTACCCACGCCAGTCGTGCAGGCCGTAGCCTATCGCCACGCGCCGGCACGCGTCGATCGCACACGACTCGGCATCGTCGGCACCGTGCACGTCGCCACGGCACTCGCGTCCGGCGAGGACGTCGATGAGGGTTTCCTCGAGGCGATCGGCCTGCACTCGCGACTCGATCAATGGAGGAAGCTGCGCGAAGGCCTAGGCGGTGCAATCGGTGGCGAGGCCGAACGTGCCCCGGCACGGATGTCAACGAAGCAATCCGGCCACAGTCTCGCCGCGCATGGCTCCTTCTGAGCCGAACGCCGCGCCGGCGCCACATCGAGCACCGGCGCGGTAAGGCCCATTCGGCAGACGGCGATGGCCTCGCCAGCGCGGGGCCAGGCGGATCAACCCGTCCGACAGGACTCAGCCGATCCCTGCGCGTCTGGCCCGTGGCTCGGTCTGGACCGTCTCGGCGAGATCGGCATCGGGCAACACGAATGCATGCAGGCCGAGGTCGTCGTTCCACTCGGCGATCTCCGGATAGCGGTGCGGCAGAACCTGCACGTCGAAGATCTCCTGCACGATGCCCTCGAAGCGCAGGAAACCGGCCGTGCGCCCGTCGCGCAGATCGACGATCCAGACGCCGCAGGCGCGCTCGTCGAGCCGCTCGCCGAGCGGCAGGCCGGCGAATACGCTCTCGCGTACCTGCGAGAGACCGACGAATGCGAATGGCCCGGCGAAGGCGAGCCCGCGCGTGAAGCCAGGCAACTCGGCGACGGGCTCGTAACGGCCCGCGGACGGATCGACCGTGCCGATCTCGCCGCGACCGGACTGCAGCACCCACAGGCGCCCATCACGCAGGCGCGGCGAATGCGGCATGCACAGGCCGCGCGCGACGATCTCGCCGCCCGGCACCTCGATGAGCACGCCGCCGGTGGTCTTGGTCTCGCGCCAGCCTTGCGCGGTGTCGGCCGTGCCGAGCGCGGTCACGTAGCGCACGCGGCCCGCCTCGAGCGCGAGACCGTTCAGATGACAGCGATCCTCGGCGGCGAGCCGCGACACGAACGGCGGCCGCCAGCGCGGCACGAAGCTGTGCTCGTCGTCGAGCTGGCACAGGCACGAGAAGCGCGTGTTGACGATCCATAACGCATCATCCGCGTCGTAGGCCATCTCATGCACGCGGATGTCGCCGGTGAGGCGCGTGGCACGCGGCAGGTAACACGCATCGTGGCGGCCAGCGGGTTCGATCTTCGCGGCGACCGCCGGCTGGTTGCGGAACTCGACGATGCCGCCGAGCGTGCCAAGCGCCAATGCGCGCCGGCCGAGCGCGATGCCCATCGGACTCGCGAAGGCGCTGAGATGCGTGTTCAGCCGGCCTTCGTCGGCGCGTACCACGACCAGCCGCCCGCTCTGGTAAGTCGAGACGGCGAGGCTCACGCCGAGCCGCGCCAGGATCTCCGGAAAGCTCGCGCTGTGCACGCTGCGGAACTCGGCCGGATCGCCGGCCACGGACGTCGCTGGCGACACTCCGCTCGTCGTGCGACGGCGCACCGGCCGGGTCGCGGGTGGGCGGCCGAACACCGCACGGGCGCGCTCGGCGGTGGCGGTCACGCCGGGCATGACGCGCTTGAGCTCCTCGGCGTTGCGCCGCCATTTCTCCGGATCGGGCGAACTCAGCGCGTGTCGCGCGAGCGGCAGCGGCGCGGTCAGCTCGCGATCCCAGTCGAGTTCAAGGAAACCGCACAGTCGCTCGATCTCGGCCTGTGGCTCGGCGACCAGACGATCGTAGCTCGCCACGCACCAGCGCTCCGGCGCGAGCGTGTCGAGATCGTCGAGCAGCGTATCGATGGTCGCCTGCCATTGGCGCGCGACGATCTCCTCGAGCGGCCGGCCGGCCAGCTCGCGCCAGCCCGGCGTGAGCAGCAGCGACCACAGCGGACCGGACCAATCCGGCAGTTGCGGATAGGTCACGAAGCGGCCCGAGCGCCAGGCATCGAGCATGCTCGACAGGGTCTCGCGCGGGTCGCGGTACAGGTAGACGAAACGCGCCCCCGGGAACGCGGCGGCGAGGAACTGCACGCGTAGCGCGTTCTTCGGCGTCTTCTCGAGCAGCCGCACCGGACCGAGCGGCGCGCCGGCACCGTCGCGATCGCGCAGGGCGTCGAGGAAGGCGCGTGTGAGAGCGGCCACAGTCTCCGATGTCGCATCAGCGGCCGTGAGTCGGTTCGAATCGAAGCCCCGCGCGGCGGGCGCGAGGCCTGGAACCGCCTCGATCAGGCGGTGCGACTCACCGCCGATGGTGTAGAGACGCGGTGCCTGGGCGAGCGTCTCGAACAGCAGCGAGGAGCCCGAGCGCGGCGGACAGACGACGAACACCGGGCGGTCGAGATGGCGCTCGGTGGCCACGGGTCGTGCGGGGACGCTCGCACGCGCCGGCACTACGGCGGCGGATTTCGCAGCCGATGCGGCGGTAGCGGAATCGGCGGCGCCGGGCACAACCGTGGCGGTTGCCGGCGCGGCGACGTCGGGAGCGCCATCAGCGGCAGATGCCGCATTTGCATTCGCCGGCGCCGGCCGGCCGGTACCGCACGCCGCCGGACGCGGCAACGCATGGCCCGCGATGGCGATCGCGAATACGGTGTGATCGAACCACTCGATCGCATCCACGCCTTCGAGCGTCGCCGCACCGCGCAGCGGCGCGAGCCGCTCGCGCATCGCGAGGGCCAGGTGCGCGAACTCGGCATGGCCGGCGGGTGCATCGCCGAATCGCGCCCACAGCGCACGCCAGTCGGCCAGCGGTCCGGCGAATTCCTCGCGCAGGCGCGCCGCGAGCGGGGCCTGGCTCTCGGCCTCGAGCGCCGAGAGCACGAACGCCACCCGCGCGCGCAGCTCCCACGGCGACATTACCCGTGGGTGGTTGACGCTCTCGAACTGCAGCGGCGTCGCCGCGCCGTCGCGCCACGGCACGCGCTCCGGCGTCCAGTCCGATGGCGGCGCGAGCGGATCGCGGCCACGCGCTACCAGGGCGAAGAACGCCGCGCTGCCGACCGTGTCGGCGACGAGGTGTATACGCCGCGTCGGCTCGGGATTCACCGCGCTGTGGCGACGCATCGTGTCGAAGATCCAGCATTCGCCGGCTGCCATGTGCACCGCGTGCTCGCCACAGGTGAAGCGCACCGCAGGCGTGGTCTCGACCGGCACGTGCACGCGGATGTGGTCCTGCCAGTAGTAGTGCACGTCGCAGTGCGCCGACGCTTCGGCGTTGCCGTCCAGACGCATCAACCGGGTACGGCCCCAGACCGTGCCCAGACGCGCCAACACCTGGCGGAAATACGGCATGCGCTCAAGATGCGGCGTCGGCCGCATCGGCCCATTGGCCGCGTCATCCGCCGGATTGCCGTGGAGCGCGATCAGCGGCAACGCGGCATTGCCTGCGAAGCCCTGTGGATGCGGGCGCCAAGCCGGTTCGGGAATCGCCGCGACCTCGGCGGCGAGGCGCTCTGCATCGAACTGCAGCGGCAGCTGCACGAAATGCCGGTCGAGTTTCATGGCTGGGCGCCCCCCATGGCGCGAGATCGCGGCATTTGACGCGATCGCGCGCATCGCCCGCAACCGGCGGCAGCATGTAACGCCCGCGCAATGATCGCGTCGGAGCACCCGCGAAGTACGGAACCCCAAGTCGGCCGCTCGCCTCGCCGGTCTGGCGGCAAGCCCACCGATGGCAGGTCGATGGACCGCCATTTCGGCATCCCGCCAGCCAGTACCGTCCCCGAGACGAAAGTCGATCGTTCCCGCGGCACCGACGGCGAGCCCTGCAGTTGGCAGAACGTGACCGAGTTCGCATAATCGACCCGGGGTGTGTCAGCGCGGCGTTCTGCCGCATTCTGAAATCGGGGGAAATCGGATGACTTCGCATGCACCGTCTGCGTCTGCGGACTTCGTCACCTTGCGTCAACGTCGCAGCGAGCGCGGCAGCCGCAAGCCGGCGCAGGATGCCCTGCTCTGGTCGGTCACGCTGCTCGGTGCGGGCGCCGCCTTCGCGCCGGCCACACAGGCCGCCACCTTCACGGTGAGCAATCTCAACGACAGCGGCGCGGGCAGCCTGCGCCAGGCCATCACCGATGCGAACGGCACGTCCGGGGCTGACGTCATCACTTTCCAGGCCGGCCTCTCCGGCACGATCACGCTCACCTCGGGCCAGCTGTCGATCGACGATTCGGTCGACATCCAGGGCCCGGGTGCCGCCACGCTCACGGTCAGTGGCAACAACGCCTCGCGGGTGTTCTACCTGTATGCCGCGGAGAACACGATCGACGTTTCGATCTCCGGCCTGACCGTGACCGGCGGCAACGCCAACATCGGCGCCGGCATCATCGACTACGACGAGAACCTGACCCTCGACCATGTCGTCGTGACCGGCAACACCACGAGCGGTGATGGCGGTGGGCTCTGGGCGGACGGGTTCAACATGCATCTGGCGATCCGCCACTCGACGATCAGCGGCAACACCGCCGGCGACGATGGCGGCGGCATCTACGTCGAGGACACCGGCGGCCCGCTGCTGATCCAGGACAGCACGATCACCGGCAACCACGCCGCCGGTAGCGGGGGCGGCATCTATTTCTACGATCCGGACGACGTCGTGAGCATCGAGCGCACGACGATCTCCGGCAATACGGCCGACGGCGTGGGCGGCGGCATCTACCTCTACGATACCGACGGCTCCGCACCGCCGATGGGTAATCCGACGGCCAGCGGCAAGGCTGCGCTGGTCGGCGGCGGCGTGAGCATCGATTCCTCCACGATCTCCGGAAACACCGCGAGCGCCGGCGGCGGCCTGTTCTTCTATGGACCCGACCATGCCGTGGAGATCATCAGCTCCACCGTCTCCGGCAACCAGGCCACAGCCGGCGGTGGCGGCGGCGCGTTCTTCTACTTCCCGTATGCGGGTGTTGCCGTCCGTCACTCGACGATCAGCGGCAACAGCGCGAGCGGCACGGGCGGCGGCATCTACGTCGACGTCACCCGGCCGGTCATCGACCACACGATCGTGGCCGATAATGCAGCCGGCGCTGACGCCGATCTCGCCAACGGCGGCGACGGCGGCTTCGAGGTCGATTACTCGCTGATCGAGTCGTCCGGCGGCGCCAGCATCGACGACCTCGGCGGCAACGTATTCGGCCAGGATCCGCAGCTCGGATCGCTCGCGGACAACGGCGGCCCGACCCAGACCCAGCTGCCGGCCGGCACCAGTCCGGCCGTGAACACGGGCGATCCGGCCTATGCCGGCAGCGCCTCTGCCGATCAGCGCAGCAACACGCGCATCGTCAACGGCCGCATCGACATCGGTGCGGCCGAGCTCGCGCCGGGCACGATCGCCCTGACGGCATCCGGCGCGAGCGTGGCCGAGAACGCCGGCTCGCTGGTCTTCACCGCACAGCGCACCGGCGGCAGCGACGGTGCGATCTCCACCGATTACGCCAGCGCCGACGGCACGGCCCTGGCCGGCCAGGATTACATCGCGACATCCGGCACCTTGAGCTGGGCGAGCGGCGACACCGCGCCCAAGACCTTCAGCGTGCCGATTGTCGACGACGTGGCGGTCGAGCCCAATGAAACCTTCGTCGTGGCACTGAGCAAACCGACCAACGGCGCCATCCTCGGCACGCCGGCGAGTGCGACCGCCACCATCGTCAGCGACGACGCGGCCAGCAGCGTGCAGTTCCAGGTCGGCGCGGTGTCGGTCAACGAGAGCGCCGGCACGGTCACGCTGACCGTCACGCGCAGCGGTGCGCCCGCCCCGACCGGCCCCAACGCGCCGAATGCCGTGGGCATGCTCTCCGTCGATTACGCCACGGCCGCCGGCTCGGCCCAGTCCGGCAGCGATTTCACACCGGTCAGCGGTACCCTGACCTGGGTGCCCGGCGATTACGGCTCGCGCACCATCACCGTACCGATCGTCAACGACGCGACACCCGAACCGGCGGAGACCTTCACCGTGCAGCTCAGCAACCCGCAGGGCCTCACGCTCGGCGCGCAGGCGAGTGCCACGGTCACCATCAGCCCGCAAGCCGCCACTGCCGTGACACCGGTGCCGGGTCTAGAAGGAACCGGCCGCACACTGCTCGGCGGTGCGCTCGCCGCACTCGCGGCTCTCGGTCTGCGCCGGCGCCGCAGCGGCCTGCCCGGGTTGCTGCTCGCCGCGTCCCTGCCGCTGCTCGGCCTGAGCGGACCGGCCGATGCGGCCGGCAAGCACCCGGCTCCGGCCAAGCGGAGCTTCACGGCCACGACCGTGACCAGCATCGAGCGCAGCGCCAGCCGCGCGCGCATCGTGCTCGGCGACGCGAGCGTGATCGATGCGCCCGAGAGCAGCCTCGAGATCCGCGACCACCGCCGTGGCCACAAGGCCGCGAAGGCGGGCGTCGCGGCCCTCGCCGGCGGCCAGATCGTGATCGTCAAGCGCAAGACCGAGGGCAAGAACGAGAAGATCGTCCTGAAGATCTTCGATACGGCTGCCGACGCGCAGAAGGCGCTGGCACGACGCCACTAGGCCACGCAGTAGGCCACAGCGCAAGGCGGCCCGTCCTGTGCCGGGCGGGCCACCTTGTGCATGGCATCAGGGCGGCACGGTGCCGCCCTCAGTGCCGGCTCGCACTGCCATCGGCTTTGCGCCGCCGGCGCCCGTCCGGATCCACGACACACACCCCGTTCTCGCCGCAGACCGCATCGACCGCGCTGCACGGGTTCACCGTACAACTCGGACCACCGATCACGCGGCGCGAGACCGAAGCGCCCGCCGTGCATGGACCGCACGCCAGATGCGGGCAGTCGGCATCGGTCCGGCAGGGAATGACCTCCTCCGGTGCGGATGCGCCAACCGCCGCAGCGCGCGTGTCGGTGACGTCCGCTGCCTCGACGCTGACGGCCCATGCGGCACACAGCCAGGCCGCCGCGATACCTGCCCGCCATGCGACCGGCCGATGTCCGGACGCTGCCCCGCGCCGCCTCGCCGGCGTCCGCGACCGATGTGCTCCCGTCATGATCCGTGCCCTCGCTTGCATCCAGAGGCGCCGCGTGGATGGCGCGATCGCCGGCATCCGCTCCGCACGGTCCGCGGGCTAGCCAAACCGTGAGCGGGCACCATCCGAACGCGCGCGGCCACTGCCGGCCGCCCGGACCCGCAATGGCTCAGGGTGAGCCGCCCTGCATGTCCTTGCGCAGCTTGGCCTCGACACTGGCCAGCGCGGTCATGTTGATCACGCGACGCACCGTGGCCGATGGCGTGAGCACGTGGGCGGGCTTGGCTATGCCCATCAGGATCGGGCCGATCACCACGCCCTGCGTGAATACACGGGTCATGTTGAAGGCGATGTTCGCCGCGTCGATGTTCGGGAACACGAACATGTTCGCGCGGCCCTTGAGCAGCGAGTTCGGGAACAGCTTCTCGCGCACGTCTTCGTTGAGCGCGGTATCGGCCTGCATCTCGCCCTCGACCTCGAGGCGTGGCGCACGCCGGCGCAGGATCTCCAGCACCTTGCGCATCTTCAGTGCGCTCGGCGACTCGGAGCTGCCGAAGTTCGAATGCGAGAGCAGCGCGATCTTCGGGCTCACGCCAAACAGCTTCAGGCGCAGCGCACCCTGCAGCGTGGCCTCGGCGATCTCCTCGGCACTCGGGTCGATCTGCACGTGGCTGTCGAGGAAGAAGTACACGCCCTCGTTGGTGAACACCGCCGACATCGACGACGGCGTGGTCACGCCCGGCTCGAGGCCGATCACGTCCTTGATGTATTGCAGCTTCTTCGCATAGCGGCCGACCACGCCGCAGATCAGCGCGTCCGCATCGCCACGCTCGACCATCAGCGCCGCAATGACCGTCGCGCGCGAACGCACCACCGACTTGGCCAGGGCCGGCGTCACGCCACGCCGTTCCATGATCCGGTGGTAGTGCTGCCAGTAGTCGTTAAAGCGCGGATCATCGTGGATGTCGACCAGCTCGTAATCGATGCCGGCCTGCAGGCGCAGGCCGATGCGCTCGATGCGCCGCGCGATGACCTCGGGACGACCGATCAGGATCGGCCGCGCGAGGCCTTCGTCGACGATCGTCTGCACCGCGCGCAGGACGGTCTCCTCCTCGCCCTCGGCATACACCACGCGCTGCGGCGCGGCCTTGGCGCGATCGAACACCGGCTTCATCAGGAGGCCGGTGCGGAACACGAAGCTGTTGAGTCGTTCGCGATAGACGGCGACATCAGCGAGCGGCCGTGTGGCGACGCCGGACTCCATCGCCGCCTGGGCGACCGCGGGCGCAAGCTCGACGAGAAGGCGCGGATCGAACGGCTGCGGAATCAGGTATTCGGGACCGAAGCACAGCGGCTTGCCGCCATAGGCACGCGCCGCGACATCGCTGACCTCGCGCTGCGCGAGATTGGCGATGGCATGCACGCAGGCGACCTTCATCGCCTCGTTGATCGTCGTCGCGCCGACATCGAGCGCGCCGCGGAAGATGTAGGGGAAGCAGAGCGCGTTGTTGACCTGGTTCG
>CAYYHP010000042.1:0-17997 GCA_964471815.1 uncultured Rhodanobacteraceae bacterium
GCTCGGGCTGGTTTGGGTGCTCGGCGCCGCCTTGCTGCTCGGCGCCTGCGTGAACGCACCGAAGCGTCTCGCCTACGACAGGGAGGCGCATGCGGAGATCGGCAGCCTCACGGTCCTGCCGATGCGCCACTCCGAGATCGGCGTCTACATCGCCAACAACCCGGGTTACAACTTCGGCATGATTGGCGCACTGATCGCGGAAGCCGATCGCGCCACCAAGCGATCTTGGCTGCAGGAACAGGCACGTGCCGCGGGTTTCGACCATCTCGCCATTTTCCGCGAAACGCTCGAACGCGAGCTTGCGAGCCGCGGTTATGCCGTGACCTGGCAGATGCCCGTCGCGGAAGCGGCAGCCATGAAAACGCCACGCGATTACTGGGGACTGCGCCGTCGCTATGCCTCCGCGACCAGTGACGCACAGCTCGACGTGAACTTCGATTTCGTCGGCTATGCGGCCGCCGGCAGTGGCCCCGATGCCCCTTACCGCCCCACGGTCGTGGTGACGGCCCGTCTGCTCGATCGCGATGCGAAGAGCGTGCTGTTCGAGGACAACATCGTCTACAACCCGGTGTTCCCGCTCGTGGCGGAAGGCATCACGATCAATGCCGACGATCGCTACCGATACCCGAACTTCGACAGCCTCAAGCAGGCCGGACCGGACGCCCTCGAAGGTCTGCGCCTCGCCTTCGAGGCGACTGCCGCCGAACTCGCGAGGCAGCTCTGATGAACCCGCATAGCGCTCTCCGACAGGGCGCCGTTTGAGTGGCGCTGATGCTGGCCGCGGGCACGTGCCGCCTGCAAGCCGCGCCCTGCGCGGAGCGCATTTCCGACCTTGCAGCACAGGCGCTTCCGGCGTCGAGGCCGGGCCGTGCGGCCGAGGCGGAATACGATTTCGGCAAGCTGTCCGGCTGCCTGCGCAGTGAGCACGACGAGCGGCGGGTGCTCGTCCTCGCGCTCGGCGAATACGCGCCTCCGCTGGAGATCCGGCTGACCTCCAAGGCTTCCGGCGAGGCGGTTCTGCCGGCGGAGGTCGATGTCGTCAGCCATGCCGGCGAACGGCTGGCGCATTACCCGTTCGAGACGTTCAGAAAGCGCGGAGCCGACTATTCCGCCACCCTGTTCATCAACGCGCCGGAGGCTCGCGAGGGCTATATCGTGGTGCGGGCCAGTGCGGCCGATCTCGGGCGGACGAGCCGGCTCGTCGCAGGCAAGCGCGTCACGAATCTCGTGGTGACGCCGCAATCGTTCGGCCTCTATGCCGACGGCACCGAACGGCACAGCGAGACGCCGTTCGCCGAAGCCGGCGTGGTGGAAGTCCGCATCGAACCCGCGACGGCTCGCTCCGTACCGGCACCGCCGCGCTGATCCGCACCGCGCCAAGCGCGATGCAACCGTACTGTCACCGCATCGTCACCGCGGCGGAACAGCGCCCGGCCAGAGTGCCCGCGTCGCACTCCGGAGCGGGCCGATGCGCATCGCCCTCGTCAGCGAAACCTATCCTCCCGAGGTCAACGGCGTCGCGCTGACCGTGCAGGCGCTGGCGCGCGGACTCGCCGCACAGGGCCACGCGATCGAGATCGTACGCCCGCGCCAGCCTGCGGATCCGGGTGCCGAGTCCGGCATTTCGAGCCTGCTGACGCGCGGCGCGGCGCTGCCGCGCTATCCAGGCCTGCGCTTCGGGCTGCCCGAGGGACACCGGCTCACCGCGCGCTGGCGCGAATGGCGGCCGGATGCGGTGTATGTCGCGACCGAGGGGCCGCTCGGCAGATCCGCGCTGCGCACCGCACGCCGGCTCGGCCTACCCGCCTGTACGGGCTTCCACACGCGCTTCGACGACTTCGTGCGGCACTACGGTCTCGGCCTGCTCACACCGCTGGTGTTCGCCTGGCTGCGTCGCTTCCACGGTCGTGCGGCGGCGACGCTGGTACCGACCCGCGAGCTGGTCGAATTCCTCACCGCCCGCGGTTTTCGCCATGTGCGCATCCTGCGCCGTGCGGTCGACACGAGCCTGTTCACGCCGGCACGCCACGATCCCGCGCTGCGTGCGGCCTGGGGACTCGCTGCGGACGACGTCGCGGTCGTGCATGTCGGCCGTGTCGCTGCCGAAAAGAATCTCGCCCTGCTCACCCGCGCCTTCCGCGCGATCCAGCGCGAATGTCCAACCGCGCGCTGTGTGATCGTCGGCGATGGCCCGGCGCGTGCCGCACTTGAGTCGGCCAATCCAGATTTCGTCTTCGCCGGCATGCGGCATGGCGAGGATCTCGCCCGCCATTACGCCAGCGGCGACCTGTTCCTGTTTCCAAGCCTGACTGAAACCTTCGGCAACGTCACGCTCGAAGCGATGGCGAGCGGACTGGCCACGGTGGCGTTCGACTACGGCGCGGCCCGCGAGCACATCGCGCACGGTCTCGACGGCCTGCGCGTGACGCGCGGCGACGAGGCGGAGTTCCTCGCGGCGGCCAGCCTATTCGCGCGCGACGCACAGCGCCGGCGCGCGGCCGGGCGCCTGGCGCGCGAGGCTGTGCAGGCACTGAGCCCGGATGCGGTCATCGCC
Source organism: uncultured Rhodanobacteraceae bacterium (assembly GCA_964471815.1). Lineage (GTDB taxonomy): Bacteria > Pseudomonadota > Gammaproteobacteria > Xanthomonadales > Rhodanobacteraceae > Tahibacter. The sequence goes on from CAYYHP010000042.1 coordinate 2,555, forward strand.
GCATTCGTCGAAATCCTGCGTTCCCTCACCGTGGACACCGTCGATGAGCACTGCGGAAGTCTGGAATCGCCTCGCGGCATCTAGCGGTGAATGGCGCGTTTGCCTGTCGGCGAACCGCTGGGGTGCGCGCCGCGCGATCACCCGGTTCTTCGGCCTCGTCAGCCGTCTCGGCGACGGTGTGTTCTGGTACGCGCTGATGGGTGCGCTCGCCGTTGCCGGTGGCACGCACGGCGTGAAGGCGGCGCTGCACATGGCAGCGACCGGGCTGGTCGCGCTCACGCTCTATCGTCGCCTGAAGCGCTGGACACGCCGGCCGCGTCCGTTCCGCAGCCACGCCGGAATCGTCGCGCACGTGCCGCCGCTCGACGAGTTCAGCCTCCCGTCCGGCCATACCCTGCACGCCGTCGCCTTCACGCTCGTCGCACTCGCCTACTTTCCGGCGCTCTGGCCGATCCTCGTGCCGTTCTCGCTGCTCGTCGCCGCCTCGCGCGTGGTGCTCGGGCTGCACTATCCGAGCGATGTGCTCGCCGCGAGCCTGATCGGCACGCTGCTCGCCAGCGTCTCGCTGTGGCTCGTGCCGGGGGCGAGCCTGTTCGCCTGAGCGTATATGCGGCGCTCAGCCGCGCAGCACGCGTGCCCTCGCAACGTCCGGACGGAGCTGCCGGCCCCAGTCCGCGGCATTCGCCACCTGGCCGTGTTCGCGCACGCGCACGAGCAGGTCGAGGTCGATGTCGGTGACCAGCCATTCGCTGTCGTGTGCGGCGCACGCGACCAGGCCATCCGGCGGCAGGCCGCGATCGCTCGGCGCATAGACCGCGGCGATGCCGGTGTTGATATCGAGCGCCGGGCTCCACGGCGCCACGCCGGCCGTCACGGCCTGCGCCACATAGACCTGATTCTCGAGCGCCCGCGCCATGCCGCCGACCCGGACGCGGGTCGCGCCGGCCGGCGTGTCGGTACAACTCGGCAAGAGGATCAATCGCGCCCCGGCCTCGCACTGGGCACGCGCATACAGCGGGAATTCGCTGTCGTAACAGACGTTGACGGCGAGCCGCCCGAAGGCGGTGTCGAACACACACAGCTCATCGCCGGGCTCGATCACGCCTGCCTGCCGCTCGAATCCGGTCAGCGTGAGCTTGTCCTGCCACAGACAATCACCGTCAGGCGTGAACAGCAGCGCGCGGTTGCGGTAGCGGCCATCCGGCTGGGCGTGCAGGAAGGTACCTGCCAGCAGGTACAGGCCATGCCGGCGCGCCTCCGTCGCGAACAAATCGACATAGGCCGGGTGATACGCCTGCAGTGCGGCGAGCGAGCGCACGAAGTCGCCACGCACCTCTGCCTCGAACATCGCCGCGAGTTCGAGCGAGAGGTACTCGGGCCAGACCACGATGTGCACGCCGGCGGCGGCATGCCGCTCGATGGCCGCCTGAACGCGTGTGGCGAACGCATCGAAATCCGCTGGCTCTCCGATCAGCCACTGGGCGAGCGCGAGACGCACGATCATGCCGATGGCTCCAGGTCGCGCAGCCAGAAGCGCAGGCGATGGCGGCTCGGCGCGTCGCGGCCGATCTCCTGCCAGTCGAGTTCGCAGAACATGTCGTCCTGACGCCGGTAGCCGCGCTTCGACCACAACGCGTCGTTGTCGCGATGCCCGACCGGCCGGCGCGGATCGTCCGGCGCACGCTCGACCGCACAGAACGCGGTCGTCGTGAAGCCGCCGAGCCGGCGCGCGCAGGCCTCGCGCTCGTCGAAGAAGCGATGGCCGAGACCACGGCCGCGATAAGCGGGCAACAATACCGACTCGCCGAAATAGAAAACCTGCTCGAGCGGGATGCCGTGTTCGCGAAAAGGCTGCTGGAAGGATGCCGTCTCGTCGGCGATCGGAATCGCGGTCGAAGCACCGACGACCCGATCGCCATCGAAGGCCAGCACGAACAGGCTGCGCGGCGAGCGCGCATACGTGGCGAGGTAGTGCGCCTCGTAGGCCCGGTCGCCGTCATAGAGGTAGGGCCAGTCGCGGAACACCGCAATGCGCAGCGCGGCGACCGCATCGAGATGCGGCGCGACCTCTGTACCGCGACAGGTCTGTATCTGCATGGCGTCGTCGATGTCGGCAGAGCGCGGCACAGTCACCGCAGCTGGCGATTGTGGCATGGCTGGCCGGACTTTCCGGTCGTCACGGACGCTGCCCACGCCTCGGCCAGCATGGTCGTCGCCGTCGCCATGCCGACGGCATCGGCCGGCGCAATTCAGGCGTGCGCGCCGATCCCGGTACATCGCGTCCGATGCGCGCCTTACGGCCCATCGCCAGGGCATCGACCCGCAGGCATTCCGGTAGCCACAGCAAAGCGGCGACGGCGCGCTTGACAGGGCGGCGCCCGACAGCAAACAATCAAATGCGATTCATTCTCATTCGCAATTCAGAATCGCATCAGCCGTCCGTACCCATGCCTCCGTCGATCCATTCCATACGCCACCCCATCGCGTGGCTCGCGGCCATTGCCTGTCTCCTGCCTGGCATGGGCCTCGCGGTCTCCGCACCGACGCCCGCCTCGCTCGGCAGGGCGATTTTTGCTGATCCGGGCCTGTCGGCCTCGGGCGCGATGTCCTGTGCGAGCTGCCACTCGCCGGCGCATGCGCATGCCTCGCCGAGTGAGGGACTCGTGCCGCCCGGTGGCCCCGGACTGGACGTGCCGGGTTTCCGCACTGCGCCTTCGCTGCGCTATCTGGACATGACGATGCCGTTCGGCTTCGACAAGGAAGGCACGCCGGTCGGCGGCATGAACCGCGATGGTCGCGCCAATTCGCCGCTCGAACAGGCCGCACGCCCCTTCACCGCGCCGCACGAGATGGCGAATGCCTCGCCGGCCGAGGTCGTCGCCAAGGTCGAGCACGCGGCCTATGCCGACGACTTCCGTGCGGTCTACGGCGCGAACGTGTTCGCCGACACTGAAGGCGCATTCTTCCGCATCCTGTTCTCGATCGAGCAGTACGAACGCACGGCACGCGAATTCCGTCCGTTCGATTCGAAGTACGACGAGTTTCTGCGCGGCCGCCTGCGTCTGAGCCCGCTGGAGCTGCGTGGCCTCGCGCTGTTCAACCGCCCGGACAAGGGCAACTGCGCCGCCTGTCATCCGAGCGCACGCGGTGCGGACGGCTCGTTTCCGCTGTTCACCGATTTCACTTTCGACGCACTCGGTGCGCCGCGCAACCCGGCGATACCCGCGACCGCCGATCCGGACTATTACGACCTCGGCCTGTGCGGCCCGGATCGCATCGACCTCGCCAACCGGCGCGACCTGTGCGGTGCGTTCAAGGTGCCCACGCTGCGCAACGTCGCCACGCGGCATGCGTTCTTCCACAACGGCGTGTTCCGCTCGCTGAGCGAGGCCGTGCGCTTCTACGCGCGCCGCGACACGAACCCCGAGGAGTTCTACCCGCGCGACGCGAACGGCGTCGTGCAGAAGTTCGACGACCTGCCGCCCGCACTGCGCGGCAATGTCAACACGCTGGAAGTGCCGTACGACCGCAAGCCCGGCCAGACGCCGCGTCTCGACGAAAGCGAGATCGCCGCGATCGTCGCCTTCCTGCACACCCTCACCGACGGCTACGACCCGCGCACGGATACCGCCGATCCGGCGCGCAGCCTCGGCCACGACGATTGACCTGACGGAGCAACCCGATGACCCGTACCCGAATCGCCGCGGCGCTCGCCGCGATCCTCGCCTTCGCACCGCTCGCGCAGGCCGATGACGCCGGCCTGCGCAGCGAAGTCGCCGAACTGCGCGCCCAGTTGCAGGCCCTGCAACGGGAGATCGCCACGCTGCGCCAGGAGCGCGCGCCCGTCACCCCGGCATCGGCCGCATCGGCTGCCGCGGTGCCGGCACCTGCGACGGCCGAGGACCGTGCGAACCGCGATTCCGGCACGCAGCTCACCGGCTATGCGGAACTCAACTACAACCGACCGACCGCGAAAGCCGCGGCCGCACAGGCCGACCTGCGTCGCGCAGTACTCGGCTTCACGCACCGCGTGGACGACACGACGCGCATCGTCGGCGAATTCGAATGGGAACACGCGATCGTCTCGGCCGATGACAAGGGCGAAGCGGCGGTCGAACAGCTCCTGATCGAGCACGAGATCCATCCCTCGCTCGGCCTGCGCGCGGGTCTGATGCTGATGCCGCTCGGCCTCCTCAACGAGCGCCACGAGCCGCCGACCTATTACGGCGTCGAGCGCAACTTCGTCGAGACCGCGATCATCCCGAGCACCTGGCGCGAGGGCGGCGTGGCGCTGTACGGGACCACGGCGGCGGGCTTCAGCTGGAGCGCCGGTCTCACCACCGGCTTCGACCTCGGCAAATGGGACGCGACCTCCGACGAGGGCCGCGAATCGCCGCTCGGCAGCATCCATCAAGAAATGCAGCTTGCCAAGGCACGTGATCCGTCGCTGTTTGTGGCGGGCAACTGGCAGGGCATTCCGGGTCTCACGCTCGGCGGTGGCGTGTTCACCGGCAAGCTCGCCCAAGGCATGGAGAAGTATCCGGCCGCGGATGCCCGGCTCGTGCTCGCCGAAGCGCATGCACGCTGGCAGAGCGGCCCGTTCGACGTGCAGGCTCTGTATGCGCACGGTCACATCAGCGATACCGAAGCGCTGAACCTGACCCTGCTCGGCAACCCGACGCCGGTGCCCGAGTCGTTCTGGGGCGGCTACGTGCAGGGTGCGTGGAAGGTGTGGGAACGGGATGATTCCTCGCTCGCACCGTTCCTGCGCTACGAAGCCTTCAACACCGCGGCGGCCTACGCGCCGGCACCGATCGGCCTCGCTCCGGATACCGCGCCGGCCGAGCACGTCTGGACGATCGGTGCGAACTACTGGCTCAATCCGAACATCGTGTTCAAGGCTGATTACCAGCACTTCGACGTCGACGACACGAAGAACCGCTTCGATCTCGGCATGGGCTACATGTTCTGAGTCGTACGGGCCGCGTGGCAGGCGCCATGCGGCCCGCAACCGGAGCCATGACGATGCGAGCCCGCTGGCTGCTTCCCCTCGGCACCGTGCCCGCGCTGCACGCGGCGTATGCCGCGCAGTATCTGAGCATCGAGGACGCGCAGCGCGCGGCGTTCCCGGAGGCCGTCTCGTTCGCCACCCTCGCGCCGCCGACATCGGCCGTGCAGGCCTGGGCCGCCGGCGAGAGCAGCGGCGCAGCGCCGGTCCGCGCGCCCAAGGTCTGGGAAGCGCGCAGCGCGGACGGTGTGCTCGGCTGGCTGCTCGTCGATCGCGTGATAGGCAAGACGGAACTGATCACCTACGCGGTCGCGCTGGACCGTGCGGGCCGCATCCTCGCGCTCGACGTGCTCGAATACCGCGAGACACACGGCAGCGAAATTCGTCTGCCGGCCTGGCGCCGGCAGTTCATCGGCAGGGATGCCGCGCATCCGCCGGTATTCGGCAGCGACGTGCGCAACATCTCCGGTGCGACGCTGTCGTGCCGCCATGTCACCGAGGGCGTGCAGCGTCTGCTGCGCTTCCAGCAAGCCGTGCTGGCCGGAGCCGCGCATGGCTGAGCCGGCATCGATCTGGATCGCGCGTGTACGGCCATGGCTCGGCACGCTCGTCGAGATCCGCGTCGCCAGTACCGATGCGGTCGGCGCGCTCGCGGCGATCGATGCCGCGTTCGCGCGCATCGCCGCCCTGCACCACCGACTGAGCTTTCATGCAGCGGACAGCGAGCTCGCGCATCTGAACCGCGAGGCGGCGCGCCGGGCGGTGCGCGTGCATCCCGACACCGCAACGGTGCTGCGTGCCGCGCTGTGTATAGCCGCCGATTCGCAAGGCGCCTTCGATCCGACGATCGCCGCGCGGCTCGTCGAACGCGGCGCGCTGCCCGCGCCGGACGCGTCGCCGGCCGATGCCAGCGCGAGCTGGCAGGACGTGCGCATCGACGCGGCCGATCGCGTGCTTTTCCGGCGTCCGCTGTGGCTCGATCTCGGCGGGATCGCCAAGGGCCACGCGGTCGATTGCGCGGTCGCGACCCTGCGCGAACGCGGCATCGCGCAAGGCATCGTGAATGCCGGCGGCGACCTGCGCGTATTCGGCCATGCGGCCGAGGTGATCCATCTGCGCGGCACGGCGGCCGATACCGGCGCGCCGGCACTGGAACTCGCCGATGGTGCGGTGGCGACCAGCAGCGCGCAGGACCACCCGCCGCGCGACGAGCCGCTCGCACGCAGCGCGGTGCATCTGCATGGACGGCGCCGGCGGCGGGTGCCGCCCGGGCGCACCGTCGCCGTGCTCGCCGCACGCTGCATGATCGCCGACGCCCTGACCAAGGTACTGATGGCCGATCCGATCGCCGGCCGGCTGCTGCTGCCGCGCTACGCCGCAAGCGCCTGCATCCATGACCGCGACGGCGGCTGGCGGCTGATCGAGGGCCACGCATGACCGGGCGTCGGAGCCATGTCGATCGCGCCGCCCCGCGGCTCTCGAAGGGCCATCGCCGGCTGGTCTACACGATCACCACAGTCGCCTGGTCGACCGGCTCGGCCTGGTTGCTGTTCCACTACGCGCTGCGCCTGCCCGGCGCATTCGGCGACATTCCGCATCCGCTCGAAGCCTGGTGGCTCAAGCTGCACGGCGCTGCGGCATTCGCCGCGCTGTGGCTCGCCGGTCTGCTGTGGGGCCGGCACGTGGTCTGGGCGTGGTCCGCGGGCCAGCGGCGGCGCAGCGGCGGCGGCCTGGCCGCGGCCTTCGGCGTACTCTCGTTGACCGGTTACCTGCTCTACTACGTCGCCGATGATCGCCTGCGCGGCGCGTCTTCGATCACGCACTGGATGCTCGGTCTGGCGCTGCCACTGCTGCTCGGCATCCACGTTTGGAAGGTGCGGCAGTCGCGACGGCACGTGCTGCCGCACGCCTGAATGGCCACGTTCAGGCGAGCCGCACGCGGCCGAGCCGCAACGCGCTGGTGACGACCGATACGGAACTCAGGCTCATCGCCAGCGCGGCGATCATCGGCGAGAGCAGCCAGCCGGTCAGCGGATACAGGAGGCCGGCCGCGATCGGCACGCCGAGGCTGTTGTAGGCGAACGCAAGGAACAGGTTCTGACGGATGTTGCGCACCGTCGCGCGCGACAGTGCCCGTGCGCGCAGGATCGCCGCGAGATCGCCCTTGACGAGCGTGACGGCGGCACTCTGCATGGCGATGTCGGTGCCCGTTCCCATCGCGATGCCGACATCCGCGGCGGCGAGCGCCGGCGCGTCGTTGATGCCATCGCCGGCCATCGCGACACGGTGTCCGGCGCGCTGCAGGCGCTCGACCTCGGCGGCCTTGTCGGCCGGCGTGACCTCGGCATGCACCGTCGCGATGCCCAGCTCGGCCGCGACCGCCCGTGCGGTTCGCGCATTGTCGCCGGTCATCATGACGAGGCGCAGGCCATCGTGCGCCAATGTCCGCACCGTGTCAGTCATGCCAGCACGTATCCGGTCGGCGACGGCGATGAGGCCCGCGAGCCGCCCATCGACGGCGAGCAGCATCACCGTCGCGCCAGCATCGCGCAGCGCCTCGGCGCGCGCGGCGTTCTCCGCATCGACCGTGACGTGGGCCTCGGCCATGAGGCGCACATTGCCGAGCGCGAGCCGATGTCCCTCGACACGGCCGGTCACGCCGCGTCCTGTCGGTGCGAGGAAGTCCTCAACATCTGCCAGGGCGAGTCTTTCCGCTTCCGCCGCGGCGACGATCGCACGCGCGAGCGGATGCTCGCTCGCGCGCTCCAGCGAGGCGGCGAGGCGCAACACTTCGTCGCGCGCGAAGCCGTTCAGTGCCACGACCTCGCGCAGGCTCGGCCGGCCTTCGGTCAAGGTGCCGGTCTTGTCGATCACCAGCGTGTCGACGGCACCGAGCGCCTCGATCGCCGCAGCGTCACGGAACAGCACACCGAGCCGCGCACCGCGGCCGCTCGCGACCATGATCGAGATCGGTGTGGCGAGGCCGAGCGCACACGGACAGGCGATGATTAGCACGGATACCGCGGCGACCAGTGCATGCGCGAGTCGCGGATCCGGGCCGAGCGCGAGCCAGGCGACGAAGGCCAGCGTGGCGATCGCGGCAACGGCCGGCACGAACCAGGCCGCCACACGATCGGCCACGCGCTGCAGCGGTGCGCGTGAACGCTGCGCCTCGGCGACGCGCGCGACGATCTGCGCGAGCAGGGTCTCGCTGCCCACGCGCTCGGCGCGCATCAGCAACGTACCGGTCTGGTTCAGCGTCGCGCCGGCGAGACGGTCGCCGACGCTCTTGTCGACCGGCAGCGGTTCGCCGGTGAGCATGGATTCGTCGACACTGCTCGCGCCCTGTTCGACCGTGCCATCCACCGGGATCTTCTCGCCCGGCCGCACGCGCAAGCGGTCGCCGACCTGCACCTCGACGAGATCGACGTCCGTTTCGCTGCCGTCGGCATTCACGCGATGCGCGCTCTTCGCGGCGAGGCCGAGCAGGCTTTTCAGCGCTTCGCCGGTGCGCCGCCGCGCACGCAGTTCGAGCAGGTCGCCGAGCAGGACGAGCGTGACGATCACCGCCGCGGCCTCGAAGTACACGGCTACACGACCGTGCGCATCGCGCAGCCCGTCCGGGAACAGACCCGGCGCGAGGAAGGCCACGAGGCTGTACAACCAGGCCACGCCGGTACCGAGCGCGATCAGCGTATACATGTTCGGCGACCACGGCCTGAGCGAGCGCCAACCGCGCACGAAAAAGCTGCGGCCACCCCAGAGCATCACGAGGCTCGCCAGGACCGCCTCGAACCAGGCGGCAAACGTGTCCCACGGTGCCGGCAGGTGCCAACCGAACAGATGCGGACCCATCGCCACGCCGAGCACGGGTAGGCTCAGCGCAGCACACAGGGCAAAGCGCCGCGCGAGCGCGCGCAGTTCGCCGTCGTCGTCCGCGTCGAGGCTCGGCATCAGCGGTTCGAGCGCCATGCCGCACAGCGGGCAATCGCCGGGATGATCCTGCCGGATCTCCGGATGCATCGGGCAGGTATAGATTGCCCCGGCCACGGCCGGAGCCGGCGGCGGAGGGCCATCCAGATAGCGCGCCGGGTCGGCCTCGAATTTCGTCACGCAATGCGCTGAGCAGAAATACCAGTCGTGCCCGGCATGCACGACATGGCGCGCGGTCGCCGGATCGACGCGCATGTTGCAGACCGGATCGCGCGCGAGCCGCTCGTCCCTGGTGCTTGCCGGTGGCGAATGGCCACAGTAGGCCTGCGCCGTCGATTCGGCGTGTGCCGATTCCTTCGGCTTCGATGCATCGGCGTGGCAGCAGGATCCGGATGCCACGGGATCCGGCGATGAAGGGCCGCAGCAAGCCTGCGCCATTGATTGCGTGTGCGCCGCCTCCTTCGACTCGGGCGAATCACCATGGCAACAGGACTCCGGCGAATCGGATGCCACTGCCGGATGGTCACAGCAGGCGTGTGGCGTGCTACCGGGATCGGGCACGGACTTCGCGCCGGTCATCGCAGGTGTGACGGCGTGCGTCGCACGGCCATGGCAGCAGGTGCCGGGCTCCTGGGGTGATGTCATGTCGGGTTCTCCCTGCCGAGTGCGGCGAGGATCGGGCAGCCTTCGAGGGCACCATGCCCCGGGCAGGCCGCAACGAGCTGGCGCAGGCCGCGCTGCACGCGCCGCAGCTCGGCGATGCGCGTCTCGACCTCGGCGAGCCGTGCCGCCGCACGCTCGCGCACGCCATGCACACCGCGTTCGCGATCGACCGACAGCGCGAGTAGGTCGCGGATGTCGTCGAGGCTGAAGCCGAGTTCCTTGGCGCGGCGGATGAAGCGCAGCTTCGGCACGACCTCCGCGTCGTAATCGCGATAGCCCGATGCGCGACGCCGCGGTGGCGGCAGCAACCCGGCGCGCTCGTAGTAACGCACGGTGTCGATGTTCACCCCGGCCTCGCGCGCGACGTGGCCGATGGTCAGTGCAGAGCGGACGACAGGCATGGTTCGATCCTCCGGGCGGAGTTTGAACCCTGGAGTCGGGTCCAGAGTCAAGCGCCGGCTTACGCCATCTGTCCCATGTCGGCCACAGGCATGGGGCAACCGGTTGCAGGGCAGGCCCGGCGAGAGGTCACGAGTCGCGCCGCGAATGCCCGGCACCGGCATGCAGAACCCGCCACGACCGGACCGTCGCCGGCCGTGGCGGGTACTTTCGCCACCTCAGCGCTTCACGTCCGGTCGACGCAGTGGCGCGCCGAAGCCGGGATCGCGGCTCACGCGGCGTGCACGGGTCTCGGCCGGCGCGACGAACCATCCCGGATCGCGGTAATCGCCCGGCGCGAGATCATCGCGCACCTTGATCAGCGTGAACATGCCGCCCATCTCGAGATTCCCGAACGGCCCTTTGCCCATCATCATCGGCAGCGTGTTCTCCGGCCCCCGCATGTGGCCGGAATCGACATGGTCCTGATGCTCAGCCATGCCATTCGCGCCCATCGCCATGTAACCTGGCAGCAGGCGGCGGATGCGCGCTTCGACGTCCGCCTGATCCACGCCCACCGGGTTCGGAATGCCGTGCCCCATCGTATTCATCGTGTGATGCGACATGTGGCAGTGGAAGGCCCAGTCGCCCGGAACGGCGATGAACTCGAGATCGCGGGTCTGGCCCACGCCGACGATCTCCGTCGCCGCACTGCGCCACGGCTTCGACCAGCGGCCGCCCTCGCCGCCGGTCACCTCGAAGGTCATGCCGTGCAGGTGCATCGGATGGTTCCACATCGACTGGTTGCCGAGGCGGATGCGTACGCGCTCGCCGCTGCGCGCGACCATCGGCTCGGTCGCCGGGAACACCTTGCTGTTGAGCGTCCACAGATCGAACTCGGTCATCACGGACGGATCCGGCCGGTAAGTGCCCGGATGCAGCGCCCAATTGTGCAACAGCATCGCGTAGTCACGCGCTATCGGCTCCGGCTCGCCGGCTGCGGGATGAATCACGAACAGGCCCATCATGCCGAACGCGACCTGGGTCATCTCGTCGGCATGCGGGTGGTACATGTAGGTGCCGTGCTGGCACAGCGTGAACTCGTAGACGAAGGTTTCGCCGGGCGCGATCGGCGGCTGAATGAGGCCGGCGACGCCGTCCATGCCGTTCGGCAGCAGGATGCCGTGCCAGTGGATGCTGGTGTGCTCGGGCAGGCGGTTGGTGACGAAGATCCGCACACGGTCGCCCTCGACAGCCTCGAGGGTCGGCCCCGGCGTGCTGCCGTTGTAGCCCCAGCAGCGCGCCTTGCAGCCCGGCGCGAACTCGTGCTCGATCTCTTCGGCGACGAGGTGGAATTCCTTCACGCCATCGCGCAGGCGATACGGCAGCGTCCAGCCGTTCGGTGTGCGTACCGGCACGTGACCCTGATCGGCGGCGGCCTTCGTGGCTTGCGGCGCGTTGGCCTGCGCCTCGAGGCGTGTGGCGACCGGCAGAAGGGCGGCGACGCCCGTGCTGACCAGCCAGTCTCGACGGGTGAGTTTCATGGCGTGCCTCCTTCGCCGTGGCCGGCATCGTCCGTAGCCACGTGGTGATGGTCGGAGTGGGTATCGGCAGGGGGCGGCGATGAATCCGCCGGCTTGGCATGCTCACCGCTGTCGTGGCGATGTCTGCCGGCCTCGCCGCTCCTCGGTGCGGTCCGTGCGGATCCGTTGCCGCCGGACGCATCGCGTGATCCGCCACGCGCCGCCGGAGGTATCGCGTGGCGCGTAGGCGTAGCTGACTGCTGCACGGATGCGTCAGGCGTCGAGACCGCGCCGGCCTCGCCCTGGTCGTGCTCGCCGTGCCCGGCGATCGCGGCATGCTGCGCGTGGTCGTGGCCATGCGCCATGTCGGTAGGTCCCGGGGCATCGGCCCCGGGCGGATTCAGGAGCGCCTGGGGAGCCGCGTTCCCGTCGGCCGGGCAATCCTCGCTCGGCAGGCGCGCGCCGACTGCACGCGTCAGCGCGACGCGGGCGAGCCAGTAGTCGCGCAGGGCCGTGAGATAAGCCTCGAACGCGCGGTATTGCTCGCGCCGCGCGGCGAGCAGCTCGAAGGTGCCGCGCAGCATGAAGTTGACCTCCTCCTGCATGCGGTCGACCACGGCCGCACGGCGCGGCAGCAGGCGTTCGCGCAACTCGTCCACGCGTGCCCGTGCATGCGCGACGCGCACCACGCCGGTCGCCACGGCGTTCCGTACCTCGATGTCGAGCCGGCGTTGCTCGGCCATGCTCCAGTCGCGCCAGGCCGCGGCGCGTGCGGTCGCGCCCTGGCCGCGATTGAACAGCGGCAGCTCGATGCCGAGCGTCGGGCCGAGTAGGCGCGTGCGATCGCCGTCGCGCTCGTAGCTCAGGCCGACCTCCGCATCACCGAGCAGGCGATGACGCCGCGCGGATACGGCCTGGTCGGTGAGCATCGCGACGAGCTGCCGGGCGGCGAGCAGGTCGAGCCGGCTCTGCATCGCGAGCGCAGCGAGATCGTCGGCGGCATCCTCGTGCAGGACCGGCAAGCCGAGACCATCCGGCAACACCCAGCCGGTTGCGGGCGGCAGGCCGAGCAGCACGCCGAGCTCGCCACGACGCTCAGCTTCCTCACTGCGTGCGTCGAGCAAGGCAGCCTGGGCTTCGGCCGCTTCGGCTTCGGCCTCGGCCTGTTCGCGCGCGCTGAGATTGCCGGCCTGGCGATAACGACGGACGAGTTCCGCGGAGGCCTCTGCGGCTTCCGCGATGGTCTCGTGCAGCACGCGCACCTGACGGGCGCCGACGGCATGGTAATACGCGGCCTGCACGTCGTCGGCGAGCACCAGAATGCTGCCGGCGAGGAGTTGCTGGGCACGCAGAAATTCGCCCTCGGCGAGCCGCGTGCGCGGCCCGCGCAGGATCAGGCTCGTAAAGCTTTGCGCGATGCCCGCACCGAGCTGCGCGGCGGCACCCGGTGCGGAACTGTCCAGGGCCGACATCTCGATGCGCGGGTTGGCGAGACGCGCTGCTTCGAAGGCCTCGGCGCGCGCGATGCCGAGTCGTGCGTATTCCGCGGCGATGCCGGGATTGCAGGTCAGCGCGACCTGTACGGCCCGCTCTGCGTCGAGCGGTGTGGCGAGCAGCGTCTGCAGGCCACTCGCCGGTTCACGGCAATCGCTGGCGGCATCCGCCGGCACGGCGATGCCGCGTGCCTCGGCGAGTTTGGCGGTTTCATCCAGGCCACGTCGCGCCTCGAAACGCGCGCAGCCGCCCAGCATCAGCGTCGCGAGCGAGAACGCCGCGACGGCACGGTAGTTCGGGTATTGCATGGTCGATCTCCATGACGACGCGACACCATTGGCCGCGTCGGGACGTACTCGGTCGCCGCCCGCGATGGGCGGCGCCATGACGGCAACGGGAGATCAGGCGATCGGCGGCCGCAGCGGCGGTGGCGAGGCGTGCGACTTCATCGCCAGGGCTGGCCATGCCGGCCGCACGGCGGATGGCAGGAGCGATGCGAGCGGCATCGGATCGAACGGCGGAAAGGCCGATACGGCCTGCGGACAACCGCAGCCGCTGGTCTGGCTGCAGGGACAGGTGCCCGACTTCGCCGCATCGCCGGTCGGAAAGCCATGCGTGGGCACAGAGGCATGCCCCGATGCCTGCGCCATCGCGGCGATGTCATGGCATGCGGCATGCGCCCGCACGTGGGCGGATGAACCGGCTGAACTCGTTCCGAACGCCACGCCCTGCGTGAACACGAGCAGCAACGCCAGCATGCCCGCGAGCCAGGGATGGCGGCGGGCGAGCCGGCGAAACCGGGTGAACAGCATGCGCATGCCTGCATGATGCACCGCGCCTCCAGGTCGGGCAAGCACATGGAGGTGGCGCAGATCGTCGCGGTCCTTATACTGCGGAGGACCGGCAACGGCTGTGGGAATCCCAGGGATGAACTACCGTCATGCATTCCATGCCGGCAACTTCGCCGACGTGTTCAAGCACGCTGTGCTGGTCGGCCTGCTGGAAGCGCTCAAGCAGAAGCCGACACCGTTCTGCTACGTCGATACCCATGCCGGCAGCGGGCGCTACGACCTGCATGGCGAGGAAGCGCTGAAGACCCGCGAGGCGCGCGACGGCATCCTGCGCCTGCTCGACGCCACGCGGCTGCCGGCCAGTCTGCACATCTACCTGAACCTGGTGCGTGCCCTGAACAGCCAGCGGCCCGCGCACGACCTCGCGCTGTATCCGGGCTCGCCGCTGATTGCGGCCCTGCTGATGCGCGACGGCGACCGTGCCCAGCTCTGCGAGCTGCAGGCTGACGAAGCCGCGAAGCTGCGCGAGCTGTTCCGCGGCGATGCGCGCGTCGCGGTCCACGAGCGCGACGGCTATGCCGCGCTGAAGGCCCTGCTGCCGCCGAAGGAAAAGCGTGGACTGGTGCTGATCGATCCGCCGTTCGAGGCACAGGACGCCGAATTCCACACCATCGAGGCAGCGCTGGCGACTGCACAGGCACGCTGGTCCAACGGCATCTATGCCGTCTGGTACCCGATCAAGCTGCGCGAACACGTCGCGCCGTTCCATCGTCGCCTCGCGACGAGCGGCCTGCGCAAGGTGCTCGTCGCCGAGCTGCTGCTGCACCCGGACAACTCGGCACTGCGCCTGAATGGTTGCGGCATGCTGATCGTCAACGCGCCGTGGAAGTTCGATCGGCTCCTGCAGGAACTGATGCCGCTGCTCGCCCAGCACCTCGCACAGAGCCGCTTCACCCGCCACCGGATCGAATGGCTGGCCGGCGAGTGATGAGACCCGGCTGGCGATCGTTCAAGGGCGCGACAGCGCCTCGCCATCGAAACGTTCCATCCAACGCTCGGGCGCCGTGAGCGGACGGAAGCCGAATTGCGCATACAGGCCGTGGGCATCGCGCGTGGCGAGCGCGAACCGGCGCAGTCCCTGCAGATCGGGATGCTCGAGGACGAAGGCCATCAGTCGCTTGGCGAGACCCTCGCCGCGCCGTTCCGGTATAACGAACACGTCGGCGAGATAGGCGAAGCCGACCCGATCGGTGACCACGCGGGCGAAGGCGACCTGACGGCCTCCGTCATAGACGGCGAAGCACAGCGAATGGGCGATGGCAGTCTCGAGCTTGTCGCGCCGGATGCCCGGCACCCAGTAGGACTCGCCGCTCAGGAAGGCATGGATGAGGTCGATATCCAGCAACCGCGGATCGGTGGAAAATAGCAGTGTGCCTTCCTGTTTCTCGATGATGCCCATGTCGGTCCGCCTGCCGCCGTATCTCGCCCTCTTGCCGGTCGTGCTCCTCGCCGCCTGCGCGACGGCTCCACCGATCCGCCCGCACGGCACGCCGCTCGCCGCCATGCCGCGCGATGTCGCCATCGCGCCGGAGCGCTATACCGGCGCGCCCGTCCTCTGGGGCGGCATGGTACTCAAGGTGGACAACCTTGCCG